>CAZKGD010000012.1:0-52673 GCA_964552215.1 uncultured Caldimonas sp.
GGCTGTGGGATCGCGTGACCGTGCTCGACTACGGCAAGCAGATCGCCGAAGGCACCCCCTACGAGGTGCAGCGCAATGACAAGGTGATCGAGGCCTATCTCGGCGCCGGCCACACGGCCCACTGAACCCCACGCACGCGGAGCCAGTACACATGAGTCAAACGATGCTGAAGATCAGCGGGCTGCGGGTGGCCTACGGGGGCATCCAGGCCGTCAAGGGCGCCTCGCTCGAGGTGCGCCAGGGCGAACTCGTCAGCCTGATCGGCGCCAATGGCGCCGGCAAGACCACCACGCTCAAGGCGATCACCGGCACCCAGCCGGTGGCCGAGGGCGACATCAGCTACCTGGGCAAGCCCATCCGGGGCCAGGGGGCCTGGGACCTTGTCAAACAGGGTCTGGTGATGGTGCCGGAAGGGCGCGGCACCTTCACCCGCATGAGCATCACCGAGAACCTGCTGATGGGGGCCTTCACCCGCAACGACAAGGAGATCGATGCGGACGTCGAGAAGGTCTTCACCCTGTTCCCGCGCCTGAAAGAGCGGCGCAACCAACTGGCCGGCACGATGTCCGGCGGCGAACAGCAGATGCTGGCCATGGGCCGGGCGCTGATGGCGCGACCGAAGGTGCTGTTGCTCGACGAGCCCTCGATGGGGTTGTCGCCCATCATGGTCGACAAGATTTTCGAGGTCGTGGCCGACATCCACAAGCAGGGCGTGACCGTGCTGCTGGTGGAGCAGAACGCCAGCCGGGCCCTCCAGCTGGCCGATCGTGGCTACGTGATGGAGTCGGGCGAAATCACCATGGACGGTGAGGCCAAGGCCCTGCTGAACGACCCGAAAGTGCGTGCCGCCTACCTGGGCGAGTGATCGTCATCCCGGCATCGCGCCATGCGCAGGCGCGCAGCGTGACGCATCTCACTGCGGCGACGCGGCTCCCGCGGGTTTGTCTTGGTGCGTGAGGGGCGCTGACGGTGGCACCATCGCGCCGGCGCGCCAAGAGCGCATGACCGAGGAGATGTGATGTTCGGACGTTCCTTGATCACCGTGGGGCTGGGACTGTGCCTGGCTCTGTCTGCGCAGGCCCAAGGGCAGACGCCCAAGCCGGTGCGCATCGGCCTGATTGCGCCGCTGACAGGCGGCTCGGCCGACTTCGGCAACAGCGTGCGCTTCGGCGCCGAACTGGCCGTGAAGGAAATCAACGAGGTCGGCGGATTCCTGGGGCGCCCCCTGGAGCTGGTGACCCGTGACGACAAGGCGGTCCCCGACGAGGGGCGCCGCGTGTCGGAGGACCTGGTCCTCAAGGAGAAGGTCGATTTCACGATCGGCTTCTGCAACACCGGCGTGGCGATGCGCTCGCTCGATGTGTTCCAGGACAACAAGCATCTCCTGATGGTGCCCTGTTCCCAGGGCACGGCGGTGACCACCAAGTACCCACCGGCGCAGAGCTACATCTTCCGCGTCGCGCCACCCGACATCCTGAATGCGCGCTTCCTCGTGAGCGAGATCGTCGATCGCCGCAAGCTGCGGCGCGTGGCCATCCTGGCCGATCGCACCGGCTATGGCGAAGGCGGGGTCAAGGACATCAGCGACGAGCTGGCCAAGCGCAACGTCCAGCCGGTGTTCGTCGGCCGTTTCGACCTTGGCGTGAAGACCCTGGTCGAGGAGATGCGCGCCGCCCAGGCGGCCGGTGCCGAGGCGCTGGTGGTCTACACCGTCGGGCCCGAGCAGGCCGCCGCGGTGCGCAGCCGGGCCGAGCTGCGCTGGCAGGTGCCGTACTTTGCCCCCTGGCCGTTGTCCTTCCGCAGTGTGCTGGAACTGGCAGGCGCCGAAGCGCTCGAGGGCACCATGATGGCGCAGACCATCATCCAGGACCTGGCCAACGAGCGTCGCATGTCCTTCCTGGCCAGCTACTTCCGGCATTCGAAGGAAAAGCGCATCGGCTCGCTGATGGCGGCCGCGCAGACCTATGACGCGGTCTACCTGATGCTGCGAGCGCTGTTCCAGACCAAGGGCGACGTGTCGGGTGATGCCCTGAAGAAGGCCCTGGAGAACTTCGACCGGCCGCACCGCGGCGTGGTCACCACTTACGGCGAACCCTTCAGCGCGACCGACCACGATGCCTTCTCGGTCAACATGATCTGGCTGGGCGTCTGGCGCCGCGGCGAGATCCAGTTCTACTACCCCGAGGATGCCAAGCGCTCGTCTTTCATCCGGCGCAAGGAGTCCTGAGCGGGGCCGTGTTCCGGCGTGCGGCTCTCGGCGCCTAGAATCCGCGGCGCAGACCGCGAGATTCCAGCCCCGCCATGCTTTCCAACGTCTGGGGGCTTGATCGCCCCCCCAGCCTCCCATCGCAGCCCGGCGCGCTGCGCTGCAGCCATGCCCGTGAGGCGCTTGCCTGGCCGACGTGCCGTGCGGATGCGCAGGCGCTCGGGGGCGTGTGGCCGGTGCCCGCGGGCGCCTCATCCTGGGCGGTCCCCGAACTCCTGTGGCCCGATCGGGCAGCCAAAGAGGAATGGGTGGTCACGGGCCCGGTGCGCGAGGGCGTGCTGGGGTGCGTGACCTACCGCTGCGACGGGCACTGGATCTTCGGCACGGCTTGCATGGATGACCGGGGCGAAGGCCTCCAGCAGGCTGCCTGGCGCGCCTATGCCGACCTCTTCAAGGTGCTCGAGCGCGAAAGCTGTCCCCATCTGCAGCGCGTGTGGAACTACCTGCGCGACATCAATGCTGAAGAAGCGGGGCTGGAGCGGTATCGCCTTTTCAACCTCGGCCGCGCCCGTGCGTTCGAGGACGTGGGGCGGGGCCTGGAAGAAGGCGCTCCGGCAGCCTGCGCCATGGGCACGACCCATGGCTCCTTGACGGTGCACTTCCTGGCGGGCCGGCGTGCGCCGCTGCCCATCGAGAACCCGCGCCAGGTCAGCGCCTATCACTATCCCCGGCAGTATGGGCCGCGCAGCCCCACCTTCTCCCGGGCGGCGCTGGCCGACCTGGGCGCTGGCGTGCGGGTGCTGTTCATCTCGGGCACCGCCAGCATCGTCGGGCATGAGTCCTTGCACCCCGGCGACGTGGTCCGTCAGGCGCGCGAGTGCCTGCACAACATCGACGCCGTTCTGACGGCAGCGCTGCCTGCCGTGGGTGCGGCCTGGACGGTCGAGGCCTTGCGCGATCGGCTGGAGTGCACCGTCTACCTGCGCCGCCCGGGCGACCTGGCCGCGGTGCGCGATGTGGTGTGCGCCTGGCTCGGGCCGTCAAGCCCTGCGGCCCGGGCGGCGCTGTACATGAAAGCCGACGTCTGCCGTGCGGAGCTGCTGGTCGAGATCGAGGCCCAGGTGCGGCTGGCCGACGAGGAGCTCCCATGAGGATGTGCTGGCGCTGGGTCCTGCTGTGGAGCGTCTCGGCTGCGACTCCAGCCGCGCGGGCCGAGGTCCTGCCCGAGCGGCGCACGGTGGAGCGTCCTCAATGGGAAATCGGTCTGGGGGTGGGCGGGTTGAGCCTGCCCGACTACCGCGGGGCTGGCACACGCAGCCGCTACGGGGTGCCGCTCCCCTACGTGATCTATCGCGGTGACTGGCTGCGTGCAGATCGCGAGGGGGCCCGCGCGGTGCTGGTCGATGCCCCGAGCTGGGAGATCGACCTGAGCCTGGCGGCTTCGCCACCGGCGCGCAGCCGCGATGAGGGTGTT
This sequence comes from uncultured Caldimonas sp., assembly GCA_964552215.1. Classification (GTDB taxonomy): domain Bacteria; phylum Pseudomonadota; class Gammaproteobacteria; order Burkholderiales; family Burkholderiaceae_C; genus Caldimonas. The sequence continues at coordinate 3,681 of CAZKGD010000012.1, forward strand.
CGCGCAGGCATGGACGACCTGCCGGCCACTCTCGAAGTGGGTCCCAATGCCAACGTCAACCTCTGGCGTTCGGCTCGGCGTGACCTGCAGCTGCAGTTGCGCCTGCCGTTGCGGGCGGTGTTCACCCTGGAGCGTTCACCTCGTTCGGTGGGGGCGGTCTTCCAGCCGAGCCTGCGCCTGGACTCGCCCAGCCTGAACGGCAGCTGGCACCTCGGTTTGCAGACCGGCCCGGTGTATGGCACGGCAGCCCATCACCAGCACTACTACGGGGTGGCCAGCGCCGAGGCGCTTCCTGGCCGGCCGGCCTACGAGGCGCGCGGCGGGTACGGCGGCTGGCAGACGCTGGGCTCCGTGTCTCGCCGTGTGGGGGCGCACTGGGTGGGCGCTTTTGTGCGGCACGACCATGTCGGCGGGGCGGTGTTTGCCGACAGTCCGCTCGTGGAGCGGCGCTCGGGCTGGAGCGTCGGGCTGGGATGGGCGGTGGTGCTGGGGCGCTCATCGCAGGCGGTGACCGTCTACGAGTGATGTGGTGGCTCACCGGGTGGCGCTGACGCGCTCCAGGTTTCGGCCTGCCGCGAAGCGTCGCGCAGAGCGGGCAGGCTCCAGGCCAGGGCAGCCACGGCCAGAGGGAGCGCCAGGCCGCAGGTGAGCGCGATGGCATGGCCGATGCGCGCTTCATCGGCGAACACGAAGTCCGTGCCGGCGGCCACCACGCTGGGGCCCAGCACCGAGCCCAGCACGGTGGTGAGCATGAGTCCCAGGGCGGAGACCTGTCCGCGCATTTCGTTGGGGGTCACCAGCTGGATCGTCGACGTGCCCAAGGACACGAAGATGCTCGACAGGAAGAGCCCGGGCGCGAAGGCCATCAGCGAGGCCGAGGGGGTGGGCAGCAGGGGGGCCGCCACCAGGAAGGGCGTCGAGGCCGCAAGGCTCCAGCAGGCCGTGCGCAGCGTGGCATCGCGCATGCCGCGGCGCAGCAGGACACTGGCCAGCCACCCCCCGCTGAAGATGCCGGCGGTGCTCAGCCCGAGGATCATGGCACCCAGCACCGGCCCGATGCGTTCCACCGGCATGGCATGCACCCGGATGTAGTAGGTGGCCATCCAGGCCAGCAAGGCGTAAGTCACGCAAAAGGCCAGGCTCATGCCCACCATGTAGCCCAGCGCGAGACGGCGGCGTTCTCGCAGGAAGGCGAGCACGGCACGCACGGGAAGCGCCTGCCCGCCGGCCACGGTGTGCCGGCGCAACGGCTCGCGCACCGTGAACATCAGCGCGGCCACCAGCAGGCCAGGCAGGCCCACGAGCATGAAGGCCACCTGCCACCCCTTGACCGTCCCCAGCAAGGGCAGGAGGACGTCGCCCCGGTTGGCGAGCCCGCCGACCAGGCCGCCGATGGCGAAGGCGGCGCCCGAGCCGAAGGCGGTGCCCAGTGTGAACACCGACAACGCCAGGGGCAGGCGGTGCCGTTCAAAGTAGTCGCTGATGATGGAGTAGGCCGCGGGCCCCAGCGTGGCTTCGCCCACCCCCACACCGGCACGCGTGAGGAAGAGCTGCCAGTAGTGCTGGGCCAGTCCGGCTGCGGCGGTCATCAGGCTCCAGAAGGTGATGCCGGCGGCGACGATGTTGCGCCGGTTGGCACGGTCGACCAGCCGACCCAGCGGCAGGCCGGCCAGGCAGAAGAAGAGGGAGAAAGCCAATCCCTGGAGCAGGCTGATCTCGAAATCGCTGATGCCCAGGTCGCGCCGGATGGGTTCCACCAGCAGACCCACGAGCAGCCGATCGATGAGGGACACCACGGCGGCCAGCATCAGCACGAAGACCACGTACCAGGGATAGAGCCGCCCCGACCGGTGCGGCGAGGCCTGGGGCGAAGCGGCGTCAGCACCCGGTGCGGTCATGGAAGGCCATGTGTGTGAAGTCTGGCGGGAGCAATGATCACGCTCTCAGCGTAACAGAGCCCGGCCTCGCCGGCGAGGGGCGCGGGCCCGTCACAGCGCAGCAGCCACCGCGGCGTGCAGGTCGGGCGCGAGGTTGTGCGCACCCAGGTGGTTGGCAAAGCCCGAGCGCTCCATCAGGCTGCGCGGCTGTTCGTTCAGATCGCACAGCACCAGACGGATGCCCTGGCGCTGCAGGCTGCGATGAAGCTGCTCCAGCGCATCCAGGCCCGTGGTGTCGATGGAGATCAGGCGGTGCATCTCCAGCACCAGCACCCGGGTGTTCGGATGCAGGCGCTGGGTGATGGCTTCCACCTTGGCCACCGCCCCGAAGAACAAGGCGCCATACAGCTTCATCGCCTGCACCGTGTCGGGCACGCCAGGCGGCAAGTGCAGCGCCTCGATGCGGAACAGCGTGCTCATGCGGTAAATGAAGAACACGCAGGCCATCACCAGGCCGGCTTCCACGGCCACCGTGAGATCGAACACCACGGTGAGCACGAAGGTGCCCACCAGCAGCACGCGGTAGGGCACCGAAAACTGGCGCAGCCGCACGAACTCGCGCCACTCGCCCATGTTCCAGGCCACGAAGAGCAGGATGCCGGCCAGGGCGGCCAGCGGCACGTGCGAGGCCAGCGGCGCGGCAACGAGCACCACCGCCAGCAGCGTGAACGCGTGCACGATGCCGGCCACCGGGCTGTTGGCCCCGGAGCGCACGTTGGTGACCGTGCGCGCAATCGTGCCCGTGGCCGGGATCCCGCCGAAGAAGGGCACCACCATGTTCGCCACGCCCTGGCCCATCAGTTCCTGGTTGGGATCGTGGCGGGGGCGTTCGCTCATGTTGTCGGCCACCCGCGCGCACAGCAGGGATTCGATGGCGCCCAGCATCGCGATCGTGAGGGTCGGTATGAAGAGCTGGCGGATGCCATCCCACGAAAAGGCTGGCCACTCGAAGCTGGGCAGTCCCTGGGGAATGCCGCCGAAGCGTGAGCCAATGGTCTCCACCGGCAGCGCGAACAGGGCGGTGAGCACGGTGGCCAGGCCCAGCGCCACGATGGTGCCGGGCAGTCGCGCCACCACCTTCAGTCCGCGTTGCACGGGCGATTGGGCGATGGCAGGCAAGGCATAGAGCTTGGGCCAGAGGATGACGATGGCCAGGCAGGCCAGGCCCACCGCCACCGCCAGTGGGTTGAGCGTGTGCAGATGGCGACCGAGCGCACCGATCTGGCTGAAGAAGTCCGCCGGCAGGGCATCGATCGACAGGCCGAGCAGGTCCTTCACCTGCGACAGCGCGATCAGCACCGCGATGCCGTTGGTGAAGCCGATCACGATGGTGACCGGGATGTAGCGCACCAGCACCCCGAGCTTGAACAGGCCCATCAGGAAGAGCAGGCCGCCGGCCAGCACCGTGGAGATGAGCAGGTTGCCCAGACCGTAGCGCTGCACGATGCCATAGACGATGACGATGAAGGCGCCGGCCGGCCCGCCGATCTGCACGCTGGAGCCGCCCAGCGCCGAAATCAGGAAACCGGCGATGATGGCGGTGAAGAGGCCCTGCTCGGGCTTGACGCCCGAGGCGATGGCAAAGGCCATGGCCAGCGGCAGGGCGACGACGCCGACGGTCAGGCCCGCCGAGACGTCGCGCGCGAAGCGTTGACGGTTGTAGTCGCGCAGGTCGTCGAGCAGGCGAGGGCGGAAGGTGGCGAGTTCGAGTCCGGCTGGAAGTCGTATGCCCATGGTGTTTTCGTGCCGTCCTCGTCAGTCCTGCCTCATCCTGGTGGCCATCTTCGGGCTCTGCCGCGGCGGCGGTCAAGCTTGGGCGAGTGTCCTGCTGCGCCTTGCGAGCCGGCTGGGGTAGGCTCGCGGCTGCCCACCCTAACCCCCGGAGCTTGCAGATGACTGACCCGGCCCACGCCATGGACCCCCGCGCGCTGCTGCGCCACCTGCTCGATGCGGCCATCGCACGCGCGCAGCCGGCCCAGGGCCTTGCGGGCCGCCTGCCGGCGCCGCCGCGCGGACGCACGCTGGTGCTGGGCGCCGGCAAGGCGGGCGGGGCGATGGCGGCCGCCGTCGACGCCCTGTGGCCCCGGGACGCTCCGCTGAGGGGCCTCGTCGTGACCCGCTACCACCATGTGCCGCCCGCCTACCGGGCAGCGCCCGGGCGCATCGAGGTGGTGGAGGCGGCCCACCCGGTGCCGGACGAAGCGGGACAGGCCGCCGCGCAACGCATCATCGAACTGACCCAGGGCCTTACGAAGGACGACCTGGTGCTGTGTCTCATTTCCGGCGGGGGCTCCGCCCTGCTCAGTGCGCCGGCGCCGGGCCTCACGCTGGCCGACAAGCAGGCCATCAACCGCGCCTTGCTGAAGAGCGGCGCGTCCATCGGCGAGATGAACTGCGTGCGCAAACATCTCTCGGCCCTCAAAGGCGGACGGCTGGCGGCCCTGTGCGCACCGGCGCGTGTGGTCACGCTCGTGATCTCCGACGTGCCCGGCGATGACCCCAGCGTGATCGCCAGCGGCCCCACCGTGCCCGATGCCTCCACCTGCGCCGAAGCCCTGGCCATCGTGCGCCGCTACGGGATGGCCTTGCCTGACGGCATCGAGGCGGCCTGGGAGCGCGGCGAACTGGAGACCCCCAAGCCGGGCGACGCGCTTTTCGAGGGCCACGAGGTCCACCTGATCGCCACGCCGCAGCAGGCGCTGGAGGCGGCTGCCGACGCCGCCCGCGCCTTGGGGATCGAGGCTCACATCCTCAGCGACGAGATCGAGGGCGAGTCGCGCGTGGTGGGACAGGTGCATGCGGCCCTGGCCCGTCAGGTGGCCCGTCGGGGGCAGCCGTTTGCGCGCCCCTGCGTGATCCTCTCCGGTGGGGAAACGACGGTGACCGTGCGCGCGTCGGGCGGCCGGGGTGGCCGTGCCACCGAATTCCTGCTGGGCGCGGCCCTGGCCCTGCAGGGCGAGCCCGGGGTGTTCGTGCTGGCGGCCGACACCGATGGCATCGATGGCGTGGAGGACAACGCCGGGGCCCTCGTCACGCCCGACACCCTGGCCCGCGGCGAGGCCCTGGGCCGCAAGGCCCAGGACGCGCTCGACCGTCACGACGCCTACCCTTACTTCGAGGCCCTGGGCGATCTGGTGATCACCGGGCCGACCTTCACCAACGTCAACGACTTCCGGGCGATCTGGGTGCCGTGAGGCTTCGCTCAGCTGCCGGGTCGTCCCTGCGAGGGCCGCAGCAGCACCACCAGGGCGCCGTTGCCGCCGTCGGAAGCGCGCGCCTGGGTGAAGGCGATCACCTCGTTCTTCTGCACCAGCCAGGTCTTCACCTTGGCCTTGAGCACGGGCTCGCGCCCCGGCGAGCCGTTGCCCTTGCCGTGCACCACGCGCACGCAGCGCAGGCCCTGCTTGACCGCCTCGCGCAGGAAGGTGGCGAGCTGTTCGCGCGCCTCGTCACGGCGCAGGCCATGCAGGTCGATCTGCGCCTGGATCACCCAGTCGCCGCGGCGCAGGCGGCGCACCACCTCGGGCCCCACGCCAGGGCGGCGGAAGGACAGCGCCTCGTCGGTGTCGAGCAGAGTCTCGACGTCGAACTCGTCGGAAATCGCCTCGCGCAGCACCGACTGTTCGTCCAGCGCGCGTTGCTGAGGCTCGGGACGGGGCCGCGGGCGGTCCAGCTCGGCCAGACCGCGGTCCTTCAGGCCCTGCACCGGCCCCACGCTGCGGGCAAACAGCTCGCGCTCGCGCCGCTCGCGTGCCTCCTGCTCGCGCCGCTTCGCTTCGCGCTCCGCGGCTTCGCGGGCCTGCGTCTGCAGCGCCTGCTTGATGGCGGCCAGGTCGGCGAGGCTCTTGGCTTTCATCTACAGCAGGCCCCGTTCGGCAAACGACACCACCTGCTCGCGCGCCACCACGAAATGGTCGAGCACCCGCACGTCCACCAGGCCCAGAGCCGACTGCAGCGTCTGCGTCAGGTATTCGTCCGCCTTGGACGGCTCGGCCACGCCGGAGGGGTGGTTGTGCGCCAGCATCACGGCCGCCGCATTCAGCGCCAGCGCGCGCTTGACCACCTCGCGCGGATAGACGCTGGTCTGCGTGAGCGTGCCGCGGAAGAGTTCTTCCATCGCCAGCAGCCGGTGCTGGGCGTCGAGGAAGAGCACGGCAAACACCTCGTGAGGCAGGGCGGCCAGCTTCAGGCGCAGGTAGTCCTTCACCTGGGTGGGCGATTCAAACACCGGCCGTGCCTGCAGCGCCTGTGCCAGGGCGCGGCGGGCGAGCTCCAGCACGGCCACCAGTTCGGCCCGCTTGGCCGGGCCCAGGCCTTTCACCCGCTTGAGTTCGTCGGCGCCCGTGTGCAGCAGGCCGGCGACGCCGCCGAAGCCCTGCAGCAACTGCTGGGCCAGCTGCAGCACCGGGGTGCCCTTCATGCCGGTGCGCAGCAGCAGCGCCAGCAGTTCGGCATCGGCCAGGGCCGCGGGGCCCAGGGCGAGCAGTTTTTCACGCGGGCGGGCGTCGGCGGGCAGGTCCTTGATCGACATGGGGGATCCGGGGGGAGGGGCCGTCCAGCGAGACGGCCGAGGGGTTGGGGCCGGACTTCTACAATGGTGCCCAGTCTACAAAACCGGAACGCGCGCCGTGGCCACCGTCCAACCCGGGTCCTTCCTGACCCTGCACTACCGCCTGGCCGGCCCCGACGGGGCCGACATCATCAACACCTTCCACGACAAGCCCGCCACGCTGTCGCTGGGCACGGGCGAACTGGCCCCGGCCATGGAGCAGCGCCTGCTGGGCCTGGAAGAGGGCACCCGCCAGGTCTTCGAGATCCCCGCCGGAGAAGCCTTCGGCGAGCGCAACGCCGACCTCCTGCAGCGTGTGAAGCGCAGCCTGATGGACGAACTGGGCGACCCCGACGCCGACTACCACCCCGGCGACGTGGTGCAGTTCCCCACGCCCGATGGCACCGGCGCCTATGCCGGCGTCGTGCGCGAGGTGGGCAACGAGTGGATCCTCTTCGACTTCAACCACCCCCTCGCGGGCGTGCCGGTGTCGTTTGAAGTCCACCTGATCGGGGTGCTGTGATGGCGGCGGTCGAACAGGTGAAGCTCCAGGAGGTCGTGCTGGCCGAGCCGCGCGGCTTCTGCGCGGGCGTCGATCGCGCCATCGAGATCGTCGAGCGCGCCCTGGTGAAGTACGGCGCGCCGGTCTATGTGCGCCACGAGATCGTGCACAACACCTATGTGGTGAACGACCTCAAGTCCAAGGGGGCGATCTTCATCGAAGACCTGGCCGACGTGCCCGCGGGTGCCACGCTGGTGTTCAGCGCCCACGGCGTGCCCAAGGCGGTGCGCGTGGAGGCGGCACGCCGTGGCCTGACGGTGTTCGACGCCACCTGCCCGCTGGTCACCAAGGTGCACGTGGAAGTGGCCAAGCTGCACAAGGAAGGCTATGAGTTCCTGATGATCGGCCACAAGGGCCACCCCGAGGTCGAAGGCACCATGGGCCAGTTGCACGACGGCATCTACCTCGTCGAGGACGTGGCCGACGTGGAGCGTGTGCAGGTGAAGAATCCGGCCAGGCTGGCGGTGGTGACGCAGACCACGCTGTCGGTGGACGACGCCGCCGAGATCCTGGCCGCCGTGCGCCGCCGCTTCCCGCAGGTGCGCGAGCCCAAGCAGCAGGACATCTGCTACGCCACCCAGAACCGCCAGGATGCCGTGAAGGTGCTCTCGCCCCAGGTCGATATCGTCATCGTCGTGGGCAGCCCCACCAGCTCCAACAGCAACCGCCTGCGCGAACTGGCCGACCGCCTGGGCACGCCTGCCTACATGGTCGACCAGCCTGACGACCTGCGCACCGAATGGTTCGTGGGCAAGCAGCGCGTGGGCCTGACCGCCGGCGCCTCCGCGCCCGACATCCTGGTCCAGCAGGTCATTGCCCGCCTCAAGGGCCTGGGCGCGGCGTCGGTACGCCGCATGGACGGCATCCAGGAAACCATGCGCTTCCCCCTGCCCCGCGGCCTGGGCGACAAGTCCATGGGCGCCCAGCCTCCCAGCCCCTCGCACCTGCATCCCAGCAAGGGCTGAGCCTCCTCCCAAGAAGAAGACCCACCATGCTTGACATCTCCCTGCTGCGCAAGGACCTCGACACCGTCGTGCAGCGCCTGTCCACGCGCAAGTCGCCCGAACAATTCCAGACGTTCAAGGCCGATTTCCTTCGTCTCGAAAGCCAGCGCAAGTCTCTTCAGACCCGCGCTGAAGAGCTGCAAGCGACGCGCAATAGCGTCTCGAAGCGAATTGGGGTAGCCGCCAGCCAAATCGCACGACATGTGGCAACGGAAGACCATGAACAAGCCGACTTCTTGCGAGCTCAAATTGAGCGCGACAAGAAGCAAGTAGCTGAGATGAGTACTGAGAGGGACCGCATTGAAGCGGAGCTGGCGGAGATTCAGGTCCAATTGCAGGATCTCCTTCTCTCCGTACCCAACCTCCCGCACGAGAGCGTGCCCGTGGGCCCGGACGAGTCCGCCAACGTGGAAGTGCGCTGCTGGGGCATGCCACGTAAGACCGAGGAGTTCGGCTTCACACCCAAGGACCACGTGGAGCTGGGCGCCCCACTGGGCCTCGACTTTGAGACCGGTGCCAGGCTCTCGGGCGCACGCTTCACCTTCATGCGTGGCCCCATCGCTCGCCTGCACCGCGCGCTGGCGCAGTTCATGCTGGATGTGCAGACCACCGAGCATGGCTATACCGAGTGCTACACGCCCTACATCGTCAACCGCGAAATCCTAGTCGGGACGGGGCAGCTACCTAAGTTTTCGGAAGACTTGTACAAGGCTTCGACCTCGGTTCTTGGTCTCGTTCACGGGTTACCTGAGTCCACGCGTAACGTTCTTGAGGAACGTTACGCGTCGCAGAGGACGCAATACCTCATTCCTACGTCAGAAGTCACGCTCACCAACACCGTGCGCGAGCAGCTGTTGGCCGTCGACCAGCTGCCCATCAAGCTCACCGCCCACAGCCCGTGCTTCCGCTCGGAAGCCGGCAGCGCCGGGCGCGACACCCGCGGCATGATCCGCCAGCATCAGTTCGACAAGGTCGAGATGGTGCAGATCGTCCACCCCGACAAGAGCTACGAGGCGCTGGAAGAGATGGTGGGCCATGCCGAGGCCATCCTGCAAAAGCTCGGCCTGCCCTACCGCGTGATCACCCTGTGCACCGGCGACATGGGCTTTGGCGCCACCAAGACCTACGACCTGGAAGTGTGGCTGCCCGCGCAGAACACCTACCGCGAGATCTCCAGCTGCTCCAACTGCGAAGCCTTCCAGGCCCGCCGCATGCAGGCGCGCTTCAAGAACGTCCAGGGCAAGAACGAGCTCGTGCACACCCTCAACGGCTCGGGCCTGGCGGTGGGCCGCACGCTCGTGGCCGTGCTGGAGAACTACCAGCGCGCCGACGGCAGCATCGAAGTGCCCGAGGCCCTGCGACCCTACCTGGGTGGCCTGGCCGAACTGCGGGCCTGACACGGCAGGCCCGGCCATGAACGCGCGTGTGGACGTGGACCGACTGGCCGGTGAGCTGCTGGCCGCCTACGACCACGCCCGGTTCATCGACCTGCCCAGCAAACGCTGGCCCGGCCTCACGCTCGACGATGCCTATGCCGTGGCCAGCCGCCTGCGCGAACGCCGCATGGCACGCGGCGAGACACCTCGCGGCTACAAGATCGGCTTCACCAACCGCGCCATCTGGCCGCGCTACAACGTCTATGCGCCCATCTGGGCGCCGGTGTGGAGCAGCACACTCACCTTGCTCGACGGCACCGACGCCCGTGTGCCGCTGCGGGGCCTGGTCCAGCCCCGTCTGGAACCCGAGATTGTCTTTGGCTTTGCGCAATCACCGCGGGCCGGCATGAGCGAAGCCGAGTTGGCGGGCTGCATCGAGTGGGTGGCCCATGGCTTCGAGATCGTCCACACCCACTGTGCCGACTGGCGCTTCACGGCACCCGACACCGTGGTGGATTTCGCCCTGCACGGCCGCCTGCTGGTGGGGCCGCGTGTGGCGATCGACCACTTCCAGGCCCCGGGTTCGGAACTGGCGGCGCTCCAACTCCGGCTTTCGTGCAATGGCGGGTCTGTGGAGGAGGGTGCGGGCCGCAACGTGCTCGACGGCCCCCTCAACGCCCTGCGCCTGTGGGTCGATGCCATGGCCCGCCAGACCCCGTCCTGGCCCGTCCGTCCGGGCGACGTTGTTACCACCGGCACCCTGACTGATGCTTGGCCTATCGCTGCCGGCCAGGTCTGGACGACCACCCTGAGCGACATTCGCTTGCCCGGCCTGACCCTGCAGGCGACCTGACCCGCCTCGGGGCCCGATCGGCTATACTTTCGGGCTTCGACATCCCGACCCGATGTCTGCGAATCCCAGGAAAGGTGGCAGAGTGGTCGAATGCGCCGGACTCGAAATCCGGTATACGGGTCTCCCGTATCGAGGGTTCGAATCCCTCCCTTTCCGCCAAGCATCAAGCGCCCGCGTTGCGGGCGTTTGTCGTTTCTGAGGGGCTACTTCGGCCCCGCGATGAACCACGCGATCACGCCGATCACGGGCAGCACGATGATCAGCACGATCCAGAACACCTTGGAGCCTGTGCTGGCGCCGCTGCCGGCCACCTTCACGATCGCGTAGACGACGACGATCAGCCAGAGCAGGCCGAAAAGTCCGCCAACTTCGATGCCCATGAGCCCCTCCCTCGGAAGTGGATAGAGGCCTCACCTTAGCAGGGCCTGGGGATGCCGGACAAGGGCTTGCAGGCGCATCGAGGCGTCGGCGCTTTCCTACGGGCGCGCGCCTCGCAGGCGCCACAGTGGCGACGCGGTGAGCTGGATTTTGTCCAGTTCGGGGGCGCCGGACTTCGATTCCCATCCCGTTGGGTCCTTCGAAATCCACCAACAATCCATCCGGCGCAGGCGCACCATGGCGGCAATTGTCACCCTGTGGTCTGCACCATGAACCCGTCACCTGCCGCCCCGTCGTTCCATGCCACCAGCCCCTTTGCCGAGCAGCCGCTGAGGCGCGCCATCACTGCCGCCACGCGCTCGCCCGAGCCTGAGGTGATGACGACCCTGGTGGAGCGCGCGAGGCTGCCGCAGGCTCTGGCAGCGCCGGTCGAAGCCCTGGCCCGCCGCCTCACCCAGCGCCTGCGCGAGCGCCAGGCGGGCACCGGGCGGGCGGGTCTGGTGCAGGGCCTGCTGCATGAATACTCGCTGTCGTCGCAGGAGGGCGTGGCGCTCATGTGCCTGGCCGAGGCGCTGCTGCGCATCCCGGATGCCGCCACGCGCGATGCGCTGATCCGCGACAAGATTGCGCGAGGCCAGTGGCAGGCGCATCTGGGGCGCAGCCCCTCGCTCTTCGTGAACGCAGCCACCTGGGGCCTGCTGATCACGGGCCGGCTCGTGGCCACCCACAGCGAGACGGGTCTGTCGGCCTCGCTTGCGCGCCTGGTCGCAGCCGGCGGCGAGCCGCTGATCCGCAAAGGGGTGGACCTGGCGATGCGCCTGATGGGCGAGCAATTCGTCACCGGCGAAACCATCGGCGAGGCGCTGCAGCGCGCGAAGGCACGCGAGGCCGAGGGCTTCCGCCATTCCTACGACATGCTGGGCGAAGCGGCGATGACGGCCGCCGATGCGCGGCGCTATGCGCAGGCCTATGAGGAGGCCATCGATGCGATCGGCCAGGCCTCGGGGGGGCGCGGGGTGATCGACGGCCCCGGCATCTCAATCAAGCTCTCGGCCCTGCATCCGCGCTATCACCGTGCGCAGCGGGCACGGGTGATGGACGAGCTTTATCCCGTGCTGCTGGGCCTGGCGCAGCGGGCCAAGGCGCACGATCTGGGCCTGAACATCGACGCCGAGGAGGCCGACCGGCTGGAGCTGTCGCTCGACCTGCTGGAGCGGCTGTGCGGCGAGCCCACGCTGGCCGGGTGGCAGGGCCTGGGCTTTGTGGTGCAGGCTTACCAGAAGCGCGCGCTGCCGGTGATCGAGCACCTGATCGACCTGGCCCGGCGCCACCGGCGGCGGCTGATGGTGCGCCTGGTGAAAGGCGCCTACTGGGACAGCGAGATCAAGCGCGCCCAGGTGGACGGCCAGGACGACTACCCCGTGTTCACCCGCAAGGTGCACACCGACGTCTCCTACCTCGCCTGCGCGCGGGCCTTGCTGGCCGCAGCCGAGGCGGTGTACCCGCAGTTCGCCACGCACAACGCGCAGACGCTGGCCGCCATCCATCACCTGGCCGACCCCGCGCGCTGGCAGCCCGGGCAGTACGAGTTCCAGTGCCTGCATGGCATGGGCGAACCGCTGTATGAGCAGGTGGTGGCCTCCCCCGACGTGGGTGGGCTGGGGCGCCCCTGCCGCATCTATGCGCCGGTGGGCACGCATGAAACCCTGCTGGCCTACCTCGTGCGCCGCCTGCTGGAAAACGGTGCCAACACCTCCTTCGTGCACCGCATGGCCGACACCAGCGTGCCGCTGGACGAGCTGGTGCGCGACCCGGTGGTGCAGGTGGAGCGATCAGCGGCCGAGGAGGGTGGTCTGGGACGATCCCATCCGGCCATTGCCCTGCCTCGCGAGCTCTTTGGCGTGGCCCGGGCCAATTCACGCGGGCTGGATCTGGCTGACGAGCGGGTGTTGGCCGAGGTGTCCCAGGCCCTGGAGGCGACTCGACGCGAGGTCTGGCGATGTGTGCCGCTGGTGGCGGGTGAGGCGCCGGCCGAGAGCGAGGCCGAGCCGGTGTGCAACCCGGCCGACACCGGCGACCGGGTGGGCACGGTGGTCGAGGCCTCGCCCGAGATCATCGAGCAGGCCTTGCAGCAGGCCCGACCCTGGGCCACGACGTCCGCGCGCGAACGGGCCGCCGTGCTGGACCGTGCCGCCGGCGCACTGGAAGCCGACATGCCCATGCTGATGGGCCTGCTGATGCGCGAGGCGGGCAAGACGGCCGCCAATGCCGTGGCCGAGGTGCGCGAGGCGGTGGACTTCCTGCGCTTCGATGCCGCCCAGCTGCGCGCCGAACTCGATGGCGTGGACCACGCCCCCCTGGGCCCGGTGGTGTGCATCAGCCCCTGGAACTTCCCGCTGGCCATCTTCGTGGGGCAGGTGGCGGCGGCCCTGGCCGCGGGCAACGCGGTGCTCGCCAAGCCGGCCGAGCAGACACCCTTGATCGCCGCGCAGGCGGTGCAGGCGCTGTGGCAGGCAGGGGTGCCGCGTGAGGCGCTGCAACTGCTGCCCGGACGCGGCGAGACGGTGGGCGCGCGCCTGGTGGCCGACGCACGCATCCGCGGTGTGCTCTTCACCGGGTCCACCGAGGTGGCGCGGCTGCTGCAGCGCGACCTGGCCGGCCGCCTCGATGAGCGCGGGCAGCCCCTGCCGCTGATCGCCGAGACGGGGGGACAGAACGCGATGATCGTGGACTCCTCGGCCCTGCCCGAGCAGGTGGTGGCCGATGTGCTGGCCTCGGCCTTCGACAGCGCCGGCCAACGCTGCTCGGCGCTGCGTGTGCTGTGCCTGCAGGACGAGGTGGCCGAGACGATCCTCACGATGCTGAAGGGGGCGATGGAGGAGCTGGCGCTCGGCCGCCCCGACCGGCTGGCCGTGGATGTGGGCCCGGTGATCGATGCGGACGCCCGCGCGCGTATCGAAGCCCACGTCGAGGCGATGCGCGCGCGGGGCCGGCGCATCCACGTGCTTCAGGCGCGCCATGCCGGGCCGCTGCCGGCGGGTCACTTCGTCTCCCCCACCCTGATCGAGATCGAGCAGTTGTCCGAACTCGACCGCGAAGTGTTCGGCCCGGTGCTACACGTGCTGCGCTACCGGCGCGAGGCACTGGACGACCTCGTCATGCAGATCAACGCCACGGGCTATGGCCTGACGCTGGGCGTACACACTCGCATCGACGAAACCGTGACGCGTGTGCTGCACAGCGCCCATGTGGGCAATGTCTACGTCAACCGCAACATGATCGGCGCCGTGGTGGGGGTGCAGCCCTTCGGCGGCGAGGGGCTGTCGGGCACGGGGCCCAAGGCGGGTGGGCCGCTCTACCTGCATCGCCTGCTGGCTCGCGGGCCGGGTGAGGTGCTGGCCCGGCTGCGAAGTGCCGAGCCTGCACCGATGAGACCGGCTCTGAAGGCCTTGCGCGATTGGGCTGGGGTCGAGCGCCCGGCGCTGGTGGGCGTCTGCGACCGCTTGGCTGCGGCCTCGCCGGTGGACCGTGCGCTGACCCTGCCGGGACCCACCGGTGAGCGCAACAGCTATCGTGTGCTGGGACGCGAGGCCGTGCTCTGCCTGGCCGACGACGAGGCCGACCGGCTGGTGCAACTCGCCGCTGTGCTGGCGGTGGGTGGGCAGGCCGTGTGGCCCGCGCACCATGGGACCTTGGCCGAGCGCCTGCCCGATGAGGTCCGTCGCCATCTGCGCCTGCGACCGAAGGCGTTGGGGGCCGGTGAGCCGCTGGATGCCGTGCTGCTGCATGGCAGCACCGAGCAGGCGCTGGCACTGCAGCAGGCCCTCGCGGAGCGTCCGGGCCCGGTGGTGGGCCTCACGCGCCTGGCGAGCGGCGACACCGCCGTGCCGCTGGAGCGTCTGATCGTCGAGCGTTCGGTGAGCGTGAACACGGCCGCCGCTGGCGGCAACGCGTCCTTGATGACGCTGGCGTGACAGCCGAGTCCACACAGAGGGTGTCATCGGCGCTTCATCGTGCGGGGCCAGCATGGCTGGCACATCGGGTCGCCCTGGCCCTGCAGGAGTTGCCATGCCCCCCGCCGTTGGACCCTGGGCTGTGTCCATTCCCGTCCAGACGCCGGCCGGCCGCCGCTGGCGCTGGTTCGGCCGCCTGCTGCGCGACAGCGCGCGTGGCCTGGGCACGCTGGTGCTGGGCTATGCCCTGGTGATCATCGTCTTCGCCTGAGAGGCCCTCAGGGCACCGGATGCGCGGTGCTCGCCGACCACAGCGCATGCCAGGTGGGCGCATCCAGCCGCAGCGACAGCGCTGCCACCGCCTCGCGCATCGCCTCGATGCGGCGCGAGCCCACGATAGGGTGGGGCCGGCAGGGCAGGCGCAGCAGCCAGGCATGGGCCACCGTGGCCGCGCTGCAGCCGTGCTCGTGCGCCACGGCCTCCAGGGCCGAACGCACGCGCTGCTCGGTTTCCCCGTTTCCGCTGAAGATCCGTCCCCCCGCCAGCGGTGACCAGATCATCGGTGACAGCCGCAGCCGCTGCATCTGGTCGAAGCTGCCGTCATGCAAAGGCGCCAGGTGCAGCAGCGAGCACTCCACCTGGTTCGTGACCAGGTTCGTGCGGCTGGCCAGCAGTTCGAACTGCTCTGGCGAGTAGTTCGACACGCCGAAGTGCTTGACCTTGCCCGCCGCGCGCAGGTGCTCGAAGGCCTCGGCCACCTCGTCAGCGTCCAGCAGTGGATCGGGGCGGTGCAGCAGCAGGAGGTCCAGGTGATCGGTGCGCAGGGCCTTGAGCGAATGCTCCACGCTCGCCACGATGTGGGCGCTGGAGCTGTCGTAGGCCTTCACGCGGTGCTGCGGGCGCTGGGGCGACACGAGCTGGATGCCGCATTTGCTGACCAGCTGCAGGCGGTTGCGCAGCTGCGGCGCCAGCGCCAGGGCCTCGCCGAACAGGGCTTCGACCGTGTAGCCGCCATAGATGTCGGCATGATCGAAGCTCGTCACACCCAGCTCGACGCATTGCTCGATCCAGCGCAGCCGCTCCTGCGGCGTCCAGCCCCACTGGTCCAGGCGCCAGCAGCCGGCCACGATGGGAGAGAGCAGGGCGGGCATGGCGGGTTTCATGGTGGTTACCTCGGCTGGAAACGAACGAGGCGCCCGCGAAGGGCGCCTCGTCCAGTGGCATGGGGTGGGTTCAGACGTTGAAGAGGAAGTGCATCACGTCGCCGTCCTTGACGACGTAGTCCTTGCCTTCGGCGCGCATCTTGCCGGCATCCTTGGCGCCTTGCTCGCCCTGGTAGGCGATGAAGTCGTCGTAGGCGATGGTCTGGGCGCGGATGAAGCCGCGCTCGAAGTCGGTGTGGATCACGCCGGCGGCCTGCGGGGCGGTCGCACCGATGGGCACGGTCCAGGCACGCACTTCCTTCTCGCCGGCGGTGAAGTAGGTCTGCAGGCCCAGCAGCTTGAAGGCGGCGCGGATGAGGCGGTTCAGGCCGGGCTCGTCCTGGCCCATCTCCTGCAGGAACATCAGGCGGTCTTCGTCGCCCATGTCGGCCAGTTCGGCCTCGGTCTTGGCGCAGATGGCCACCACCGGCGCGTTCTGCTGCGCCGCGTAGTCCTTCAGGCGGTCGAGGAAGGGGTTGTTCTCGAAGCCGTCCTCGGCCACGTTGCCCACGAACATGGCCGGCTTGGCGGTGATCAGGCACAGCGGCTTGAGCACCACCTGCTCTTCCTTGCTGAAGTCGATGGTGCGCACCGGCTTGCCCTCGTTCAGCGCGGCCTCGCACTTCTTCAGCACGTCCACCAGGCGCTGGGCCTCCTTGTCGCCGCCGGCCCGGGCCACCTTGGTGTAGCGCTGCAGGCTCTTTTCCACCGTGGCCAGGTCGGCCAGGCAGAGTTCGGTCTGGATGACCTCGATGTCGGAGATGGGGTCGACACGGCCGGCCACGTGGATGACGTTCTCGTCCTCGAAGCAGCGCACCACGTTGACGATGGCGTCGGTTTCGCGGATGTGGCTGAGGAACTGGTTGCCCAGGCCTTCGCCCCTGGAGGCACCGGCCACCAGGCCGGCGATGTCCACGAATTCGACGATGGCCGGCACCACGCGCTCGGGCTTGACGATGCCGGCCAGGGCCTGCAGACGCGGATCGGGCAGCTCCACGATGCCCACGTTCGGCTCGATCGTGCAGAAGGGGTAGTTCTCGGCGGCGATGCCGGCCTTGGTGAGGGCGTTGAAGAGGGTGGACTTGCCCACGTTGGGCAGGCCCACGATGCCGCATTTCAGGCTCATGGCGGGCGTCTTTCGGGCAGGGAAACCTGTGATTTTAGCGGCCCGCCCCCAAAGCCCTAGAAGCGAATGCCCGCCGTGCCCGTGGCGCCCACGCGCAGCAGCCGCTCCACGCCTTCGAGCACGATGGCATTCATGCCGAAGGTCAGGCCGCCGTCCATGCGGGCGTCGGCGCGGTAGCCGGCCAGGGCGTCGCCCACGGCCTGGCCGGTGTCGGCGGTGACCGGGTCCACGTCCGGGATGGAGCAGCGCACGCAGGGTTTCACGAGCTTCAGGCGCACAGGGCCGTCGTCGGTCTCGATGCTCAGTTCATCCAGGTGGTCTTCGCCGTGGGGCAGGAGCGTGTCGTCCACGGCATCCAGCACGAGGTTGGGGCGGAAGCGTTCCATGGTGGCCGCCGGCTGCCCCTGTGCGGCGAGTCGTGTGTTCAGCTCGTCCAGCGCCGATCGGGTGACGACGAGCAGGGGAAAGCCATCGGCGAACTGGTTCTCGGCCTCAAGGCCTCCGGTCCACTCCACGCTGGACAGGCGCTTGTGCTCGGGATCGAAGCGCACCAGGCGCACGCGCTGGCCCAGGAAGTCGCTGAACCACTGGGCGGCCAGGTCGCCCATGTCGTAGGCCGACACCGTGTCGTCCCAGACCGTCACGCGCGTGGGCGACTCCACGGTGTCGTAGGCGATGTGCAGGGCCAGCATGCCCGGGGCGCGCAGCACCATGTCGGCGGCGCGCAAGGTGGGCCGGATCAGGGCCATGCGCGGCAGCTCGCGCTGGCTGAGGAAGTCGCCACGCTCGTCCACCACCATCCAGGCGCGGTCGAACTCCAGGCCGGTCTCGATCACCAGGGCCTCGTTCACCGGCACAGCGGCGCAGGACTTGATCGGGTGCACGTAGAGCGCCCCCACGCGGAAATTCACGTCGCTCACTTGAAGATTCCTCTCAGCTTGTCTTTCAGTTTGTCCTTCGCCACGTCTTCCAGGCTGCGCGGGGCCACGGGCTCCGAGGCGGCGCCTTCGGCGGGCGCCGCCTTGCCGCCGAGCCGGCCCTTGAGCTGCTCTTCGAGCTTGTCGCGCAACTGCGTGGTGGCGGCCTGGGCGGCAACGGCCGACCAGCGCACGTTCCACTCGATGGCTTCGAGTGGGCCGGTCAGCCGTACCGGCACGGTCACACCCCGCAGCGCGGCAAGTTCGGCCCCACCCTGGCCCTGGGCCGTGGAGGTGAGGGCGGCGCGCACGGTGTAATCGATGCGGTTGCGGCCGATGTCGATCTGTCCCTCGCCGCCTACGCGCAGGAACGGGCTCTTCATGTCCAGATCGTTGCTGCGGGCCACGCCCTCGGCGATCTGGAAGCTCACGTTCAGCTCGGAAAAGTCGGTCTGCTCGGTGGCGCGGGCCTGCTGGAGCGCGTCGCGGTTGAGGGTGAGGGCGGCCCTTGCTTCGCGCAACGCGCGCGCCAGGTTGAAGCCTTTGATGGCCCCGTCCCGCACCTGCACTGCCGCCTCGCCCGCCAGGGCCGAGCGCAATGCCTCCACGGTGCTGCCCCCGGTGGTGAGGTCCACGCGCAGGTCGCCCCGCCCGGCCAGCAAGTCCTTGTCGGCCACGTCGCGCACCGCCGCGCCCACGTCGATGCCCTGGGCTGCGCCGCGCAAGGCCAGCCGCCGGCTGCCGGATTCGGCGCGAGCGCTGCCGTCGAAGCGCCCGCCCCAGATCCGGCCCGCCAGCGTCGGCACGACCAGGGTGCCCTCCTTCAGTTCGGCGTTGATGCGGGCGTCGGCCAGGCGATAGCGCTGGTAGAGGAGTTCGCCCGCCTGCAGCTCGAAGCGGCCTTGCACGGCCTGCAGGGCGGACAGGTCCACCGGGGTGGGGCCCGCCGGGGGGGGCGAAGGCTGAGCCGGCTTGGGGGCGGCCGAGGGGGCCAGCACCTCGTTCAGGTTGAGCCGGTCGAACCGCGCCTGGGCCTGGAGGCGGGGCACGCTGGGGGCCAGGTCGAGCTCGCCGCGGGTGGTGAAGCGGTTGTTGCCGAGCTGGCCTTCGAGCTGCCAGCGAGAGGGCCCGGCCGAGCCCTGCAGCTCCCCCTGCAGTTGCAGGTCCTGCGGCTGCAGGCCTGGGGTCTCCACGCGTGTCGAGCTGCGCAGGTTGCGCAGGCTCACCTGCAGGGGTTGGGGCTGTACCGTCAGCAGGGCCTGTGCCTCGCCGTCAAGCTGGTGCGAGCCGCTGCGGCCCTTGAGACGCAGTTGCAAGCCCGGCAGCTCGACCAGGTCGAACCGGCCCCGCGGTGGACCGGAGCGGAACTCGGCCTGGGCGCTGGTGGGACCGGTGGCTGAGAGCCGGCCCTGCAGCGGACCCCCTTCGATCGCTTCGCCGGCGACCCGCAACGAGGGCCAGTCGAGTTCGAGCGCCATGGCCTGGGTGTCGATCTGTGCCTTCAGGCGCAAGGCCATCGCATCGACGACGAGCGACTTGCGCTCGGGCTCGAAGCCAAAGCGCTGGATGTCCAGACTGCCATCCTGGATCTGCATCTTGCCCTGGGTGGCCCGCAGGGTCAGCCGCAGGCCCTCGGCCTGCACGGCGCGCTGGGTGCCGTCGTAGGCCAGCATGCCGCTCAGTCGCGCCTCGATGCCGCTCAGGCCGGCGGCGTCCCCGCGCACGCTCAGGGCCATCTCGCGCAGGGCTGCCGAGGCGGTGTCCAGGTCGAACTGCACGCGAGACTGGCCTTGCACATCCACGCGCGCCAGCGGCTCGCTCATCTCGGCACGCAGGTCGAGATCGACATCCGTGGGCACCTGATGCGCGAGCCGCCCGGTGCGCAGGCGGCGCAGCTGCACCTCACCGCGCAGCGCGGCAGGGCGATCGTCGATCTGCAGGCGCAGGTTCTCGATCAGCACCCCCTGGACGTCGAAGCGCAGCGGCCCGGACGCCGCCGGCTCGCTCGCCGCCGGAGGGCTGCCTTCGGGCGGGCCCGACCTCTTCAGCAGGTCATCGATGTTGCGCCGACCTTCGCTGTCCCGGGTCAGGCGCACGCTGGCATTGCGCAGCCCGACCTGATCGACCTCGAGCGCTCCCCGCAGCAACGGCCACACGGCCACCGAGAGCGAGGCCTGCTCCACGCTGGCGAAGGTGTCGGGGTGCCCCTGCTCGCTGAGCGAGGCCTGCTCGATGCGCACGGCCAGCCGCGGCAGCAGGCGCAGGCTCACCGGCCCGTCGAGCTTGAGCTCGCGCTGGTGGTGCTCGCGCACCCAGTCGATCGCCAGGCCCTTGTAGCGTTCGGCGTCGAACTGCAGCACCAGCCAGGCGGCTGCGATCACCGCCAGGCCGGCCAAGCCTGCCACCGCCCAGGCCAGCCGCTTGAGCCAGGAAGACATCGTTTCGGACATGGGCGGATCATAGAGCCCCCACCCCTACAATGAGTCGTCATGACCTCGTACGACGTTTCCATCCTGGGCCACGGTATCGTCGGCAAGACGCTGGCGCTGGCGTTGGCCCGCGAGGGCCTGCGCGTGGCGATCACCGCACCACCTGCGGCACCCCAGGCCGAGGACGTGCGGGCCTACGCCTTGAACGCTCGCTCGGTGGCCTTGCTGGAGGCGCTGAAGGTCTGGGCCCATCTTCCCGACGGTGCCGCCACGCCAGTGCACGACATGCGTGTGGAGGGCGATGCGCCCGGCGCGGCGCTGGAGTTCTCGGCCTGGCAGCAGGGCGTGCGTGAGCTGGCCTGGATCGTCGATGCCGCGGCGCTGGAGCACGAGCTGGCCCAAGTGCTGCGGTTCCAGCCCCATGTGACGGTGGTGGATCATCCCGTTCCGGCCAGCCTCGAAGCCATCTGCGAAGGCAGGTTCTCGGCGCGGCGGGCCGAGCTCGGGGTGCAATGGATGCGTCACGGCTATGGCCAGACGGCGCTGGCGGCGCGCCTGGTGACCGACACGCCCCACCGCGGCGTGGCGCGGCAATGGTTCCGTTCGCCCGACGTGCTGGCCCTGTTGCCGTTCGACCGTCCGCAGGCGGGTCGCTCCTATGGTCTGGTCTGGTCGCTGCCCGAAGCCCAGGCGCAGGCCTGGATGGAGGCGCCCGCGACCGAACTGGAGCGTGCCTTGAACGAGGCCACCGGCAGCGCCGCCGGCCGGCTTGAGTTGCGCAGCGCCTGTGTGGGCTGGCCGCTGGCGTTGGCCCGGGCAGACCGGGTCTGTGGCGCCGGCTGGGTGCTGCTGGGTGACGCCGCCCACGTGGTGCACCCGCTGGCGGGCCAGGGACTCAATCTCGGGCTGGCCGACGTGCAGGCCCTGGCCGAGGTGCTGGGCGCACGCGAGAGCTGGCGCCCACCCGGCGACGAGCGCCTGCTGCGCTGCTACGCGCGTGCGCGCAGCGCACCCACCTGGGCCATGGGCCAGGTCACCGATGGCCTGCTCCACCTGTTTGCGACTTCGTCCACACCGGTCAAGGAACTCCGCAACCGTGGCCTGGGTCTGGTCAATGCATTGCCGCCCCTGAAGCGCTGGCTCACCGCCCGGGCGCTCGACTCCTGAAGGAACCCACGATGTCTTTCCGCACCACCCTGGCTGCGCTGCTGCTGTCGGCGCTGGCCTTGCCCGCCCTGGCGAACGAGGCGGCGATCCGCAAGAGCTTTGCCGAGCTGATGCCCAATGTGCCCGCAATCGACGAAGTGACGGCCACTCCGGTGCCCGGTCTGTTCGAGGTGCGCATCGGCCACGACATCGTCTACACCGACGCCCAGGGCAGCTTTCTCATCCGCGGTGAGCTCATCGACCTGATGGCGCGCCGCAACCTCACCGAGGAGCGGGTGAACAAGCTCACGGCCATCGATTTCGCCAGCCTGCCGCTGAGGGACGCGATCGTGATGAAGAACGGCAACGGCAAGCGCAAGATCGCCGTGTTTGCCGATCCGAACTGCGGCTACTGCAAGCGCTTCGAGCGCGACGTGCAGCAGGTGAAGGACGTGACCGTCTACACCTTCCTGTACCCGATTCCCATCGGGGCCGATTCCGAAGCCAAGTCGCGCGATGTCTGGTGCGCCAAGGACCGCCTGAAGGCCTGGCAGGACCTGATGCTGCGCGGCATCGCTCCGCCGGCTGCGCCGGCGAGCTGCGACTGGAAGGCCGTGGCCCGCTCCACCGAGCTGGCGCGCAAGCACCGCATCAACGGCACGCCGGCCCTGATCTTCGAAGACGGCACGCGCGTGCCCGGTGCCCTCAACACCGCCCAGATCGAGCAGCAACTTGCCCAGGTCAAGACGCGCTGAGGCCCAGGAGATGACCCCGGGTGCTTCCGTCGAAGGCCCTTCCGAGAGGGCTCGCTGGCTGGGCTATGCCGGCTTGCTGCCCTTTGTCGGGGGGGCTCTTGCCGTCTTCATGCCACCTGCGGCTCCCCTGGCGCCTGCGGTGCTGGCGACCTATGCCGCGGTGATCCTGTCCTTTCTTGGCGGCATCCACTGGGGGCTTGGCATGCTCCGGGGCCGGCCGCTGGCGTTTGCGTGGGGTGTGATCCCCTCGCTGATCGCCTGGCCCGCGCTGTGGTTGCCGACCCCGGCAGGCCTGCTGGTGCTGGCGGCGGCCCTGGTGCTGTGCCTGGCGATCGATCGGCAGACCTATCCTGGCTATGGGCTGGCCGCCTGGCTGCCGCTCAGGCTGCAACTCACCCTGGTGGCGGCGGCCAGCTGTGCCCTTGCGGCACTGGCCTCCTGAGGCCGGCCCCACATCCGCCGTGTTCTTTCCATACCGACCATGATCAGCTATCGCATCGAGCCCCTGAGCCTGCAGGCGCACCTCTTCCGGGTGGTGCTGCGCATTCCCCGGCCCGAGGCCGAGCAGACGGTTTCGCTGCCGGTATGGATCCCCGGCAGCTACCTGGTGCGCGAGTTCGCGCGGCACCTGCAGCACCTGAAGGCCCGCCAGGGCACGCGCAGTGTTCCGCTGCAGCAGCTCGACAAATGCACCTGGCAGGCCCGGTGCAGCGGCACCGCGGCGCTGGAGATCGAATACCAGGTCTATGCCTTTGACACCTCGGTGCGTGCGGCCTACCTGGATGCCGACCGAGGCTTCTTCAACGGCACCGGCGTGTTCCTGCGCGTGCATGGTCGCGAGGACGATCCCCATCGCGTCGAACTGCGGGGCCTGCCGCGCGGCTGGGAGGTGGCCACGGCCCTGCCGGCGGTCAAGACCGATGCCCGCGGGCAAGGCGCCTACGAGGCCGCCGGCTATGACGAACTGGTCGATCACCCGGTGGAGCTGGGACGTTTCTGGCGCGGTCGCTTCCAGGCGCAGGGGGTGGACCACGAATTCGTCGTGGCAGGAGCGGCGCCCAGCTTCGACGGCGAGCGCCTGTTGCGTGACACCCAGCGCATCTGCGAGACGGCCATCGCCTTCTGGCACGGTCGCCGCAAGCCGCCCTTTACTCGCTATGTCTTCCTGCTCAACGTGGTGGACGACGGTTATGGGGGGCTGGAGCACCGGGTCAGCACGGCACTGATCTGCGGCCGGCGAGACCTGCCGCGCCTGGGCGACGACAGCCTGTCCGATGGCTACGTCACGCTGCTGGGCCTGATCAGCCACGAGTATTTCCACACCTGGAATGTCAAGCGCCTGCGCCCGTCGGAGTTCACGCGCTACGACTACACCCAAGAGAACTACACCCAGATGCTGTGGTTCTTCGAGGGCTTCACCTCCTACTACGACGACCTGCTGCTGCGGCGCGCCGGCCTCATTGACGACGCCCGCTACCTCAAGCTGCTGTCGCGCACGATCACCAACACCATCACCTTGCCGGGCCGCCAGGTGCAAAGCGTGGCCCAGGCCAGCTTCGACGCCTGGGTGAAGTACTACCGCCCGGACGAGAACACCGTCAACGCGACCATCAGCTACTACACCAAGGGCGCGCTGGTAGCCCTGGCGCTCGACCTGCGCCTGCGCGCCGAAGGGCGGGGCACGCTGGACGAGGCGATGCGCTGGCTGTGGCGCGAAACAGGCGGCGGGCCGATGGACGAGGCCTTGTTCGCACAAGCCCTCGAGCGGGTGGGTGGGCGCAGTTTCCGCAAGGAGCTGCAGGCCTGGGTGCACGGCACGCAGGACCTGCCGCTGGATGAATTGCTGCGGGGGCTGGGGGTGCGCTGGCAACGCGAGATGCCGGGGTGGGCTCAGCGGCTGGGCGTGCGCGTGAGCGAAACCTCCGGCGTGGTCCTCAAGATGGTGCTGCGCGGCAGTGCCGCCGAGCAAGGCGGGCTCCAGGCCGGCGACGAGGTGCTCGCTGTCGACGGCTGGCGCCTGCGCAAACTCGACGATCTGGCGGTCTACCTGCCGCGCGCGACGGCACCCGCCAGCGTGTCGCTCCTGGTCGCACGGGACCAGCGGATCCTCGCAGTCCAGCTCGGGCTGCCGGCAGGGCTGGGGTCGGTGGCACTGTCTTCGACCGAGTCGGCCGACATGGCGACGCAGGGACGGCGCAAGGCCTGGCTGCTCGGGCGCTGAGCAGGGCGGGGCAAGGGAACGTCAGGGACGCACCCTCCCTCAGTAGGGGTCCAGGAAGCGGATGCGGAAGGCCTCGGCCGTGGTCGGGCCCCGGTTGTCCTGCAGCACGCGCTGAGCCATGGTCAGCAGGGGCTTGATGTCAGCCCAGCTCTTGGCTTTTTCCAGCCTCATCGAGAGGTCGTCGCCCATGGGGCCAAGCTGCTCCGACACGAAGCGCGCAGCTTGCTGACGCAAGGTGAGGTACTCCGGCCCGGTGGGCCCTCCCGTGAGGGTGGAGTCACCCGGGGCCACGGAGTCCGGCCCGCGAGACGCCATGGGAGCCGACCGGTTGGCCGTCACGCCAATGACCTCGATGTAGCCCTGGTCGAGCAGCGACTGGAGCAGCTCGTGGGCATCGCCCGGGATCATGCGCAGCAGCTCCTCATCCGTGCGCTTCCCGTCGACCATGATGAGGGCGGACCGCAGTTTCATCGCCAGATGGTTCTGGCGCGTGGCGATCTCGGCCTGCCCCTTTTCTGTTTTGCGGTATACCGTAGCCATCGGTCACCCTGGTTGTGCGATGCCCGCAGCTTACAGGCTGGCCTTCGCCGTTGCCACCAGGGATACGCTTACAAATTCGCGCCAACCGCCTCCGCAAGCGGACGGATTTCACGCGCAGGCGCCGATCCGTATAGTGGCGGTCTCGAAAGGAGAACCCCGTGAGTGAACCCCTGATCCTGACCCACGTGCGCGGCGAGGCCGCACTGAAAGTGGGCGTCATCACCCTCCACCGGCCCAAGCAGCTCAATGCCCTGAACGATGCGCTGATGGACCAGCTCGGGGCCGCGCTGCTGGCCTTCGATGCGGACGAGTCCATCGGCTGCATGGTCATCACCGGCAGCGAGAAGGCCTTTGCCGCCGGCGCCGACATCTCGGCCATGGCGAAGTGGACCTACATGGAGGTCTACAAGTCCGATTTCATCACCCGCAACTGGGAAACCCTCAAGCGCGTGCGCAAGCCGGTGATCGCGGCGGTCTCGGGCTTCGCGCTGGGCGGAGGCTGCGAGCTGGCGATGATGTGCGACTTCATCATCGCGGCCGACACGGCCAAGTTCGGCCAGCCCGAGATCAAGCTGGGCATCATTCCCGGGGCGGGGGGCACTCAGCGCCTGCCGCGCGCCGTGGGCAAGGCCAAGGCCATGGACCTGTCGCTCACCGGGCGGATGATGGATGCGGCAGAGGCCGAGCGCGCCGGCCTCGTGTCACGCGTGGTGCCGGCCGACAGGCTGCTGGATGAAGCCTTCGCGGCGGCCGATGCCATGTGCACCTACTCACTGCCCAGCCTGATCGCGGCCAAGGAATGTGTGAACCGGGCCTATGAGGCACCGCTCAACGAAGGCCTGCTCTTCGAACGTCGCGCCTTCCACGCCCTCTTTGCCACCGAGGACCAGAAGGAGGGCATGGAGGCTTTCCTGGCCAAGCGGCCGGCAGTGTTCAAGCACCGCTGACCCCGCGCGCGTTCAGCGCGTCGCCAGCGCCTCCAGCAGGCGGCCATGCAGGCCGCCGAAGCTGCCGTTGCTCATGCACAGCACGTGGTCGCCCGGGCGGGCTGCCGCCAGCACTTGGGCGATCACGCCGTCGATGCTGTCGGCCACCTGGGCCTTGGCGCCCATCGGGGCCAGGGCCTGGGCGGCGTCCCAGCCCAGCCCGCCGCCGTGGCAGAAGGCCAGATCGGCTTCCTCCAGTGACCAGGGCAGCTGGGCTTTCATCGTGCCCAGCTTCATCGTGTTCGAACGCGGTTCAAAGACGGCCAGGATGCGGGCTGCGCCCACGCGGCGGCGAAGGCCGTCCACCGTGGTGCGGATGGCGGTGGGATGGTGGGCGAAGTCGTCGTACACGGTCACGCCGCCGGCCGTCCCGCGCACTTCCAGGCGCCGACGCACGTTGCGAAAGGTGCCCAGGGCCTCGGCT
The DNA here is from genome assembly GCA_964552215.1 of uncultured Caldimonas sp. Lineage (GTDB taxonomy): Bacteria > Pseudomonadota > Gammaproteobacteria > Burkholderiales > Burkholderiaceae_C > Caldimonas. The sequence goes on from CAZKGD010000012.1 coordinate 30,039, forward strand.
GCGGCTTGCGGGGCCACCCCCAGGTGCTCGGCCGCGGCGATGGCGGCCAGCGCGTTCAACTGGTTGTGTTCGCCCAGCAACTCCCAGCGCACCTGGCCCACGGCCTGGCCGCTGCGGCGCACCTCGAAGTCGTGCGGTTCGCCCAGGGCCTCGAAGCCGCCGGCCCCCCCGAAGCGCACCACCTCGCTCCAGCAGCCCTTGTCCAGCACGCGCTGCAGGCTGGCCTCGCGGGCATTGACCACCAGGCGGCCGCGCGCGGGCACGGTGCGCACGAGGTGGTGGAACTGACGTTCGATCGCGGCGAGGTCATCGAAGATGTCGGCATGGTCGAACTCGAGGTTGTTCAGCACGGCGGTGCGCGGCCGGTAGTGCACGAACTTGCTGCGCTTGTCGAAGAAGGCCGTGTCGTACTCGTCGGCCTCGATCACGAAGGCAGGCCCCGAGCCCAGGCGGGCCGACACCCCGAAGTTCTGCGGCACCCCGCCCACCAGGAAGCCCGGCTGATGTCCGGCGGCCTCCAGGATCCAGGCCAGCATGGACGTGGTGGTCGTCTTGCCGTGCGTGCCGGCCACGGCCAGCACGTGGCGGCCATGCAGCACCTGCTCGGCCAGCCACTGCGGGCCGCTGGTGTAGCGCACGCCGGCCTCCAGCAGCGCTTCCATCAACGGATTGCCGCGGCTCACCACGTTGCCCACCACCCAGACATCGGGCTGAAGGGCCAGCTGGTCGGCGCCATAGCCCTCGATCAGTTCGATGCCCAGTTCGCGCAGCTGGTCGCTCATCGGGGGATAGACGCCGGCATCGCAGCCGGTGACGCGGTGGCCTGCCTCGCGGGCGAGGGCGGCCAGCCCGCCCATGAAGGTGCCGCAGATGCCGAGGATGTGAATGTGCATGCGTGAAGCCCGGCGCGCGCCGGGGGCCAGGGTCGGGAGGGTCAGGAGGCGAGTGTGGCGAACGTGGCGCGGGCGGCGTCGATCGTGGCTGCGATGTCCTCGGCCGTGTGGGCGGCACTCACGAAACCGGCTTCGTACAGGGCCGGCGCGAGGTACACGCCACGCTCCAGCATGCCATGGAAGAAGCGGTTGAAGGCTTCCTTGTCGGTGGCCATCACCTGCCCGTAGTTCTGCGGCAGCTCGCGTGCGAGGAAGAAGCCGAACATGCCACCTTCACAGTCGACGGCGAGGTCGACGCCGGCCTCACGCGCCGCGCCCTGCAGGCCCTCCACGAGCGAACGGGTGCGTGCCGACAGGGCCTCGAAGAAGCCGGGCCGGCTGATCTCGCGCAGCGTGGCCAGGCCGCAGGCGGTGGCCACCGGGTTGCCCGACAGGGTGCCGGCCTGGTAGACCGGGCCCGTGGGCGAGAGGTGCTCCATGATGGCGCGCGGGCCGCCGAAGGCTGCCAGCGGCATGCCGCCGCCGATCACCTTGCCGAAGACGCTGAGATCGGGCCTGAAGCCGGGGATGAGCCGACCGTAGAGGCCCTGCGCCCCCTGCAGTCCCACCCGGAAGCCGGTCATGACCTCGTCGAAGGCCAGCAGCGCACCATGCTGCGTGCACAGCTCGCGCAGCCGCGTCATGAAGGGCACGCTGGCGCGCACGAAGTTCATGTTGCCGGCGATCGGCTCGATCATCACGCAGGCCAGCTGGGCGCCGTGCTCGGCGAAGGCGGCCTCCAACTGATCGAGGTTGTTGTACTCCAGCACCAGGGTGTGCTGCACGGCCTCGGGCGGCACCCCGGCGCTGGTGGGGTGGCCGAACGTGGCCAGTCCCGAACCGGCCTTCACCAGCAGCGCATCGGCATGGCCGTGGTAGCACCCCTCGAACTTGATGAGCTTGGGTCGGCCGGTGGCGCCGCGCGCCAGTCGGATTGCGCTCATGGCGGCTTCGGTGCCCGAGCTCACCAGACGCACCTGCTCCATGGAGGGCACCAGGGCCAGGATGGCCTCGGCCAGCTCGATCTCGCGCTCGGTGGGCGCGCCGAAAGAGAAGCCCTCGCGCACGGCCCGCTGCACGGCGTCCACCACGGCGGGGTGGCCGTGGCCCAGGATCATCGGGCCCCAGGAGCCGATGTAGTCGATGTAGCGACGGCCTTCGGCGTCGTGCAGGTAAGCGCCTTCGGCGCGCGCGATGAAGCGGGGCGTGCCGCCCACGGCTCGGAAGGCGCGCACGGGCGAGTTCACGCCGCCGGGGATGACCTGCTGGGCGCGTTCGAAGAGTTGGGCGTTGGTGGCCATGCGGTGCTCGGGTCAGTGGATGTGGCGGGGGTCGGGCGTATCGTCGCCGTTGGCGTCGTTGGCCGCACCGTCTTCACCTTCGGCCGGCGGCAGGGCCCAGAAGAAGCGGTCAGGCACCACGCTGCCCATGCCGGGGCGAAAGCCCGCATCCAGCGCCTGGTCGAGGAAGGCGAGGGCCTCGGCTGCCGCATCGGGCACCTGGGCGCCGTTGGCCAGCATCGCCGCCAGCGCCGCCGACAGGGTTTCGCCCGCGCCCACGAAGCCGGCCTCGAAGCGCTCGAAGCGTTCGCCGCTGACCGGGCCTTCGGCCGTGGCCAGCACGTTGTCGATGAACTGGTCGGGCAACTGCATGCCCGTCACCAGCACGAAGCGCGTGCCGTGCTCGGCAGCAGCCACCGCCAGTTCACGTGGCGAGGCGGGCCGGTCGGCGTCCCAGTCGGGCAGCAGGAAGTCGGTGAGGGTCTTGTGGTTGCCCACCAGCACCTCGGCCTGCGGCAGCACCAGCTCGCGGAAGGCCTCGTGGTAGGCCTCGTGGGCCGACTCCTCCATCCATGACAGGCCGGGCAGGTAGGCCACGAGCGGGACGTCGGGATAGTCGGACAGCACCTCGGCCACGGCGCCGATGGTTTCGGCACTGCCGAGGAAGCCGACCTTCCAGGCCGCGATCGGCGCATCCTCGAGGATGCTGCGGGCCTGTTCGACCACGGCCTCGTCGTCGAGCACGTGGTGGTCGAAGACTTCGGCGGTGTCGCGCAGCAAGATGGCGGTGACCACCGGCAGCGGATGGGCGCCCATGGCGCACAAGGTGGCGACATCACCACCGAGGCCGCCGGCCCCGCTGGGGTCGTTGGCGTTGAAACTCATGACGCACGGCGGTGCGCCGGCATCGTCCGAAGCGTCGGAGGCCGGGGCCGGGTCGGGTGAGGTTGGGGACATGGAGGTGAGCCGGTGCGGTGGGAGGAGGGTGGTTACAACTGAACTTCACATGAACAATCGCGTGTAAGTTCGCACAAACCCTCGCGGTTTCGTGTGTTCACAAGGCTACAATGCCTCGCATCATTGTAGTGAAACTGATACAAAGTGAGCGAGTCTCGAACCTGGATGTGCCTGATTTGCGGATGGATCTACGACGAGGCCGCCGGCGACCCTGAACACGGTATCGCCCCGGGCACCGCCTGGGCCGATGTGCCGATGAACTGGGTCTGCCCCGAGTGCGGCGCTCGCAAGGAAGACTTCGAAATGGTGCAGATCTAGCGCAACCGGCGCGGGACGGTCATTTCAAGTCGTTGAGGAGAGGGCTTCAGTGAGCGACACCGCTGCTTCGATCAGTCAAATGCCGTCCGATGCGGCCACCAAGGTGCTTGTCATCGACGACAGCAACACCATCCGCCGCAGCGCCGAGATCTTCCTCAAGCAAGGCGGCTACGAGGTCGTGCTGGCCGAAGACGGTTTCGATGCGCTGGCCAAGGTCAACGACCACGAGCCCCATCTGATCTTCTGCGACATCCTGATGCCGCGGCTTGATGGCTACCAGACCTGCGCCATCATCAAGCGCAACCCGAAGTTTTCGGGCGTGCCCGTCATCATGCTGTCTTCCAAGGATGGCCTGTTCGACAAGGCGCGCGGGCGCATGGTGGGGTCTCAGGACTACCTGACCAAGCCCTTCACCAAAGACCAGTTGCTACAGGCCGTGGAACAGCATCGCCGAGCCGCATAAGCGTTGATGGGCGCCCGAGCCGGCGCCCTTTCTCATTGCATCCCGTTTGCCGGGATCTGCCTTGCGGCAGGTCCTGATCGAGTGAGGTAGGAAATCATGCCAATCAAGAGAATCCTGTTGGTCGACGACTCGAAGACCGAGCTGCACCATCTGTCGGAACTGCTGACCAAGCGCGGCTACAGTGTGCGTACCGCCGAGAATGGCGAGGAAGCCTGGCGCCGCCTGGCTGAAGAGAAGCCCGACCTGATCCTGATGGACGTGGTGATGCCCGGGCAGAACGGCTTCCAGCTCACCCGGGCGATCACGCGCGACCCCAACTTCGCCGACGTGCCGGTGATCATGTGCACGAGCAAGAACCAGGAAACCGACAAGGTCTGGGGCATGCGGCAGGGTGCACGCGACTACGTGGTCAAGCCTGTGGACGCCGACGAACTGATCGGCAAGATCCGCGCCTTCGACTGACGAGACGGACCAGGCACGGGAGCACAGGCCTGCCGGATCACACCCCTGCAATAACAGGCAAGCACAATGGCGAACAAAGAAGCGCTGCGTGAACTGCAAAGCCGATTGGCGGAGCGTTTGCAGGCAGCCCGTACCGAGGCGCGCACGGCAAGCTGGCTGGCAGTGGAGGCTGCCGGTCAGCGTTTCCTGCTGCCGCTGCAAGAAGCGGGCGAGATATTTCCGTTTTCTTCATGCGTGAGCGTCCCCCACACCTCGGCGTGGTTTCTGGGGGTGGCCAACCTGCGGGGTGGCCTGCATGGCGTGGTGGACCTGGGGGCGTTCCTTGGCCTGAAGCCCGCCAACCTGAACACGACGGACAGCCTGCGCGACCAGTTGCGGCTTGTCGCGCTCAATCCTTCTTTGGAAATCAACTGTGCCTTGCTGGTCGAGCGATTGGCGGGCCTTCGCAACCGGGACCAGCTTCAGCGTGAAGAGGATCCGGCTGCGACCGTTCGGCCGGGGTTCGTCGGGCAGCGCCTGCGCGATGCCCAGGGGCGTGTGTGGCAGGAACTCAACCTCGCGGCCTTGGCCAGAGACGAGGCATTCCTGAGGATCGTGGGCTGACGGGCAGGGCTGCCCGGAACCGGCCTGGTATGAGTGACGTTCGAGCAGAAAGCTAGAGGGGAATATGAGTTTCATCAGCAAGATCACCGGCAAGGGCAAGAAGGCGCCCGACGATGACTCGCTGGGCATGCCGTTCGACGATGCGTCGCGCACGTTGAACGAACTGCCCCAGCCGGGCTCGAACGGGACGGTTTCCATGGATACCCGTCCGGCGAGCTCGTCCGGCCCCGGCAAGGACTCGTCCATCATTTCCGAGGTGGCACCCTCCGAATTGCCCGGTGAGTTCGCCGAGACGCGCATGCAGGCCGGCGGCGAGGGCGGTGACGGCATGACACGCCTGCCGATCATCGGCCACCTGGCTGTGGCCCGTCAGCAGCGGATCCTGGGCGCACTCACGGTGCTGGGCGTGGCGGGCCTGCTTGTGGTGGTGGTGGTCTCCCAGATCGCTGCCAACAACGTGGCGGCTCAGGTGGGGACGACCGGTCAGGTGCTGATGCAGTCGCAGCGTCTGGCCAAGTCCGTGTCGCAGGCCCTGGTGGGCAGCCCGCAGGCCTTCCCCGAGGTGCGCGAAAGCGCCACCGTGCTGGCCAGCGGCGCGCGCGGTCTGCGCAACGGCAACGAGGAACTCACCGCCGTGTCGCCCACGGTGCAGGACGTGCTGCAGCCCATCATGCCCCTGGTGGACCGCGCCGAGAAGAACGCCGAGGTGGTGCTCAGCCAGCAGCAGATCCTGACCCAGGTGGGCGAGGCCCTGCGCACGATCAACCGCCAGTCGGCTGACCTGCTGGAGATCGCCGAAACCATCTCCTCCCTCAAGCTGCAGCAAAACGCATCCGCCTCGGAAATCTCGGCGGCCGGCCAGCTGGTGATGCTGACCCAGCGCATCGGCAAGTCCGCCAACGAATTCCTGACGATGGAAGGCGTGTCTCCCGAAGCGGTGTTCCTGCTGGGCAAGGACCTGAACTCCTTCCGAGAGATCTCCCAAGGTCTGCTGGAGGGCAGCGCCGAACTGCGCCTGCCGCCCACGCGTGACGAGCAGACGAAGGAACGCCTGCAGGCCCTGCAGGAACTGTACGAACAGACCCGCACGCAGGCCGGCGCCATTCTGGGCAACCTGCAGGGCCTGGTGTCGGCCCGTGAAGCCCAGGTGGCCATCATCGACGACTCCGAGGCGCTGCGCCAGGGTCTGGAGCAGGTGCAGGAGCGCCTGTCTGCGCAGGCCGGTTTCGGCGTGCCCAACATGATCATGCTGGCGGTGTCGATCCTGATGGCCCTGGCGGGCATCGTCGGCCTGCTGCGCGTGTACTTCCAGGCCGAACGGGCCCGTGCCCAGACCGCTGAACAGCAGCGCCTGGAAGCCGAACGCCAGGAGCAGGAAGCCAAGCGCGTCAACGACGCCAACCAGGCGGCCATTTTGCGGCTGATGAACGAACTGCAGACGGTGGCCGAGGGCGACCTGACGCAACAGGCGACGGTGACCGAGGACATCACGGGCGCCATCGCCGACTCGGTGAACTACACGGTGGAAGAGCTGCGCACCCTGGTGTCGCAGGTGCAGGGCACGGTGTCGCGGGTGACCGAGACCACGCAGCAGGTGGAAGCGACGTCCACCGAACTGCTGGCGGCCTCCACCGAACAGCTGCGCGAGATCCGCGACACCGGTGAGTCCGTGCTCCAGATGGCCGGCCGAATCAACGAAGTGTCCGCGCAGGCGCAGCAATCAGCCCAGGTGGCCCGCCAATCGCTGCAGGCTGCCGAGTCGGGCCTGCAGGCCGTGCAGAACGCCATCGGCGGCATGAACGCCATCCGCGAGCAGATCCAGGAAACGTCCAAGCGGATCAAGCGGCTGGGCGAGTCGTCGCAGGAGATCGGTGAAATCACCGAACTGATTTCCGACATTACGGAACAGACGAACGTGCTGGCCCTGAACGCCGCCATCCAGGCTGCTTCCGCAGGTGAAGCCGGGCGAGGCTTCTCGGTGGTGGCCGAGGAAGTGCAGCGACTGGCCGAACGTTCGGGCGACGCCACGAAGCAGATTGCCGCGCTGGTGAAGACCATTCAGACCGACACGGCCGACGCCGTGGCGGCCATGGAGCGCTCGACGCAGGGTGTGGTGGAAGGGGCCAAGCTGTCCGACAACGCCGGTACGGCACTGGGCGAGATCGACCGCGTGTCGCGGCAGCTTGCCGAGCTGATTGAGCAGATCTCGGCGCAGGCGTCCCGAGAAGCCGACTCGGCCAACGTGGTGGCCGGCAACATTCAGCACATCTTCGCGGTGACGGAGCAGACCGGTGAGGGCACGCGCTCGACGGCCCAGCTGGTGCGCGAACTGTCCAAGACCGCCGAGGAACTGAAGCAGTCGGTGTCGCGGTTCAAGATCGGGTGATGAACCACCCCCTATGCGCTTCGCGCGCCCCCTCAAGGGGGCGCAGCCAGTGGTTCAGCGAAGCTGAACCACGGCTGCCGCTGGATGTGGTTGCATCTGGCGGTGGGAGGCGAAAGACTGAGTACATGGAATGAAGATGCCTTGGGGGGCAGTGGATGGACAGCAAGCGTGACAGCCTGACGAGCGACGACCTGAGTTCCCTGGCTTGGGTCCAGGAAGAGCTGCGCAAGTCGCTCGACAATGCCCACAAGGCTTTGCGCCGTTTCCTGAAGGAGGCGGAGAGCGCAGCGGATTCGGACGTGGATGCCGTCGACCCTTCCGTGCTGCGCACGGCCCGCCAGCAACTCCACCAGGGTGTTGGTGCGCTGGAACTGGTCGGCATGCCCTCCGCGGCGAGCGTGCTGCGTGCCAGCGAAGCGGCGGTGCAACGATACATCCAGAAGCCGCAGAAGCTCGACGCCGCGGCGGTCGAGGCCATCGAGAAAGCGTCCTTTGGCCTGCTGGACTACCTCGCCCGGTTGCTGGCCGGGCGCAAGGTGTCGTCGGTCTCGCTGTTTCCACAGTACCGGGTGGTTCAGGAACTGGCTGGGGCCGATCGTGTCCATCCAGCCGATCTGTGGCCTGTGGACTGGCATTGGACCGAGGTGGCCGACACCCTGGGGACGGCGCCTCGTTCTGCAGATGCCCACACGCGCGGCGAACTGGAGCGTGCGCTGCTGGCCCTGATGCGCAACCAGTCGACCGCTCGCACGGCCCGTCGCATGAGCGATCTGTGCGGCGGCCTGGGCGCCAGCGCGTCGCATCTGCACGCGCGCACCTTCTGGAGGCTTGCAGCAGCATTCTTCGAGGCTCTCGCCGAGGGCTTGCTCCCCGTGGACGTCTACAGCAAGCGGGTGGCCTCGCGCATCCTCGCCCAGTTCGGCATGATCGAGCGCGGCGAATCGGCGATCTCGGAACGTCTTGCCCAGGACCTGCTCTTTTTCTGTTCGCAGTGTCGACCGGATGGCGCACAGGCTCCACGCGTGCAGGCGGTGCGCAGTGCCTACCGCCTCGAGTCGCATGAACCCGTCAACTACGAAGTTTCCCATCTCGGTCGCTTCGATCCCTCCCTGCTGGTGCAGGCGCGCAAGCGCGTCGCCGCGGCCAAGGATGCCTGGTCGGGTGTTGCCGGCGGCGAGATGCACCGCCTGCAGGGCTTGAACGAACAGTTCAGCCTGGTGGGCGACTCGTTGCGCAAAATCTACCCGGCCGGCGAGGCGCTGGCCGAGGCGCTGCTGCGCTCGGTTTCCCAGACGGTGGAAACCGCCAGCCCGCCCCCGGCCCCGCTGGCCATGGAGGTGGCCACCAGCGTGCTCTACCTGGAAGCCTCGCTGGAAGATGCCGACTTCGACGACCCGCAACTGGCCGAGCGCAGCAACCGGTTGTCCGAACGCATCGAGTCGGTGCGCCAGGGCCACGCCGCCCAGCCGCTCGAATCCTGGATGGAAGACCTTTACCGTCGGGTCTCCGATCGCCAGACCATGGGCAGCGTGGTCCAGGAGTTGCGAGCCTCTCTGAGCGAAGCCGAAAAGCAGATCGACCTGTTCTTCCGCAACCCCGCAGACCGCACGGTCCTCGCGCCTGTGCCGGGCCAGCTGGCGGCCATGCGCGGCGTGCTCTCCGTGCTGGGCATGGACCAGGCTTCGCAGGCCGTCCTGCGCATGCGCGACGTGGTCGACGACCTGTTGGTCACCGAGGTCGATCCCCAGTCCTCTGCGGCGGCTGCAACGTTCGAGCGCCTGGCGGGCAACCTGGGCGCCCTGGGCTTCCTCATCGACATGCTGAGCTATCAGCCGCAGATGGCGAAGTCGCTGTTCACCTTCGACGCCCAGCGCGGAGAACTGCGCCCGGTCATGGGCCGCTCGGCTGAACCGCCTGCCCCGCCGGTCACCCTCGTTGAGCCCCGGCTGATCGAGAAGGCCCAGGCGCTGGCGGAGCAGGTCGAGCGCGAGGACCTGCCGCTGGAAGCCCTGTCGGCCGAGCTGCAGCGTCTGTCCGACGAGATCGTCGTGGCCGATCAACCCTTGCTGGCCCAGCCGCTTCAGCAGGTACAGACGGCCATCGAGCAGGCCCACCGTGGCGAGGCCGATGTGCAGTCGGTGCGCGAGCAGGTCGTGCAGGCCGTGGCCGATTTCGTGTCCACCGCCTCCGATGCGGCGACTCTCGCGCCCGAGCCCGTGGCCCCGGCGCCTGTTCCCGCCACGCATTCCGGCCTCGAAGATGACGACGAGATGCGGGCGATCTTCCTGGAGGAAGCCCAGGAGGTGATGGCCACGGCCGGCGCAGCACTGGATCTTCTGACGCGCGCGCCCGACGACATCGAGCAACTCACCACGGTCCGCCGCTCCTTCCACACCCTCAAGGGCAGTTCGCGCATGGTCGGCCTGAACGACTTCGGCGAAGCCGCCTGGGCGTGCGAGCAGCTTTACAACACTTGGCTGGCCGACCAGAAGCCGGCCAGCGAAGATCTGATGGCCTTCACCGGCGAAGTGCTGGACTACCTTGCCGCCTGGATCGGCGAAATCGCTGCACGCGCCCATCCGACGCACCACAGCGCGCCGGTGCGTGCTGCGGCCGATGCGATGCGCATCGAGGGCCGGCGCATGGCCGTGCATGCACCGGGTGCACCGACCGCCGTGTCGATGCCCGCCGAGCTGCCGGCTGTCGAGGCGCCGTCCCCAACGACGCCGGCTCCGATCGACCTGCCGGCCTTCACGCTGGACCTGTCGGCTTTTGAAGACGCCGCTGCGCCCGTGCCGTCCGCCGAGCCGGTCGCACCGCCGCCCGTGGCGCAAGACGAACTGCCTGCGGCCGAGGCCGTGATCGACTTCGGCGATCTCAGCCTCGATCTCGATGCGGGCGAGGTGATCGAGGCAGCACCTGCGCTGCCGGACAACGTCGTCCCCCTGCCGGTGCGCAGCGTCGCTGCGGGCGATGCGCCGGCCGAACCGGTGAGCGACCAAGTGAAGGTGGTCGGCCACCTGCGCATCGGCATTCCGCTGTTCAACATCTACCTGACCGAAGCCGACGAGCTGTCCCGCCGCCTGAGCACCGAGTTGGCCGAGTGGGCCCTCGAGCTCGACCGGCCGGTGGGGGAGGCTGCAGTGGCTCATGCCCATTCGCTGGCCGGCAGTTCGGCCACTGTGGGTTTCAGCGACCTGTCCCAGCTCGCCCGCCGTCTCGAGCACGCGCTGATGCGTTCGCAGTCCATCGGCCGCGGGGATCCGGACGAAGCGCGTCTCTTCGTGGATGTGGCCGATGAGGTCCGCCGCCTGTTGCACCAGTTCGCCGCCGGTTTCCTGAAGGAGCCGTCCCCGGAGCTGCTGGCCCGGCTCGATGCCCATGAGGTTCACTCTGCCCGCCAACTCGAGGCCTTGAACGCCCAGCCCGAGCCGGAGGACCCGATCGACGTTCTCGTGCCAGACCCTGTCCTCGAGATCGAGGAGCCCGCCGTCGAGCCCCCGTCGCCGGCCCCGAGGGATGCCGAGCCGTTGCGGGCCGTGCCGATCGACAGCCCGCCTTCAGCGCTCGCGCCCCTGCCCGACCTGGGCCGCAGCGCGCTGCGCGAACTGCCTGCCCTGCAGCCGGCGGCGGTGGGCGTGACCCATGTGACGGGATTGCCCGGGGAAGGCCTGGACATCGACGACGACATCGATGCGATCGATGCGGTCGATGTCGACCTTTTCCCCATCTTCGAGGAAGAGGCGCTGGAACTGCTGCCCCAGCTGGCGGGTGAGTTGCGCGAATGGTTGCGTCAGCCGGGTGATGCCCGGGCCGGCAATGCCTGCATGCGCACGCTGCACACCTTCAAGGGCGGTGCCCGTCTCGCGGGCGCCATGCGCCTGGGCGAACTGGCCCATCGCCTGGAAACTTCGATCGAGCGCCTGCTGGCGCGCGGTGATGTGGTCGCCGAGGACGTCGAGCCGCTGGAATCCCGCGTGGACGTGATCACGGCCGTGTTCGAAGCTCTGCGCAACCGGGACGCCCAGGCCTATGCAGATGCCACGGCTGCCGTGCAGGCGCGCCCGGACGATGCCGCGGTGCTGGAGGCGCCGTCCTCTCGCATGCCGCTGATGGAGCATGTCGACCTGCCAGTCGTCGAGCCTGAGACTGCCCCCGTGCCTGTCCCGCAGCCGGGGAGCGTGACCCCCTCCGACATGGAGATCGCAGCCGCCGAGCCGGCGGCCGAGTCGATGGCTCCTGCGGCCGACGCGGTCATCGACTGGTCGCGCTTCACACACCCTTCTGCAGGTGGCGTCGTCCAGCAACCCACGTTGCGCACCACCGTGCAGGCCAGCCAGGCCGCCGTCCGGGTGCGCCCCCAGCTGCTCGACCGGCTGGTCAACCAGGCCGGCGAGGTGAGCATCACGCGTGCGCGGCTGGAGTCGGAAGTGGGCCAGATCAAGGGATCGCTCACCGACCTGACCGACAACCTCGAGCGTCTGCGCCAGCAGTTGCGCGACATCGAGCTGCAGGCGGAAACCCAGATGGCGTCCCGCATGGAAGCCGCCAAGGCCGAAGGCCAGTCCTTCGACCCGCTGGAATTTGACCGATTCACGCGCTTCCAGGAGATCACCCGCATGATGGCCGAGTCGGTGAACGACGTGGCTACCGTGCAGCGCGCCCTGCAGCGCACGCTGGAGACGACCGAGGATGAACTGGCGGCTCAGGCTCGCCTGACGCGCGACCTGCAGGACGACCTGCTGCGCACGCGCATGGTGGAGTTCGAGGGCCTGTCCGAGCGCCTGTACCGCGTCGTGCGGCTGGCGGCCAAGGAAACGGGCAAGCAGGTGCGCCTGGACATCGTCGGCGGCGCGATCGAAGTGGACCGCGGTGTGCTCGACAGGATGACCGCGGCTTTCGAACACCTGCTGCGCAACTGCGTCACCCACGGCATCGAGCCGCCGGAGCAGCGTGCTGCGCTCGGCAAGGAGCCGGCGGGAACCATCGTCGTTGCCCTCCATCAGGAGGGCAACGAAGTGGCCATCGAGTTCCGTGACGATGGTGCGGGATTGAACCTCGCGCGCATCCGCGAACGCGGGCTGGCCATGGGGCTCATCCAGCCGGGCGAGCAGCCCAGCAACGACGATCTCGCCAACCTCATCTTCACGCCCGGTTTCTCCACGGCCGAGTCGGTCACCGAGCTGGCGGGACGAGGCGTGGGAATGGACGTGGTCCGCTCTGACGTGAACGCCATGGGTGGACGCATCGAGACGGCCACGGCTGCGGGCCAGGGCACCAGCTTCAAGCTGGTGCTGCCCTTGACCACGGCGGTCACGCAGATCGTGATGTTGCGCTGCGGCAATGTCACCGTCGGCGTGCCGGCCAGCCTGATCGAGATCGTGCGCCGTGCCAGCGCCGACGAGGTCAACCGCGCCTATGAAACCGGGGTCTATCTTCTGGGCGACCAGATGCTGCCCTTCTTCTGGATGGGGGCCTTGCTGCAATCCAGCGGCCGGGGTCTCGAAAGTGGTCGCACACTGCCCGTGATCGTCGTGCGCAGCGCCCAGCAGCGTGTGGCGCTGCACGTCGACGAGGTCCTGGGCACCCAGGAAGTGGTGGTGAAGAACCTTGGGCCCCAGCTGTCCCGTCTGCCGGGTCTGGCGGGGATGACGCTGCTGGCTTCCGGCGCGGTCGCCCTCATCTACAACCCGGTGGCCCTGGCGACGGTGTACGGCGAAGCCGCTCGCGCCTTGACGGCGGCGGCCTTGCACCCGGCGGCCGAAGCCGCCCGCCTGGCCGAAGTGGCGGCGCAGGAGCGTGCCGCGGCCGACGAGCCCGCCACGCCCCTGATCCTCGTGGTGGACGACTCCCTCACCGTGCGCCGAGTGACCCAGCGTCTGCTGGCGCGGGAAGGCTACAGGGTGGCCCTGGCCAAGGACGGCCTCGAGGCGCTGGAGCGCCTGGCCGAGGAACGTCCGTCCGTGGTGCTCAGCGACATCGAGATGCCACGCATGGATGGCTTCGACCTGGTGCGCAACATCCGCGCCGACAGCCGCCTGGCTGACCTGCCGGTGATCATGATCACGTCGCGCATCGCGCAAAAACATCGCGATTACGCCGTGGAGCTCGGGGTCAACCACTACCTGGGCAAACCCTATAGCGAAGAGGAATTGCTGGCCTTGATCGGCCGTTATGTGGCTCAGGGCGCTGAGATGCTGCCCTTACACTGAACCAGTCACTCCCCTGGTTGCGCCGCATCGCCATGAGCAAGCCTGTCCCCACGGCCATCGATCACCTGGCAGCCCTCACGGGCTACCGGGATCGGGACTTGCTGGACGTGACGCTGGCCCATGCCCTGATGGACCTGCTCACGCCCTGGGGTGTGGCGGTCTACAAGCTGGTGGGCGAGGAGGGCGAACAGCGCTGGCTGCTGCGGGCGCGTCTGAGCATGGGCCAGCCCACCGCAGTGTCCGACCCGCCCTGGGTGGGGTTTGAGACCCTGCCGGGCCGCGGCAGCCTGCCCTACCTGGACGAAAGCCTGCGCACCCAATCGGTGATCGTCGTGCCTTCGGCCGACGAGAGCGATCCCGAAACCCTGACCACCACGGTCTTTCCTCTGGTGGCGGAGGGGGATGCCCTCGGGGTGGTCGAGGTCCAGTCGTCGGAGAAGCTCACGTCCGGCATGAAGCGCACGGTGTGCAGCATCCTGCGCATCTACCGCAATTTTCACGGACTGCTCGACTACAGCGAACGCGACACGCTGACGGGCCTGCTCAACCGCAAGACCTTCGACGAAGCCTTCCTGAAGACGGCCCATGAAGGCATGGCCCTGGCTGGTGAGGGTGAAGGGGGTCGGCGTCATGGCGGCGTGGGCCCGGTACGGCACTGGCTGGGTGTGGTCGACATCGACCATTTCAAGCAGGTGAATGATCGCTTCGGCCACCTGATCGGCGACGAAGTGCTGCTGCTGGTGGCCCGCATCCTGCGCAGCACCTTCCGGTTCCAGGACCGGCTCTACCGTTTCGGCGGCGAAGAGTTCGTTGTCTTGCTGCGTTGCTCGGACGAGGCCGACGCTGCCCATGCCTTTGAACGCTTGCGCGCCAACATGGAAACCTATGCCTTCCCCCAGGTTGGCCATGTGACGGCCAGTGTCGGCTTCACTCAGGTGCTGCCGGGCGATGCCCCCAGTGGCGCCTTCGAACGGGCCGACCGCGCGGTTTACTACGCCAAGCAGAACGGACGCAACCGCGTATGCAGCCATGAGGCCCTCGTGCGCGAGGGCAAGCTGCGGCAGGACGACAAGGTCGGCGACGTCGAGCTGTTCTGACGCGCCTCCTCAGCGGGCCTCTTTCACCACGGCATAGCGCGCCAGCGTGCGCTCACGTGCCGCCTCGTGCTGAACAATAGGTTCGGGATAGTCCTGGCCCAGCGTCAAGCCTGCGGCGGCCAGGTCCACCGGCCGGGCCTTCCAGGGGGCGTGCACCGCTGCGTCGGGCAGCCCGGCCAACTGGGGCAGGTAGCGGCGAATGAACTTGCCCGACGGGTCGAACTTCTCGCTCTGTGTGACCGGGTTGAAGATGCGGAACCAGGGCTGCGCATCGCAGCCTGTCGAGGCCGCCCACTGCCAACCACCGTTGTTGGCCGCCAGATCGAAATCGTTGAGCTTCTCGGCGAAGTAGCGTTCGCCCCAGCGCCAGTCGACGCCCAGGTCCTTCACCAGGAAGCTGGCCGTCACCATGCGCAGGCGGTTGTGCATGTAGCCGGTTTGGTTCAGCTGGGCCATCGCGGCATCCACCAGCGGATAGCCCGTCCGCCCCTCGCACCAGGCCTGAAAGTGAGCCTGGGCCGTCTTGCCGTGCTCCCAGCGGATGCGGTCGTACTCCGGGCGGAAGGCACGCTGGGTCACATGAGGGTGGTGGTGCAGGATCTGGTGGTAGAAGTCGCGCCAGACCAGTTCGCTCAGCCACACCTCGGCGCCGCGCGATCCCGCACGCATGCGGTCCCAGGCCGATCGGGCCAGTTCACGGATCGACACGGTGCCGAAGCGCAGGTGGACCGACAGATAGCTCGGCCCCTTGACGGCCGGGAAGTCGCGTGACTCGTGGTAGCCGTCGATGCGCTCCAGGAAATCCTCGAGCAGGGCGCGTGCGCCCGTGCTGCCGGTGGGGATGGGCAGGTCGTGCAGGCCTGCCGCCTCAAAGCCGATCGTGGCCAGCGAGGGCACCCCTTCGCGCAGGTCTTCAGGCAGAGCGGCCAGCGCGGACGCATGACGCGCCACCGGATAGGCCTGCACGTAGAAGGCCGAGAGCTTCTTCAGCCAGGCGTTCTTGTAGGGTGTGAAGACGCCATAGGGCGTGCCGGCTGCGGTCATCACCTCGTCGGTCTCGAAGACGACCTGGTCTTTGGAAGGGTGCCAGGCAATGCCTGCATGGGCCAATTCGCCGCGGACCCGCGCGTCCCGCTCGACGGCAGCCGGCTCATAGTCGCGGTTGGCATAGACTGCCTGCACCCTGAGCTGCCGGGCCAGCGCGACGATTTCGGTGGCAGCCACCCCATGGCGGACGATCAGGCCGGCATGGGCCTGTCCGTGCGCCTGCCCCAGGGCGCGCACTTGGGCGTCCAGGTCCACCAGGCTGTCGCGGATGAACTCCACCCGGCGGTCGGCACGGGGCAGTGGGCCCAGGATGTCAGTGTCGAAGACAAACGCGCACCAGACCCGCCGGGCGGAGCGCAGTGCGTGGTAGAGCGCAGCATGGTCTTGGGCCCGCAGGTCCCGGCGGAACCAGACGAGCGCGGTGTCGAGGGGCTTGTCCATGGGGCGGGATGTTGGCAGAGGAATAGAATTCCTGCCATGGCCGCCCCGCATTCCATCGATCTCACCAACCAGTTCCTCATCGCCATGCCCGGCATGGCCGACGACACCTTTGCCGGTGCGGTGGTCTACTTGTGCGAGCACACCGAGAAGGGCGCCCTGGGACTTGTGATCAACAAGCCCATCGACATCAAGCTGAAGAACCTGTTCGAGAAGGTCGATCTCACGCTGGATCGCGAAGACCTGGCCGAGCAGCCGGTGTATTTCGGCGGGCCGGTCCAGACCGAGCGAGGCTTTGTGCTGCACGAGCCGCTGGGCGACGATGGCGGGCACTACAACTCCTCGCTGCGCATCCCCGGCGGGCTGGAGATGACGACCAGCAAGGACGTGCTCGAAGCCCTGTCTCACGGCGCCGGCCCCCGGAAGGTGCTGGTCACCCTGGGCTACAGCGGATGGAGCGCCGGCCAGCTGGAAGACGAGATCAGCCGCAACGGCTGGATCACCGTGAACGCCGAACCCTCCATCATCTTCGACACGCCCGTGCAGGACCGCTACGAGCGCGCCCTGTCGCTGCTGGGCATCGATCCGGGCATGCTCACCGGCGAGGCCGGCCATGCCTGAGCCGCCCCAGCGCTTCCTGGCCTTCGACTACGGGATGAAGCGGGTGGGCGTGGCCAGCGGCAATGCGCTGCTGGAGACGGCCGAACCGCTGCGCACCGTGGCGGTCGAGGGGGAGGCGCGTTTCGAAGCCCTGGGGCGTCTGATCCGCGAGTGGCAGCCCGACGCCCTGGTGGTGGGCGTGCCCTTCCACCCCGACGGCGCCGAGCACGAGAACACGCGCCGCGCGCGCCGCTTCGCGCGCCAGCTGCACGGACGTTTCGGCCTGCCCGTCCACGAAGTGGACGAACGCTACACCACCACCGAGGCCCTGGCCGAGGGCGCCCGCGATGCCGACGCGGCAGCGGCCTGCCTCATCCTCGAGCAGTTCCTGCGCGCATCACGAAAGACCACCGCATGACAACCCTGCATCTCGACGCCGAGGCGCTCTACCTGGAACTCAAGCAAGGCGTGCGCCCGCTGCTGCGCGCCGACGCCGTGCTGGTGGGCGTGTGGTCGGGCGGCGCCTGGCTGGCCGAGCGCCTGCAGCACGACCTCGGCCTGCCGGGCGAGCACGGCGTGATCTCCAGCGCCTTGCACCGCGACGACTTCGGCTCCCGCGGCCTGTCCGGTGCGGCCGACCACACCCGGCTGCCCTTCGAGGTGAAGGACCGCCACATCGTGCTGATCGACGACGTGCTCTTCACCGGCCGCACCACCCGCGCCGTGCTCAACGAACTCTTTGACTTCGGTCGCCCCGCCAGCGTGACGCTGGCGGTGCTGGTGGACCGCGGCGGGCGCGAACTGCCCATCCAGCCTGCGTTTTCGGCGGCCCGTGTGACGTTGCCTGCCACGCAGCGCCTGCGCCTGGCCCGCAACGAGGCCGGCCACTTCAGCTTCGACATCCAGACCGCGCAGCTTTGAGCCCACCGACCCCATGCTCTACAAACGCAATCCGCAGCTGAACAAGAACGGCGAGCTGGTCCACCTGCTGTCCATCGAGGGCCTGCCGCGCGACGTCATCCACCACATCCTCGACACTGCGGGCACCTTCCTCAGCGTCAACGAACGCGAGGTCAAGAAGGTGCCCCTGCTGCGTGGCAAGAGCGTCTTCAACCTCTTCTTCGAGAACAGCACGCGCACGCGCACCACCTTCGAGATCGCGGCCAAGCGGTTGTCGGCCGATGTCATCAACCTCGACATCGCGCGCTCGTCCACCGCCAAGGGCGAAAGCCTTCTGGACACCATCGCCAACCTCAGCGCGATGCATGCCGACATGTTCGTCGTGCGCCACAGCGAGTCGGGGGCGCCTTATCTCATCGCCCAGCACTGTGCGCCGCATGTGCATGTGGTGAATGCCGGCGACGGGCGCCATGCCCACCCCACGCAGGGCCTGCTGGACATGTACACCATCCGGCACTACAAGAAGGACTTCACCAAGCTCACGGTGGCCATCGTCGGTGACATCGTGCACTCGCGCGTGGCCCGATCGGACATTCATGCCTTGTCCATCCTCGGCGTCCCCGAGATCCGTGCGGTGGGCCCCAAGACCCTGGTGCCCGGCGACCTGCGCGAGATGGGCGTGCGCGTGTGCCACGACCTCAAGGAAGGCCTCAAGGGCGCGGACGTGGTGATCATGCTGCGCCTGCAGAACGAACGCATGAGCGGCGCGATGCTGCCCAGCGCTGGCGAATTCTTCAAGAGCTTCGGCCTCACGCCTGACAAGCTGGCCTGGGCCGCGCCCGACGCCATCGTGATGCATCCCGGCCCCATCAACCGCGGCGTCGAGATCGACTCCGCCGTGGCCGATGGCACCCAGAGCGTGATCCTGCCGCAAGTGACCTTCGGCATCGCCGTGCGCATGGCCGTGATGTCCATCATTGCCGGAAACGAAGCATGAAGATCCTGATCAAGAACGGCCGGCTGCTCGATCCGGCCAGCAACACCGACCGCCTGGGCGACGTGGCCATTGCCGCGGGCCGCATCGTGGCGCTGGGGTCCGTGAGCCCGGACTTCCACCCCAACCGCACCCTCGACGCGCGCGGCCTCATCGTGGCGCCGGGTCTGGTCGATCTGGCCGCGCGCCTGCGCGAGCCGGGTCATGAACACGAGGGCATGCTGGAGAGCGAGATGGCCGCGGCCGTGGCCGGTGGCGTCACGAGCCTCGTCTGCCCGCCCGACACCGACCCGCCGCTGGACGAGCCTGGTTTGGTGGAAATGCTGAAGTTCCGCGCCCGCAACCTCAACCAGGCGCGCGTCTACCCGTTGGGCGCGCTCACGCGCCAGCTTGCCGGCACCACGCTCACCGAGATGGCCGAGCTCACCGAGGCCGGCTGTGTGGGGTTTTCGCAAGCCGAGGTGGCCCTGGCTGACACCCTCATCCTGCAGCGCGCCCTGCAATATGCCGCCACCTTCGGCTACACCGTCTGGCTGCGCCCCCAGGATGCCTACCTGGGCAAGGGCGTGGCGGCCAGCGGCCCGGTGGCCACGCGCCTGGGCCTGTCCGGCGTGCCGGTGATCGCCGAAACCATCGCGTTGCACACCCTCTTCGAGCTGGTGCGTGTCACCGGCGCGCGCGTGCACCTGTGCCGCCTGAGCAGTGCGGCGGGCATCGCGCTGGTGCGCGCCGCCAAGGACGAAGGCCTGCCGGTCACCTGCGATGTGAGCGTGAACCAGCTTCACCTCACGGACGTGGACATCGGCTATTTCAATGCCGACATGCGCCTGACCCCGCCGCTGCGCCAGCAGCGCGACCGCGACGCCATCCGCGAGGCCCTGGCCGACGGCACCATCGATGCCCTGGTGAGCGACCACACCCCGGTGGACGACGACCAGAAGACCCTGCCCTTCGGTGAGGCCGAGCCCGGCGCCACCGGTCTGGAACTGCTGCTCAGCCTCGCCCTGAAATGGGGGCAGGAAAGCGGCGTGGGCCTGATGCGCCCGCTGGCCGTGCTCACCAGCGAGCCGGTGCGTGTGCTGGGGGAGGCCCTGGGCTCGCTCGCCTCCAGCACCGGGCGCCTCGTGGAAGGGGGCGTGGCCGACCTTTGCGTCTTTGACCCGCAGGCCAACTGGTCGGTCCACCCGGCGGCCTTGCGCAGCCAGGGCAAGCACACGCCCTTCAGCGGCTACGAACTGCCCGGCCGCGTGCGCTACACCGTGGTAGCCGGTCAGGTGGCTTACGAGGCGGCCGCCGAGTCCGTCGCCGCCTGAGGATGCTACGCTCCCTGCGTGCCTGCTGGCGCCTCACCCGGGTGCTCGTGCACGTGCTGCACGGGCTGGCGATCGTCTGGTGGCGTTTCGGCACGCTGGACGCCGCCGGTCGGCGTGAACGGGTGCTGTGGTGGTCCCGCTCGCTGCTGAACCACCTGGGCATCACGCTGGTGGTGCAGGGCACGCCGAGGCCCGGCGCCAAGCTGTTCGTCGCCAACCACATCTCGTGGCTGGACATCGTGGCCATCAATGCCACGGCGCCGGCACGCTTTGTCTCCAAGGCCGAGGTGAGGCGCTGGCCGGTGCTGCATCGGCTCGTGTCGGCGGCCGACACCCTCTACCTGGAGCGCGAGAAGCGACGCGACGCGCTGCGCGTCGTGCACCAGGTGGCCGAAGCCCTGCAGGCCGGCGACACCGTGGCCGTCTTCCCCGAGGGCACGACCGGCACCGGCCACGAGCTGTTGCCCTTTCACGCCAACATCCTGCAGGCGGCGATTGCCACCGAGATCCCGGTGCAACCCATCGCGCTGCGCTACAGCGACCACAGCGATCCGATCAGCGCGGCCGTGGCCTATGTGGGCGACACCACGCTGGTGCAGTCGCTGTGGTGGGTGGCCTGCGCCAACGGGCTGCGGGTCACGGTCACCCTGGTCGAGGCGCAGGGCACACGCCACCTCGATCGCCGCGCGCTCGCCCAGCGTGTGCGCGGCCTGATCGAAGAGGCGCTGGCCGCCTGAGCGGGCAGGTCAGGCCTTGCCCTGATTGGCCACCGCTGCGGCCGCCTTGGCGGCGGCTTCCGCATCACCCAGGTAGTAGCTCTTGATGGGCTTCAACCCGGCATCGAGTTCATACACCAGCGGGATGCCATTGGGGATGTTCACGCCGACGATGTCGCTGTCGGAGATGTTGTCGAGGTATTTCACCAGGGCGCGGATGCTATTGCCGTGCGCCGCGATCACCAGGCGCTGGCCTGAGCGGATGGCCGGGGCGAGCGTCTCGTTCCAATAGGGCAGTACGCGGGCCACCGTGTCCTTCAGGCATTCGGTGAGCGGGATCTCCTCGGGCCGGAGCTTGGCATAGCGCACATCGCCACGCTGGCCACGCGGGTCGGAGGCTTCCAGGGCGGGCGGCGGGGTGTCGTAGCTGCGGCGCCAGACGAGCACCTGCTCATCACCGTACTGCTTGGCCATGTCGGCCTTGTTCAGGCCTTGCAGCGCACCGTAGTGGCGCTCGTTGAGGCGCCAGGAGTTCACCACCGGCAGCCAGGTGCGGTCCATCTGGTCGAGCACATGCCACAGCGTCCAGATCGCGCGCTTGAGCACCGAGGTGTGGGCCACGTCGAAGTCGTAGCCCGCTTCCTTGAGCAAGCGGCCGGCCTGCCGGGCCTGCTCGACGCCGGTGGGGGTCAGCTCCACGTCCGTCCAGCCGGTGAAGCGGTTCTCCAGGTTCCAGGTGGACTCTCCATGGCGGATGAGCACGAGCTTGTACATGCGGCGGATCTCCTCGCGGTCGGAATCGGGTGGGCCGGGCGCCCCGTGGCAAACCGCGAATTCTATAATCCGCCCCCGTTGCAACCGTGTGCGGCCTTCTGCCGCCAACGAACCGAAGGGCAGACGACGCCGTGGACTTCTTCATCAACAACTGGATCCTCATCCTTGCGGCCTTCGTGTCGGGCGGCATGCTGGTGTGGCCGCTGGTCACCCGGGGTGCGGCGGGCAGCGCCGTCAGCCCCAGCGAGGCGGTGCGCCTGATCAACCGCGAAAAGGGTGTGGTCATCGACGTGTGCGAACCGGACGAATTCGCCAAGGGGCATATCAAGGATGCGAGGAACATCCCCTTCGGCCAGGTCGAGTCGAGCCCGCAACTGCCCTCCAACAAGGCCCTGCCGCTGATCGTGGTTTGCCCCACCGGTGCACGCGCTTCCCGTGCTGCCGCTACGCTGCGTAAAGCCGGCTTCCAGAACACCCATGTCCTGGCGGGTGGCATGGCGGGCTGGCGTGAGGCCAACCTGCCGGTCGAGAAGTCCAGCTGAGGGAGAGCCCTGTGCCCACCGTGACGATGTACACCACGCAGGTGTGCCCTTATTGCCAGCGGGCCAAGCAGCTGCTGACCCAGCGCGGCGTCCAGCAGATCGAGGAAATCCGGGTGGATTTGCAGCCGGAGCTGCGCATGCGCATGATGGAGCTCACCGGGCGGCGCACCGTGCCGCAGATCTTCATCGGCGACACACACGTCGGCGGCTGCGACGATCTCTACGCGCTGGATCAGCGCGGCGGCCTCGAGCCTCTGCTGCGCGGCGACGCTGGCGCCTGACTTGCCGACGCTGGCCGCGCCGTCAGCCTCGGCCATAATCCCTGTTCTGCAGCCCGCACCCATCGGCGGTTGCGGGCTTTTCACTTCCTGAGGACGATTTCCATCATGGCCGAGCAAGACCAAAACCCCGTGTTCCAGATTCAGCGCGTCTACCTGAAGGACCTCTCGCTCGAGCAGCCCAACTCGCCGCAGATCCTGCTCGAGCAGGAGCAGCCCCAGGTGGAGATCAATCTCGGCATCGAGGCGCAGCCGGTGGCCGAAGGCATCTTCGAGGTGGCGGTGGTCGCCACCGTGCACACCAAGATCCAGGACAAGACGCT
>CAZKGD010000013.1:0-26256 GCA_964552215.1 uncultured Caldimonas sp.
GTCGGTCTGCTGGGTTTCCCAGGTGACGATGCCGCCCTTGACATAGATCTTCCAGGAGCACGAGCCCGTGCAGTTGGTGCCGTGGGTGGAGCGGACGATCTTGTCGTGCGCCCAGCGGGCGCGGTAGGCATCCTCCCAGGTGCGGTCCTCACCGGTGGTCACGCCGTGACCATCGGCGAAGTGTTCCTTGGGCTGGTTGAAGTAGGTCAGTCGGTCGAGGAAGTGGCTCATCAGGGGCTCCTTGTTCTGTTCGCTGGATCAGCAGGGCATGGGCGCGTTCTTGCGGCTGTAGTACCACCAGGTGATGGCGACGCAGGTGACGTAGAAGGCGATGAAGACGTACAGCGCAGCCTCGGGCCCGCCCGTGAGGGCGATGGAGGTGCCGTAACCCTTGGGAATGAAGAATCCGCCGTAGGCCCCCACGGCCGAACTGAAGCCCAGCACGGCAGCGGCCTCCTTGTTGGCGTCGCGCTGCGCCTGCTCCTGGGCCGCGGCGCCTGAGCCGGCCGCGCGCTGGCGCTCCGTCAGGAAGATGATGGGGATCATCCGGAAGGTCGAACCGTTGCCCACGCCGGCCGCGGCAAACAGCACGAGGAAGGAGATCAGGAAGGCGTTGAAGTTGCCGGGGCGCCCGTCGGCGGGCAGGAACTGCAGCACCGCGGCCACGCCCAGGCCCATCACGATGAAGGTCCAGAAGGTCACGCGGGCGCCGCCGAGCTTGTCGGACAGCCAGCCGCCGACCGGGCGGATCAGTGCGCCGACCAGGGGGCCCAGCCAGGCATAGGACAGGGCATTGACCTCGGGGAACTGGCTCTTGATGAGCAGCGGGAAGCCCGCCGAGTAGCCGATGAAGCTGCCGAAGGTGCCGATGTAGAGCCAGCACATCAGCCAGTTGTGCTTGCGCTTGAAGATGACGGCCTGATCGGCAAAAGAGGCCTTGGCTTCCTTGAGGTCGTTCATGCCGAACCACGCCGCCAGGGCCGCAGCCGCGATGAAGGGCACCCAGATGAAGCCGGCGTTCTGCAGCCACATCGGCACCTGCTGGCCACTGCGCGTGACCATCGCCGGCTCGCCCCCCAGGGCGCCGAACACCCCGGCAGTGATCACCAGGGGCACGACGAACTGCACGAGCGACACCCCCAGGTTGCCCAGGCCGGCATTCATGCCCAGTGCGTAGCCCTTCTGCGACTTCGGATAGAAGAAGCTGATGTTGCTCATGCTGGAGGCGAAGTTGCCGCCGCCCAGGCCGCACAGGAGGGCCAGCACCACGAAGATCTCGTAAGGTGTGGCCGGGTTCTGCACGGCAAAGCCGATGCCCAGCGCTGGCAGCAGCAGGCTGGCGGTGGAGATCGCCGTCCAGCGCCGCCCGCCGAAGATGGGCACCGCAAAGGAGTAGAAGATGCGCAGGGTCGCGCCGCACAGCGCAGGCAGCGCCGCCAGCCAGAAGAGCTGGTTGGTGCTGAACTTGAAGCCCACGGAGGGCAGGTTGACCACCACCACCGACCACACCATCCACACGGCAAATGCCAGGGTCAGGGCCGGGATGGAGATCCACAGGTTGCGGCGCGCGATCGCGGCGCCTTGCTGGTTCCAGAACGACTGGTCCTCGGGGTTCCAGCGTTCGATCACATGAGAAGCCACGTCAGCCTCCGTTGAAGGGTCGGTTGAAGATCAGTTCTGGGTGGCCAGGCCACCGGTGTTGGCGCCCAGCACTTCGCGGCGGCGCACTTCGGTGAAGTACATCCAGATGAGGGACACCCACACCACGCCGTAGAGCAGCATGAAGGCGCTGGAGCGGATGCCGGTGAGGTCGAGCAGGGCACCGAACAGGATGGGCAGGATGAAGCCGCCCAGGCCGCCGGCCAGGCCCACGATGCCCGAGATGGCGCCGATGTTCTTCGGGTAGTCGTCGCTGATGTACTTGAAGACGCTGGCCTTGCCGAAGGCCCAGGCGATGCCCAGGATGAACATCAGCGCGGTGAAGGCATAGACGTTCAGTCCGATGCTGAAGGTGCGCTGCCCCTCGATCGTCGCCACGGTGAACTCGGTCTGCGGGTAGCTCAGCAAGAAGAGGCAGATCCAGCTCACCCACATCACCCACCAGGTGACGCTGTGGGCACCGTACTTGTCCGACAGCCAGCCGCCGATGGCACGCAGCACGCCACCGGGCAGAGAAAAGCAGGCCGCCAGCAGCGCCGCCACGCGGATGTCCAGGCCGTATTCGCCCACGTAGTACTGCACCATCCACAGACTGAGCGCCACATAGCCGCCGAACACGATGCTGTAGTACTGGCAGTACTTCAGCACGCGAGGGTCTTTCAGCGCCTTGAGCTGGTCGGTGAACTTGACGTTGCTCGGCACGAGGTGGCTGGGGTCGCTGTGGCTGAACATCCAGAACAGCACGACGGTGCCAAGCATGATCGCGGCATACACCTGCGGCACCATCGTCCAGCCGAAAGCCACCAGCAGCACCGGGGCCACGAACTTGTTGACCGCCGCACCGGAGTTGCCTGCGCCGTACACGCCCATCGCAAAGCCCTGGCGCTGCTTGGGGAACCAGCGCGCCACGTAGGGCGTACCCACCGAGAACGAACCGCCGGCCAGGCCGACGAACAGACCGATGACGAGGAAGTGCCAGAACTGGGTCGCATAGGCCATCAGCCAGATGGCCGGCACGGTCGCGGCCATCAGCAGCGTCATCACGATGCGCCCGCCATAGCGGTCGGTCCAGATGCCCAGGGGCACGCGCACCAGCGAGCCGGTGAGCACTGGCGTGGCCATCAGCAGGCCGAACTCGGTGGCGTTGAGGTTGAGCGACTGCTTCAGCGGGATGCCGATGACGCCAAACATCATCCACACCATGAAGCACACCGTGAAGGCCAGGGTGCTGACGATCAGCACCGACCAGGCCTTGGCCGGAATCGGGGGCACCGTTGCCGGTGCTGCTTGAGGGGCCGCCATGGGGATCACTCCTTGCTCTTCTCCATGGCAGCCACTGTAGGAACCGGGCCCGGCCTTGCCCATCCTTCCGCAGGGCGCAGCTGCCTGTCCGGAAGGACGAGGGTGTGATCGTCGACATAGTTCCTTTGAACTATGGACGCACGGGCTCAAGAGGACATCGAAGTTGACGAGAACCTGACATCCGAGGCGCAACCTGTGGCTTCGTCGCCTGAACGTTGGCGCCGCGCTCGGGACTTACCCGCGTCATAAGGTGGCCGTAAGCCTGACCGACCACATTGAGACACAACGGTGCAGGCCTTCGTCTGCAGCGCGATTCGCTCGGCGGTCTTGCGGCCGCCTATTGATGTTCCGAATTTTCGAGAGGAGACGCTCGATGGAAGACAACAACGCAAAGGCCTACTGGTCGGCGACCCTGGGGTTGCTGACCAAGGTGCTGGTGATCTGGGCCGTGGTGTCCTATGGCGCCGGCATCCTGTTCGCCCCGGCCCTCAATGCCATTCAGCTGGGAGGCTATCCCCTGGGTTTCTGGTTCGCCCAGCAAGGGTCCATCTACATCTTCATCGCGCTGATCTTCTGGTACGCGAAGAAGATGAAGGACATCGACCGCAAGTTCGGCATGCAAGAAGACTGATCGAGGACGGACCATGGATCTTCAAACGATGACCTACCTGATCGTGGGGCTGAGCTTCGCGATCTACATCGGCATTGCCGTCTGGGCACGTGCCGGCAGCACCAAGGACTTCTACGTGGCCGGCGGGGGCGTGCACCCCATCACCAACGGCATGGCCACGGCCGCCGACTGGATGTCGGCCGCCTCCTTCATCTCGATGGCCGGCCTGATCTCCAACATGGGCTACGGCGGCGCGGTGTTCCTGATGGGCTGGACGGGCGGCTACGTGCTGCTGGCCTGCCTGCTGGCACCGTACCTGCGCAAGTTCGGCAAGTTCACGGTGCCCGAATTCATCGGCGACCGCTACTACTCGCAACTGGCCCGCAACGTGGCCGTGATCTGCCTGCTGGTGGCCTCGATCACCTACATCATCGGCCAGATGACCGGCGTGGGCGTGACCTTCGCGCGCTTCCTGGGCGTGACGAGCGACCAGGGCATCTACATCGGCATGGCCATCGTGTTCGCCTATGCGGTATTCGGCGGCATGAAGGGCATCACCTACACCCAGGTGGCGCAGTACATCGTGCTGATCCTGGCCTACCTGGTGCCGGCGTTCTTCATCTCGCTCAACCTCACCGGCAACTTCCTGCCGCAGCTGGGCCTGGGCGCGAACCTGGCGGGCACCGACGTGTCGCTGCTGGCCAAGCTCGACCAGGTGGTGACGGATCTCGGCTTCGGTCAGTACACGACCACCGCCGCCGGCAGCACCATCAACATGCTGTTCTACACGATCTCGCTGATGATCGGCACCGCCGGCCTGCCCCACGTGATCGTGCGCTTCTTCACCGTGCCCAAGGTGGCCGACGCCCGCTCGTCGGCCGGCTGGGCCCTGGTGTTCATCGCGCTGCTGTACACCACCGCCCCCGCCGTGGGTGCGATGGCCCGCCTGAACCTCTTCGGCACCACCAACACGGCCGTGGGCATCACCCAAAACGAGGCCGGGCAGCTGGCCGTGAACGCCGACGTGGTGAAGGCCCAGCCGGACCTCTTCGCCGCCGAATCCAGCCTGGTGTATGAGCAGCGTCCGGAATGGATGAAGCGCTGGGAGAAGACCGGTCTGCTGAAGTGGGAAGACAAGAACGGCGACGGCCGCATCCAGTTCTACAACAGCGCCACCAAGAACCCCGACGTGCTGGCCAAGGCCGAAGCCGCCGGGTGGAAAGGCAACGAGCTGACGGTGAACGCCGACATCATCGTGCTGGCCAACCCCGAGATTGCGCAGCTGCCCAACTGGGTGATCGCGCTGGTCGCAGCCGGTGGCCTCGCCGCCGCTCTGTCGACCGCCGCAGGCCTGCTGCTGGCCATCTCCTCGGCGATCTCGCACGACCTGATCAAGGGTGCCATCAAGCCCGACATCAGCGAGAAGAACGAGCTGCTGGCCGGCAAGATCGCCATGGCCGGCGCCATCTTCGTGGCGGGCTACCTGGGGCTGAATCCGCCAGGCTTTGCGGCCGGCACGGTGGCGCTGGCCTTCGGTATCGCGGCTTCGACGATCTTCCCGGCCCTGATGATGGGGATCTTCAGCAAGACGGTGACCGACAAGGGCGCAAGCGCCGGCATGATCGCGGGCCTGGCCGTGACGCTGTTCTATGTGTTCGCGCACAAGGGCATCTTCTTCATCCCCGGCACGGACTACCTGGGCCTGATCGGTGGCGCCAACAGCTTCTTCACCATCACCCCCGAGGCCTTCGGCACCGTGGGCGCGATCGTGAACTTCACGGTGGCCTTCCTGGTCAGCAAGATGTCGGCCCCCGTGCCCTCGCACATCGCCGCGATGGTGGACGCGGTGCGCACGCCCAAGGGCGCCGGCGCAGCCACGGGACACTGAGCGTCGCGCTCCGGATGCGGGCGGTGCTCGGCACCGCCCGCCCCACGGACCCCGTCGGGCCGCCGGCGGGGTTTTTTCATTGTGGGATTTGTTGCGAAAATGAGCGGACAGGTCGTGAACCCATGAGCATCTTCATCATCAACTGGATCTTCCTGCTGGCGCTGATCCCGGTGGCCTTCTTCTGGCTGCGGCGCGCCTGGCGCATCGGGGTGCGCCGGGATTTCTCGGAAGTGGCCCTCAAGAAGGGCCTGCCGCCGCCCAACGCCGAACGCTATGCGCCTTACGAGATGATCATCAACCTGCTGGGCGGCGGGGTGCTGGTGGCCGTGCTGGTGGCCGTGCTCGGCTTCCAGACCCTGGCCCGCGAGGACTGGATCGCCATCGCCGGCTCGACCCTGTGGATCAAGCTGTTTGCCTCGTTTGCCCTGAGCCGCCAGGCCCATGGCCTGGGACCGGCCCGCAAGCCCAAGACCAAGCCCGGCAGCACCCCGTAAGGCGCGGGTCAGAGGAAGGGGCACAATGGTCTCAAGAGGCATGCACCCAGTAACTGCCCACCGCCCGAGGAGACACCGATGTTCAAGAGCCTGGGGGCGCAACGGCTGGTGTTCCTGTTCTTCGCCGGCTGGCTGTCGCTGAACTTCCCCCTGATGGCGCTGTGGGACCGCGAGGCCACGGTGCTGGGTGTGCCGCTGTTCCCGGTGGCGCTGTTCCTGGTGTGGGCCGTGCTCATCGCGGCCACGGCCTGGCTGGTCGAGCGGCTGGACGACTGACGCCGTGCTCAGCGCCCCGCTGGTCATCGTTGCGGCCTTTGCCTACCTGCTGCTGCTCTTCGCGGTGGCCTATCACGGCGACCGCCGTGCCGCCGAGGGCCGCTCCATCATCGGCAATGCCTGGATCTACACCCTGTCTCTGGCGGTGTACTGCACGGCGTGGACGTACTTCGGCAGCGTGGGCCGCGCCGCCGGTTCGGGGGTGTGGTTCCTGCCCATCTACCTGGGCCCCACGCTGGCGATGATGCTGGCCTGGATGGTGGTGCGCAAGATGATCCGCATCGCCAAGACCTACCGCATCACCTCCATCGCCGACTTCATCGCCAGCCGCTATGGCAAGAGCCCCACGCTGGCCGGCATGGTGACGCTGATCACGGTGGTGGGCATCGTCCCGTACATCGCCTTGCAGCTCAAGGCCATCTCGGTAGGCTACGGGCTGCTGACCCAGCCGCTGGTCTCGCCGCTGGGACTTCCTCCTGCCGCAGGCCTCCCCTGGTGGCAGGACACGGCCCTTTACGTGGCCCTGGTGCTGGCCGGCTTCACCATCGTCTTCGGCGCGCGCCACCTGGACAGCACCGAACGGCATGAAGGCATGGTGGCAGCCATCGCCTTCGAGTCGCTGGTCAAGCTGCTGGCCTTCCTCGCCGTGGGCATCTTCGTCACCTGGGGCCTGTACGACGGCCTGGGCGACCTCTTCGGCCGGGCCCTGGCCGATCCGGACCTCGCACCCCTGCTCAGCCCCTCGCAGGGCGCCGCGCAAGGCACGGGGTTTGCCTACGGGTCGTGGTTCGCCCTCACGCTGCTGTCGATGCTGTCGGTCATTTTCCTGCCGCGCCAGTTCCAGGTCATGGTGGTCGAGAACGTGGACGAGAACCACCTCAAGCGGGCGGCCTGGGCTTTTCCGGCCTACATGCTGCTCATCAACCTTTTCGTGCTGCCCATCGCCCTGGGCGGGCTCATGCTCTTCGAGCGCGGCAGCATGAACCCCGAGGGCTTCCTGATCTCGCTGCCGCTCACCCAGGGCCAGCAGGCCCTGGCCCTGCTGGCCTTCATCGGCGGGCTGTCGGCCGCCACGGGCATGGTCATCGTGGAGGCCATCGCGGTATCCACCATGGTGTGCAACGACCTCATCATGCCCTGGCTGCTGCGGCTGCGCCGATTCCGGGCGCGCTCGGGCGGCGACCTCACGGGCGTGCTGCTGGGCATCCGGCGCTCGGCCATCGTGGCCATCCTGCTGCTGGGCTATCTCTACTTCCACCTTGCGGGCGAAGCCTATGCGCTGGTGAGCATCGGGCTCATCAGCTTTGCCGCCGTGGCCCAGTTCGCCCCGGCCATGCTGGGCGGCATGTACTGGAAGGGCGGCACCCGCGAAGGGGCGATGGCGGGCCTGGCGTTGGGCTTTGCGCTGTGGGTCTACACCTTGCTGCTGCCCTCCTTCGTCAAGTCAGGCTGGATCGATGCCGCCTTGCTCGAGCACGGCCCCTTCGGTTGGGAGTTGCTGAAGCCCGAGGCCCTGCTCGGCGTGAGCGATCTCGACTACCTGACGCATTCGCTGTTCTGGAGCCTGCTGGCCAACGTGGGCGCTTATGTGGCGGTATCGTTGTGGCGTCGCCCCTCGGCCCACGAGACCAGCCAGGCCATGCTATTCGTCGACGTCTTCGACCGCACCCAGGCCACGCGGCCCGTGTTCTGGCGCGGCCGGGCCCAGGTGGCCGACCTGCTGCCGCTGGTGGGCCGCTTTCTGGGCCCGTCCCATGCCCAGCGGGTCTTCGAGGACTACGCGCGCCGTGTCGGCGTGCAGCAGATCGACCAGATCCCGGCCGATGCCCGCCTGGTGCAGCATGTGGAAACCCAGTTGGCTGGCGCCATCGGCAGCGCCTCGGCCCGGGTGATGGTGGCATCGGTGGTGGAAGAGGAAACGCTGGATCTGGATGACGTGATGCGCATGCTGGAGGAGACCTCGCAGCTGCGCGCGCATTCGCGTGAACTGGAAGACAAGTCCCGCTCGCTGGAGCGGGCCACGGCCGAACTGCGCGAGGCCAACGAGCAGCTCAAGAGCCTGGACCGGCTCAAGGACGACTTCATGTCCTCCGTGACCCATGAGCTACGCACGCCACTCACCTCCATCCGTGCGCTGTCGGAGCTGATGCTGGACGATGCCGACATGGACCGCACCCAGCGCCAGCAGTTCCTGGGCATCATCGTCACCGAGACCGAGCGCCTGACACGCCTGGTGAACCAGGTGCTCGACATGGCCAAGATCGAATCCGGGCATGCGGAATGGCACCCCAGCGACGTCGATCTTGCTGCTCTGCTGGACCAGGCCGTGCAGACCACGCGCGAACTCTTCCACGAGCGCGGCGCCCAGGTGCACCTGGATGTGCCCACCGGGCTGCCGCCACTGCGCACCGACCGGGACCGGCTCACCCAGGTGATGCTGAACCTGCTCACGAACGCCGCGAAGTTCGTTCCCCAGGGCCACGGGCACGTCGATGTGCGCGTGCGGCCCGATGCCGCGGGTGTGGAGGTGGAGGTGCAGGACAACGGCCCCGGGGTGCCCGAGGACCTGCGCGCCACGGTGTTCGAGAAGTTCCGCCAGGGCGGCGACGAGAGCATCCGCCGCCAGGGCACCGGCCTGGGCTTGCCGATCAGCCGCCAGATCGTGGAGCATTTCGGAGGCCGCATGTGGCTGCGCGAAGAGGTCGACCCGGGCGCCTGCTTCTGCCTGTGGCTGCCCTGGACCCCCGCCGCCGAAGCCCTTGCACCGCTTTCACAAGAACCATCGACCGGAGACAAGCATGCCAGCGAAGATCCTCATCGCGGACGATGAGCCCAACATCCTGCTGTCGCTCGAATACCTGATGAAACGCGAGGGCTACGAGGTGAGCCTGGCACGTGACGGACAGGAGGCCCTGGACGCCATCCGGGCCACCCCCCCCGAGCTGGTGCTGCTCGACGTCATGATGCCGCGCAAGAGCGGCTTCGAGGTGTGCCAGGAGGTGCGCGCCGACGAAGGCCTGCGGGGCGTGCGCATCCTGATGCTCACGGCCAAGGGACGCGACACCGACGTCGCCAAGGGGCTTGCCGTGGGGGCCGATGCCTACATGACCAAACCCTTCTCCACCAAGGAACTGGTGAGCAAGGTTCGCGAGATGCTGGAGGCCTGAACGCGTGAAGGTCGACCGCCGTTTCGTTGTCGCCCTCCTGGCCTTTGCCGTGGCCCTGCTGCTGTGGGCCGGGATGAGCCTGGCCCTGGTCCTGTCCACGGTGGACGATGCGCAGCGCGAGCTGCTGCGCACCGTGCTCGTCGAACGATCGCCGCTGGTGGCGATGGCCTTCCTCGTCACGCTGGGCGCAGTGGTTCTGATGCTGCGGCCCGTGTACCGGCGCTGGATCACCGCCGCCGGCCGGCTGGCCGAGGACACCCAGACGCTGATCGGCACCGGGGTGGTGCGCGAGATCGCCCCGCGCGGCAGCGCAGAGCTGCGTGCGCTCACCACCGTCATCAACGAACTGGTGCGCCAGCGCGCCCGCCTGCGGGAGGACATGGCCCAGCAGGTGCGGCTGGCCAGCGAACGCATCGAGCAGGAGCGCTCGCGCCTGGCCGCCCTGATGGCCGAACTCACCCAGGCCGTGGTGGTGTGCAACCTCGATGGCCGGGTGCTGCTCTACAACGCCCGCGCCCGCAGCCAGTTCCGCGCGCTGTCGTCCAACCCCACGCTGGCCGACGGCGCCGAACTCATCGGCCTGGGCCGCTCCATCTACACCGTCATCGACCGGCGGCTCGTGGCCCACGCCCTGGACACCGTGCGCCGTCACATGGCGCGCAACCATCTGCAGCCCTCTGCCCAGTTCGTCACCGCCACGCCCACGGGACAGTTGCTGCGTGTGCAGATGACGCCGGTGCGTGACAGCTCGGAGACGGGGCTGGGTGGCTTCCTGCTGATGCTGGAGAACATCACCGAAGACTTCGAGGCCGAGAGCGAGCGCGACCGCCTGCTGCACGACCTCACCGAAGGCAGCCGGGCGTCGCTGGCCAGCCTGCGGGCGGCCGTGGAGGTGCTCGAGGATCCGGCCCTGGACAACGCGTTGCGTGAGCGCTTCCAGCGCGTCATCCGCGACGAGACCGAGGGCATGACGCGACGGCTGGCGCTGCTGGCCAGCCGCACCACCGAGTCGCGCAAGACCCGCTGGCCGCTGGAAGAAATGCTGGGCGCCGATTTCGTCGCCGTGGCCCAGCAGCGCATCGAGTCGGCGCATTCGGTGCGCGTGAGCCCGTCCGACGTGGACGGGGCCGTGTGGCTGCGGGTGGACAGCTTCTCGCTGCTGCAGGCCGTGAGCTACCTGGCTGGCCGGCTGGTGGATGAATACCAGGTGCGCTATGTGCAGCTGCGCCTGGCCTCGGCCGGCGCACACGCCCACCTGGACCTCGTCTGGCCCGGCCAGGCGATGAGCACCGAAACCGTGATGGGCTGGGAACTCGACCCCATGCGCAGCGGCACCGACGCCTCGCCGCTGACCCTGCGCGAGGTGCTGGACCGCCACGACGCCGAGTTCTGGTTCGAGCGCGACCGCGCACGCAACCAGATCTTCTTCCGCTTCCTGCTGCCCCAGGCCCTGCCGCCCGAGGATCAGCCGGCATCGCCCCTGACGATGACGGAGAGCCGGCCCGAGTACTACGACTTCGACCTCTTCCAGAGCAGCGAATCCACCGAGGAGCTGGCCGATCGAAGGCTCGTGGATCTCGTCTACACCGTCTTCGACACCGAGACCACCGGCCTGGAGCCCTCGGCCGGCGACGAGATCATCCAGATCGGCGCGGCGCGCATCGTCAACGGCAAGCTGCTGCGCCAGGAATGCTTCGAGCAACTCGTGGACCCGCAGCGCTCCATCCCGGCGGCCAGCATCCCCATCCACGGCATCACGCCCGACATGGTGCTGGGCCAGCCCACCATCGACACGGTGTTGCCGGCCTTCCACGCCTATGCACGCGACACCGTGCTCGTGGCGCACAACGCCGCCTTCGACATGCGCTTCCTGCAGCTCAAGGAGGCCCGCACCGGTGTGCGCTTCGACCAACCTGTCCTGGACACGCTGCTGCTGTCCGCCCTGGTGCACCCCCACCAGGAAACCCACAAGCTCGAAGCCATCGCCGAGCGCCTGGGCGTGACCGTCTTCGGCCGCCACACCGCACTGGGCGACGCCATCGTCACCGCCGAGATCTTCCTCAAGCTCATCCCCCTGCTGGCCGCCCAGGGCATCCACACCCTCGGCCAGGCCCGCGAAGCAGCAAAGAAGACCTTCTACGCGCGGATCAGCTACTGAGCAGCCGCCCGGCCAGCGCGGCCAGATCCGAAGCCTCGAGATCCACCGGCACGCTGGCCCGGGCTTCCCCTCGGCCCGGGCCATGTTCATCGGGGCGGGCGATGAAGGCCGTGCGCAAGCCGGCAGCGGCCGCTGCGGCCAGGTCGGAGGAATGGGCGGCCACCATCATCACCTCCTGCGGGGCGCAGTCGAGCGCCGCCGCTGACGCGACATAGACCTCGCGCCGGGGCTTGTAGTCGCGCGCCACCTCGGCGCCCAGGATGGCGTCCCAGTGCCAGCCGTTGCGCCGTGCCAGGTCGATCATCAGCGAGATGTTCCCGTTCGAGCAGGGCGCCAGCAGGAAGCGCTGGCGCAGCCGGGTGAGCGCGGCCGTCACGTCCGGCCAGGCGTCCAGGCGGTGCCAGGCCAGGTTCAGGTGCACCCGGGTGGCCTCGTCCACGGCCTCCAGCCCGAAGTCGCGCAGCACCACGTCGAGATTGCGCCGATGCAGCACGTCCAGCTTCGAGAACGGCCGACGCCCCGACCGCACCTCCTCCATGGCAGGTTGGTACTGGTCACGCCACGCGTCTGCAAAAGCCTCCCAGTCCGCCTGGTGGCCCAGAGGCTCAAGCACAGCGCCGGCCTCCCGGGCAATGGACCGCCGCCAATCCACGAGGGTGCCGAAGACGTCGAAGATGAGGGCGCGAACGGGGGGCATGTGCAGCTTCCTTGTCGTGCAAGCGAAGCCGCAAGTGTCGCAGTCCGGCGACGTTGCGCCCACAGCACCAGATTGGTGCGCAAACCCTTGAAGTGCACCGTTAGGGCGCTCAGCACAACTCAAGAAGAGCAATTACCCGTAGTTTCACGAATCTTCGCTCCAGGCGTCATCACATTTGCCGAAATGTGATTCTCAGGCCCCGTCCATGTCGATGGATCCTGACCTCACACATTTCTCAACACTCAAGGAGCACCCACATGTCTTGGTTCAACAAACTCAGGGTAGGAACCCAGTTGATCGGCGGCTTTCTCGTGGTCGCCCTCATCGGGGGCTTCATCGGACTGGAAGGTGTCTGGAAGACCGACGCCGTGAATGCCATGGCCACCGTCATGTACGACCGGGAGTTGACCGGGCTGAGGCACTCCGCAGAAGCCAACATGCATCTGCTCGCGGCCGGGCGCGCGGTGCGCAACGCCGTGCTGTCCCCCACCGACGAAGAGCGCTTGCGTCACATGAAGGCCACAGAGGAACGCTTGCGCCTCATCCGTGCCGAGTTGGACAAGGCGGCGGCAAACTTCACCACCGAGGAGGGCCAGGCTGTCGTCGCGGAGACACGTCATGCCATTGCCGCCTATGAGGCGGGCATGAAGGAAGTCCTGGAGCTGTTGCGCGCCGAGGCCCTTGGCGAAGCGCGAGCCTCTGTCGCCAAACTGAGCGGAGACGTGCGCCCCCTGGCCGACCGGGCCGATGAACTGATGACACGTCTGGTCGAAATCAAGCACGGCAATGCGGCCACGCTGAACGAGGAATCCGACGCGGTTTATGCCGAGGCACGCACCACGCTCATTGCGCTGGGGCTGGCGGGCGTGCTCATCGGCGTGGGCATCGGCGTGTGGCTCACCCGCCGGCTCACCCGTCAATTGGGTGGCGAGCCCGGCGACGTGGCCGAGGCGGCCAACGCCATTGCCCAGGGCAACCTGGCTGTCACCATCGACACGAAACGCGCCGGCCCCGGCAGCGTCGTGCTGGCCATGCACCAGATGCAAGCCGCCTTGCGTCAGGTGGTGGGCACGGTGCGCAACAGCAGCGAGAACATCGCCACCGGCTCCAGCCAGATCGCCACCGGCAATGCCGACCTCTCGCAGCGCACCGAGGAACAGGCCAGCAACCTGCAGCAGACGGCCGCCTCCATGGAGCAGCTGGCCAGCACCGTCAAGAACAACGCCGACACCGCACGCCAGGCCGCCCAGCTGGCGGATGTGGCCAGCCAGGTCGCGACGCAGGGCGGCACGGTGGTGGGCCGTGTCGTGCACACCATGGGCGACATCCAGGCCTCGTCGCGCAAGATCGGCGACATCATCGGCGTGATCGACGGTATCGCCTTCCAGACCAATATCCTGGCGTTGAATGCCGCGGTGGAAGCCGCCCGCGCCGGCGAACAGGGCCGCGGCTTTGCCGTGGTGGCCGGCGAGGTGCGCAACCTCGCCCAGCGCTCGGCCCAGGCCGCCAAAGAGATCAAGAGCCTCATCGAGGACAGCGTGCACAAGGTCGATGCCGGCACCGGGCTGGTCGACGAGGCAGGGCGCACGATGAGCGACATCGTGGCCCAGGTCAAACGCGTGACCGACCTGATCCAGGAGATCAGCGCGGCCACGACGGAACAGACCTCGGGCATCGGACAGATCAATGATGCCGTCAGTCAGCTCGACCAGGTGACGCAGCAGAACGCGGCCCTGGTGGAAGAATCGGCGGCGGCCGCCGACAGCTTGAACCAGCAAGCCCAGCAGTTGGTGACCGCCGTCGCCCAGTTCCGCCTGGGGCACGACGAGACGGCAACCGTGAAGACGAAGCCCGCTTCGCCGAACCGGCTCCCTGCTGCGCCCGCCGCCAGACCGCCGTCCGCCACTGCGCCCGCGGACACCCGCCGCAAGTCATCGGAAGAGGCCTGGAGCGAGTTCTGAGCAGCGTGGCCGAACCCTTGGCTTCGAGTGTCGCGCGAGGCCTGTGACGGCAAGGCCTTCTTTGCCCTCAGGCCGACACCAGGCGTGCAGCATTCGGCAGGCGGAACACCGAGACGGCCTCAACCAGTTGGTGCGCCTGCACCCTGAGGCTTTCTGCCGCCGCTGCGCTCTCCTCGACCAGCGCGGCATTCTGCTGTGTCGTCTGGTCCATCTGGCTGACGGCTTCCCCGATCTGCGCCACGCCGGCGCTTTGCTCCTTGCTGGCGGCACTGATCTCTCCCATGATGTCGCTCACGCGCCGAATGGACGCCACGATCTCGCTCATGGTCGATCCGGCCTGGTCCACCAGCACCGCTCCTTGTTCCACCCGCTCCACGCTCGCCGTGATGAGCCCCTTGATCTCCTTGGCGGCTTCAGCACTTCGCTGCGCCAGCGCCCGGACCTCGCCCGCTACCACGGCAAAGCCGCGGCCCTGCTCGCCGGCGCGGGCGGCTTCCACCGCGGCGTTCAGGGCGAGGATGTTGGTCTGGAAGGCGATGCCGTCGATCACCGAAATGATCTCGGCGATCTTCCTGCTGCTGTCGTTGATGCCCTTCATCGTCTGCACGACCTCCCCCACCACCTCGCCTCCTCGCATCGCCACGGTGGAGGCGCCTTGAGCCAGTTGATTGGCCTGCAAGGCGTTGTCTGCGTTGTGCCTGACGGCCGTTCCCAGCTGCTCCATGGAGGCCGCCGTCTCTTCGAGAGCGGACGCCTGCTCCTCGGTCCGGCTGGACAGGTCGTTGTTGCCCTGGGCGATCTGTGTGCTGCCGGTGGCCACGCTGTCCGCGTTTTGCCTGACCCGGCTCACAAGCTGGGAAAGGTTGCCGGCCATGGCTGAAAACGCCGTCATCAGTTGCGCGGTTTCGTCCCGACCCCGGATATTCACCCGAAGGGTCAGGTCTCCCGCCGCCACCGCCTGGGCCGCTTCCACGGCCTCCCGCATCGGTTGGGTGATGGACCGGGTGATCAGCCATGCAGCAGCGGCCCCGCACAGCAAGGCCACGAGCGTGAGCACCATCATCATCGTGCGGCCCTGGGTGTACGCCGTCCCGGCCTCTTGGACCGCTTCGGCGCTGATTTCTTCTTCGAGGCGCACCAGCTCACCCAGCTTGTCCGTCCAGGCTGCCTGGGCGGCCTTGGCCTCTCCCTGCACCAGACGGGTGGCCTCCTCTGTCTGGCCGGCCAATCCCAGGGCCATCACCTGGTCGGTGAGAGGCCAGGCCGCTGCCTTCATGGAACGTGCCTGGTTGAACAGTTCCAGTTCCCTGGGCAGGGTGTTGGCATCCTCCTTGAACATGGCCTCGAGCTGGCGCTCGGCGGCGTCGTATTCGTCGCGCTCCCCCTGAACCTGCTGTGCGAGGCTGCGCAGGCTGGTGTCATCTCGCGTGAGCACGATGTCGCGGGTTTCAATCGCCACCTTGGCCACGGCCATTCGCATGGTTTCCGCCAGGCGCGCCTGCTCGTTGTTGACGTTGGCGATCAGGTTCAGATTCGCATGGATCTGGCTCATGCGAACGATGCCCAGGACGGCCACGCCGATCAGCAGCGCCAGGGTGCAGCCGAAGGCCAGGCTGAGCCGGGTGGCGATCTTCAGGTTGTTCATTGTTTTTCCTTTTTGTCGGGATACGGCCTGTCGTTTCACAACTCATTCTCGAATGCCAGGCCTGTGCCAATAACGACCGGCCACACCTTCGAATTGACACCACCATCACCAGAAAATGCGAAATAAGCACGCAAAATAAATACATTAGGCAGAATAAAATTCGCGCAAACATTCATGCAAAATGAAATGGAAATTGATTTTTCTTGAGAATCATCAAGCTCAGTCGAGAAAGGGCGACGTTCGCACAATGCGACACACGTCTCGCTTGCGGGCCCCATGGGCCAGAGCCACGCTCCCCCACCCTTGAGATTCGTCCAGCACTGCCGATACCACGCGTGTAACGGCACGGTTCCGCGGAGGACCGGCCGCGTCGTCTTTCGCAAGGAGTGGATGCCATGAAGAAGCTACAAGGCCTGCGTGTGGGCACGCAGTTGATCGGCGGGTTCGTGATCGTGTGCGTGATCGGCGGCCTGATCGGGGCGGTCGGGCTGTGGCGCTCGGCCCAGATGAACGAGTTCGCCCAGCAGATGTACAGCCGGCAGGTGGTCGGCCTCAACGCGGCAGCCGAGACCGCGCTCGCGTTGCAAGCCACCAACCGCGCCACGGCGAACGCCGTGTTTGCCGATACGTTGACCGAGCGCAAGGAGCACATGGACTCCGCGCAAGCACGCATGAAGCAGACGCTCGAACTGCTGAACCAGACAGAGGCCTACTTCGCGACGGCCGAGGGCCGGCAGCAGGTGCAGGCCGCGCGCGAGCAACTCAAGAAGGTCGGGGAATCGGTAGGGGAGCTGCTCACGCGCCTGGAGAGTGAGCCACCGGGCGAGGCCTGGACCTCCGCCGACATGCTGAGCTCGGAGCTGCGTCCGGTCGTCGACGAAGGCGAGAAGCTCCTCTCTGCGCTGAAGACGCGCAAACAGGATGACGCAGCCCGCCTGGCTGAGGCTACCGCCCATGCCTTCGCCAGCGGTCGCTCGGCGATGATCACCCTGACCCTGGGCGGCGTGATCATCGGCCTGGGTCTGGGGGTGTGGCTCACCCGCAGCCTGACGCGACAGCTGGGCGGCGAGCCGGCCGACGTGGCCGCCGTTGCAAATGCCATCGCCCACGGCGATCTGACCACCACCATCGACACCTCGCGGGCCAGCCGTCGCAGCGTGGTGCACGCCATGCACACGATGCAGGAATCCTTGCGCAAGGTGGTGGGCACCGTGCGCATGGGCAGCGACCACATCGCCACCGGCTCCACGCAGATCGCCACCGGAAACGCCGACCTGTCGCAGCGCACCGAGGAACAGGCCAGCAACCTGCAGCAGACCGCGGCGTCGATCGAGCAGCTGGCCAGCACCGTGCAGCACAACGCCGAAACCGCGCGTCAGGCCGCCCAGCTGGCCGGGGTGGCCAGCGACGTGGCCGCCAAGGGGGGCCAGGTGGTGGGCGAGGTGGTGCACACCATGGGCGAGATCAATGCCAGTTCGAAGAAGATCGCCGACATCATCGGCGTCATCGACGGCATCGCCTTCCAGACCAACATCCTCGCCCTGAACGCCGCGGTGGAAGCCGCCCGCGCCGGCGAGCAGGGCCGTGGCTTTGCGGTCGTCGCCGGCGAGGTGCGCAACCTCGCCCAGCGCTCGGCCCAGGCCGCCAAGGAGATCAAGAGCCTGATCCAGGCAAGCGTGGAGAAGGTGGAAGCCGGCAGCGGCCTGGTGGACCAGGCGGGCCAGACGATGAGCGACATCGTCGCCCAGGTCAAGCGCGTGACCGACCTGATCCAGGAGATCAGCGCGGCCACCACGGAGCAGACCTCGGGTCTGGGCCAGATCAACAATGCGGTCACGCAGTTGGACCAGGTGACGCAGCAGAACGCCGCCCTGGTGGAAGAGTCGGCTGCGGCCGCCGACAGCCTGGCCCAGCAGGCCCAGCGCCTGGTGGAAGCCGTGGCCCAGTTCAAGCTGAGCGAGCACGAGGCCGCCCAGGCGATCGCCCGTGCCCAGGCGTCCAGCCTGGAAGCCACCGCCACCCCGCCGGAGAGCGCCAGCGACGACGCCGGCTGGCGCGCGCACTGACCTCTCACGGCCGGCCGCTAGAACCGGCCGGCCTGGAAGCGCTGCTCCAGCACGCTCTGCAGGGTGTGAACGACCCCGAAGGCGTCCTTGAGCTGACCCCGTTCGAAGTTGGACAGGCTGTCGACCACGAGGAAGTTGTTGGCAGGCTGTCCTTCGGCCATCTGGCGGGCCTGGTGGCGGATGCGCATCGCCGCCAGGAACTCCAGCGTCTGGCGCAGGTCGCGCACGCCATCCACGCTGATCTCGCCGCTGTCGGCGGCGCGCTGCAGGCGGTCCTGGGTGTTCACCTCTTCCAGCGCACCGGCCAGCGCGTAGATGCGGGCCAGGTCGACGATGGGCACGATCCCGGTGTGCTTGAGGTCGATGGCGCCCCGGTGCTCGCCGCTGCGAATGGGTGAGATGCCGCCGAACAGCCCGCGCGGCGGACGGTGCGCCAGGGCGTTGCCCACCATGTAGGCCAGGAAGATGCCGTTGCCGCGCGTGCGCTCGAGCATGTCGCGGCGCAGGCTGTTCAGCAACTCGGCCTGCCCATGCACCAGGCGCAGGTCGAAGAACACGCAGGTGAGCATCAGGGCCTTGGGCTCGGGCTCGTCGATCCACTGGTGGAAGTACTGGCGCCAGCGGCTCCAGGGTTGGCGCCAGGCCGGTGTCATGGCCATCATCTCGCCCGGGCAGTGCACATAGCCGCAGGCGTTCAACCCATCACACACAAATCGCGCAAAGGCCTCGAAGTAGGCGCCGTGGCGGGCCTCGTCGTAGGTGTCGTCGAGCACCAGGCAGTTGTCCTGGTCGGTCTTGGCGGTCTGCTCGCAGCGGGCCTGGGAGCCGGCGGCCACCCAGGCGTAGTCCACCGGCGGCGGCCCCAGGCGCGCCTCGGCCAGCTGGATGAGGCGGGTGGTGAAGGCATCGGTGACCGCGGTGATCAGGTGCCCGGTCGCATGGGCCGAGGCATCGGCGGCCGCCAGGTGGCGCTGCAGTTCGGGCAGGCGCCGGCTCACACGCACCAGGCCCTCGAGGTCGGGCTGCTTGCAGACCTCCCCCACCAGATAGACCGCCGAGGCGCCGTGGCGCTCGGTGAGGTCGCGCGCCGTGACGAGCCCCGTGACGCGTTCGCCATCGGTCATGGGCAGATGGTGCACGTTGTGGCGCGCCATGAGCATCAGCGCCTCGATGGCCGGCCGCCGCTCGTCCAGGGTCAGGGGCGCCAGCGTGGCGATGTCCATCACGGCGCGTGAGGTGTCCAGCCCGGCGGCCACCACGCGGTTGCGCAGGTCGCGGTCGGTGACCAGGCCGAACAGGCGGCCCTGCTCCACCACCAGCACCGAAGACACCTGGCGCTCCTGCATCAGCTGCGCCGCCTCGCGCACGCTCGCGGTGGGCGGCACGGTGACGGGTTCGCGCCAGCGCAGGCCCGACAGGGGCTCACCCAGCAGATGGAGATGCTGTTCCTGGCCGCCCGGTGCGGCAGAGCCCAGGTCGTCGGGGTCGAGAGCGTGCGCGGACATAGGCGCCATCATCGCCGCTGCGTCGCATTTCGGCCAGTGCCCGACATGCGCCGGATCAAGCCCGCTGGCGCTCGCTGGCGTACACGGCCGCCTGAACGCGTGAGCTCAGGCCCAGCTTGCGCAGGATGTGCTGCACGTGGATCTTGACCGTGGTCTCGGCAATGCCCAGTTCGCGGGCGATTTCCTTGTTGCTGGCGCCCTGGGCGATGAGGGCAAGGATCTCGCGTTCGCGCGGCGACAGGCTGTCCAGGGGTTCGGCGGGTGCCTCGGCGGCCGACGGGGTGCAGGCAGGCGCAGCATGCAGGGCCTGGAACGCGGCCACGAGCTTGGCCGTGAGTTCGGGGCTCACCACCGACTCACCCGCCACCGTGCGCTCGATGGCCCGCACCAGGTCCGGGCCATCGATGGTCTTGAGCACGTAGCCGCGCGCACCGGCCTTGAGCGCGGCCGACAGGTCGCGCTCGTCTTCGCTGACGGTGAGCATCAGCACCTGCGCGCGGGGCGCCACCTCGCGCAGGCCGGCCACGGCGTCCACGCCGTTCACGCCGGGCAGGTGGTTGTCCAACAGGATCAGGTCGGGCTGCAACTCGCGGGCGCGGCGCTGAGCCTCGCCGGCATCGCCGGCCTCGCCCACGACCTGCAGGCGGGGCTCCATCCCCAGCAGGGCCACCAGGCCGCGGCGGAACAGGGTGTGGTCATCGACGACCAGCAGGCGGATGGGTGTGGAAGACAAGGGCATGGCGTGTGTGTGTCGGCTGGCGTCAGGCGGCCAGGGCTTCGGCCGACGAGCTGGCCGGCAAGGTGAGGGTCACGCGGGTGCCCTGCCCCGGCTCGGCCTGCACCTCCACCGTGGCGCCAATGCGGGAGGCCCGCTCGCGCATGATGTGCAGGCCCACATGGGTTTCGTCCAGCCGCTGGCCCTGGGCATCGAAGCCCACACCGTCGTCGCGCACGGTGAAGCGCCACACCGGCGCCTGCTCCACGTCCACCCACACCTCATGGGCCTGGGCGTGCTTGCGGACATTCGACAGCGCTTCCTGCACGACATGCAACACCTGGATCTGCACATCGGCATCCAGCGGCAGGCCATGGCCGTGCATCGCCAGATGGGCCCGCAGGCCGCTCTGGTGCTCGAACTTCTGCAGCGTGGTACGCAGGGCCGGCTCGATGCTCTCGCCATTGGCACGGGTGCGGAAATGCAGCAGCAGTTCGCGCACGTCGTTGTAGCTCTCGCGCACGCCCGCGTCGAGCTCGCCCAGCACCCGCTCGACGCCCGGTTCGTCGCCGCGCCGCATGGCCTCGCGCAGCAACTGCACCTGGATCTTCAGGAAGGCCAGCGACTGGGCGATGGAGTCGTGCAGCTCACGGGCCAGAAGGCTTCGTTCCTGGGCCACGGCCGCTTCCTTGCCCAAGGCCTCGGCGCGCAGCCCCTCCATCGCGCCGGCCAGATGGGCCGCCAGCGCCTCGAGCAACGACCGCTCGTCATCACCCAGGGCGGTTTCCTCGCGGAAGAAGAAATCCACTTCGCCGAGCAGGCGGTGCTGCAGGCGCACCGGTACCGACACCAAGGTCTGGTAACCGGCTTGCGCACAGTGGTCGAGCACCGGCTGCGGAGCACCGACCGGCCGTGCCAGGATGGGAATGACGCGAGTGGCCGCACCCTCCAAGGCCTGGCCGCAGTGGCAGCTGCCCGTCTGCACGCATTGCTCCTGCTCGCTCATGAATTGGGGCAGGCAGTCGCCGGCCAGCAGTAGATAACGCTGATTCGCCTCGTCGGACCAGCGCACGGCCACCGCATCGGCCCGCGCGATGCGCCGCACCTGCTGAGCAAAGCGCCGCGCCAGCTCGTCGAGCGTGGTGGCCTCGGCCATCATCGCGCTGGTCTCGTACAACGCGGCCAGGCGCTCACGCTGCTGCTGCAAGCGAGCCGTCTTTTCGGCCACCTTGTTCTCGAGATTGGCATACAAGGTCTGCAAGGTTTCGGCCATGCGGTTGAAGCCCTGGGCCAGCTGGTCGAACTCCTCGCTCGAGCGTTCTTCGACGCGCACGGCAAAGTCCTGCGCCTGCACTTGCTGGAGTCCGCGCTGAAGGCGGTTCACCGGGTTGAGCACCAGCAAATAGCCCGCATACAGCATCGCCACCCCCACGGCCAGCGCCAGCGCCAGGATGCCCAGCTGCACGGCATGGAGGATCGCGGTCCACAGCGACAGCTGGTGCTCGATGCCGGCCACGAAGCCATCGATGGCTGCCACGAAACGGTCGACGTCCTCGGTGTCTGCCGACGGCCTCTCCTGCGATCGCCAATGTTCCCGCAAGAGCGCCCATTGGTCGTGCACGGACTCGAAGCTTTCGCGCGTGGCTTCGCTCCAGGGCACGAAGAGGGGGCGCGAAGGATCACCGGCGCGCAGCAGCGCCAGCCCCTGGTCAAAACGCTGCAGCCGGGCCTCGATCTGGGCGGGCGGCACCTGTCGCTCGACGTCCAGGGCGAGCTGGTAGCTCTTCATGCGCAGCCGCCCGGCCTCGTTGACGGCAGCCGCCCCGCCCTCGATCTGCCAGGTGATCCACAGTGTGAGGCCGATGGAGGTGAGCGCAGCCAGCAGGAAGCCCGTGCACAGCAGCACGAGCT
Organism: uncultured Caldimonas sp.; assembly: GCA_964552215.1. Lineage (GTDB taxonomy): Bacteria > Pseudomonadota > Gammaproteobacteria > Burkholderiales > Burkholderiaceae_C > Caldimonas. Next base: position 22,055 of record CAZKGD010000013.1, read on the forward strand.
TGGACGAGAGGGTCCAGGGGCGTTGTCTCATGCCGCCACTCTAGAGAGAGCAGCGCACACCCGGCTTGATGCAGATCAAGCAGTCGCATCGTCCGTCGCTCAGGCGGAGGCCGATTTCCCCAGCAGCGTGAAGTGCTCCACCTGGGGCGGCGAAGCGAAGAAGGGCCCGACGATCGCCCGCCACCGGGCAAAAGCCTCCGACTGGCGGAAGTCCACGGTGTGATTCTCCAGCGTGTCCCAGAAAATCATCAGCAGGTAGCGCTCAGGCGACTCCATGCCCTTGTTGACCTTGTAGCCACGAAAACCCTTCGAATGGGCGATCACGGTGTCCAGCCCCCGCTGGATGGCCTCGTCGAAGGCGGCCTGCTGGCCGGGATGGATGCGGATGTCAGCGACTTCGAGGATCATACGGGGCTCCGGGAGATGAAGCGCCGATCTTAGGTCACCACGCATCCACATAGCGCCCGCCCGGCTCGCCCACGCGGGACGACGCCAGGCCGCGCGCCAGCCACTCGCGGGTGTCGGCCGGGTCGATCACGGCGTCGATCTCCAGCGTCTGCGCGATGTTCAGCGCCGCGCCGCGGGCCACCTGTTCGGCCAGCAGCTGCTCGAAGAGGGCCTCACGTGCCGGGCCTTCGGGCTGGGCGTCGAGCTCCTTGCGGTAGCCCAGGCGCACCGCACCCTCCAGGCCCATGGCCCCGAACTCGCCGGTGGGCCAGGCGGCCGCGGCCATCGGCGCATGCAGGCTGCCGCCGGCCAGGGCCATCGCCCCCAGGCCGTAGGCCTTGCGCAGCACCACGGCCAGCCAGGGCACACGCTTGCGCGCCGCGGCCAGGAAGAGCCGGCTCACGTGACGCACCTGGGCCTGGGCTTCGGCCTGAGGGCCCACCAGGAAGCCCGGGGTGTCGATGAGCGAGACGATGGGCAGGCCGTGCACGTCGCACAGCTGCACGAAGCGCGCGGCCTTGTCGGCGGCGTCGGCGTCGATGGCGCCGCCCAGGTGGGCCGGGTTGCTGGCCAAGAGGCCGACGGGGTGGCCTTCGATGCGGGCCAGGGCGGTGAGCACACTGCGGCCAAAACCCTCGCGCAGCTCCAGCAGCGAACCGGCATCCGCCACGCCGCGCATCACCGCGCGCACGTCGTAGGCCCGCACGCGGTTCTCGGGCACGGCTTCGCGCAGGGCCAGCGGGTCGGCCCAGTCCCATTCGCTGACCCGGCCCTGGAAGAAGGACAGGTAGTGGCGCGCTGCGTGCACCGCCGCGGCCTCGTCCTCGACCAGCACGTCGATCACACCGTTATGCGCCTGCACCTCGCTCGGACCGACCTCCTCGGGGCGGTAGACGCCCAGGCCACCCCCTTCGATCATGGCCGGCCCACCCATGCCGATGTTGCTGCTGCGGGTGGCGATGATCACGTCGCAACAGCCCAGCAAGGCCGCGTTGCCGGCAAAGCAGCGTCCGGCGGCGATGCCCACCAATGGCACCTGGCCCGACAGCCGCGCGTGGCTGGCGAAGGTGGACAGGTGCAACCCGGCCACCACCGGCCAGTCGGTGTCCCCCGGGCGGCCACCGCCGCCCTCGGCAAACAGCACCACCGGCAGCCGCTGCTCGAGCGCCACGCCCAGCAGGCGGTCGGTCTTCTGGTGGTTGCGCGCGCCCTGGGTGCCGGCCAGCACGGTGGCGTCGTAGGCCATCACCACGCAGCGCGACGCCTCTTCGCCGAACCACGCGCTGTTGACCGAGCCGATGCCGGTGACGATGCCGTCGGCAGGCGTGTGACGTTGCAGGTCGTCCAGGCTGCGCCGGCGGCTCTGCGCGGCAATGGCCAGCGCGCCGTATTCCACGAAGCTGCCCGGGTCGCATAGGTCGGCGATGTTCTCGCGCGCGGTACGCAGGCCCAGCGCATGGCGCCGGGCCACGGCCTCGGGGCGGGCAGCGTCCTCGGTGAGCGAGTGGCGATCGAACAGGGCCTGGAGGTCGGCGCGCGGGCCCTCGGCGGCAAGCGGCGCGGGCCTTGCCGCCTCCTGGACAACAGCGGCAGCAGCCTGCGCTCCGGGCGGACTCAGGCGCAGCAGGGCCTCCCCCTCGGGCACGAGCTCGCCCACCGCGGCCAGGAGCTCCTGCACCACGGCGTCGGCCGGGGCGCAGATCTCGTGCTCCATCTTCATGGCTTCAAGCACCAGCAGGGGCTGGCCGGCACGCACGGCCTGGCCGGGCTGCACGAGGAACTCGACCAGCGTGGCGTGGGTGGGGGCATGCAGCAGGGTGTCAGGCGTCATGGGAGGTCTTCTTGGGGCAGACCCCGCTTTATCGCCGCCGGAGGCAGGCCTTGTCCGTCACCCTGGCGACGCAGGGTTCACCCGGGGGCCGCGGCCATGACCTCGCGCAACACCTTCGCCGTGGCCTCGTCGGCCGGAAAGAAGGTCTCCAGGGCCAGCTCCGACAGCGTGATGTCCACCGGCGTGCCGAACACCGTGATCGTGCTGATGAAGGACAGGCGACCCCAGGGACTTTGCACTTCAAACGGCACCACCACGCTGGCCTCGGGCGCCAGCGGCCCGTCGGTGACCGGGGCCTCGGGTGCCGGCAAGACATGCAGCGATTCGGACAGGGCCACCAGTTCCGGGTCGCCGCTGGCCTCGATCTGGCGCTGCAGCCGCTCCAGCAGGTGGTGGCGCCACACCCCCAGGTTGACGATGTGCGGCGCCAGGCCCTGGGGGTCGAGGCTCAGGCGCAGCACGTTCACCGGGCCCTCCAGCGTCAGGCCCAGGCTCTGCAGGAACAGGGGCACCGCCCGGTTGCACGACACCAGGTTCCAGTAGCGGTCCACCAGCAGCGCCGGATAGGGCTCGTGGCCCTTGAGCACCGCCTCCAGCGCCTGCCGCGCCGCCGCCAGGGCCGGGTCGTCGAGCGCGCGCTGGCGGTACAGCGGCGCATAGCCCGCCGCCGCCAGCAGCGCATTGCGCTCGCGCAGCGGCACGGCCAGGCGCTCGGCCAGGCGCAGCACCATGGCCCGGCTGGGCAGGGCGCGGCCGGTTTCCATGCAGCTCAGGTGGCGCGTGGAAATGTCGGCCTGAGTGGCCAGGTCGAGCTGCGACAGGTGGCGCTGCTGGCGCCAGTGGCGCAGCAGGTCGCCCACGTCGGCGCGCGCGGCTTTGGGCTTGCCGCCCAGCGAGGCAGGGGTGCGTGTCATGGCGGCAAGCTTAGCCGCCCTCGCATGCACCGGACATGACCTCGGAGGTCATCGACGCCATGCCCTCACCGGGCAGAGGATGACGGCACCGATTCATCCACCCACAGGAGCCTCGCCATGTCGACCCTTGCTGCCACGTCCCCCACATCGACCCCCGCTTCTGGCACCGGCCTGCTGCGCCTGGGCCTCGGCCTCGATGCTGCCGCCACCGTCGCCTTCGCGCCGCCGCTGGCCTTTGCCTCGGGCTGGCTGTCCGAGCCGCTGGGCCTGCCCGCCCTGCTGTTGCTGGGCGCGGGTGCTTTCCTGCTGCCCTGGGCCGCCTTCCTGATCTGGGCTGCGCGCCAGCGCGTACCGTCGCGCCGCACGGTGTGGACGGTGCTCGTCGTCAACACCCTGTGGGTGATCGACACCGCCGTTCTGTGGGGCAGCGGCTGGGTGCAGCCCACGCTCTGGGGCGAAGCCTTCCTGGCGGTGAACGTGGTGGGCGTGTCGGCCTTCACGGTGCTGCAGTCCCTCGGCCTGCGGCGGATGGGTCGCTGACGCCCTGGCGCGGGGCGTGTAGATTCGCGGCATGCCCCGCCGCCGCCCCCTCCTCGCCACCCTGGCCCTCGCGCCCTTCTTCCTCGCCGCCTGCAGCCGCCCCGACCCCGAGCGCCAGATCCGCGCGGCCCTCGGCGAGATGGAGGCCGCCATCAAGGCCAGGAACAACGGCGACTTCATGTCGCATGTCGCCGACGACTTCCAGCGCCCCGGCCAGGGCCTCGACCGCACCGGCCTGCGCCAGCTCTTCACCGGCCTCGTGCTGCGCTACCCCACCATCGTGCTGGTCGTCACCGTGAACGAAGTGCGCGTGACCGGCACCACCGCCACGGCGCGCCTGACCGTGCTGGCCACCGGCGGCCAGGGTGTGCTGCCTGAGGCCGGCCAGGCCTGGGAGGTGAACACCGACTGGCGGTTGGAAGGCAGCCAGTGGAAGCTGTTTGCGGCGGACTGGCGCGGGCAACTCTAAC
>CAZKGD010000013.1:26356-51097 GCA_964552215.1 uncultured Caldimonas sp.
TTGGAAGGCAGCCAGTGGAAGCTGTTTGCGGCGGACTGGCGCGGGCAACTCTAACCGGCGGTCTCACGTGGGCTGGCATCGTGCCCCGTGCACGGTGTGGCCTATGGCATGCTTGTGACCATGTTCCACAGTCTGTTCCCCGTCCGGTGCGGCGGATCCGACCCCTGTCTCACCGGTGGGCGGGCAGGTGACGGTGAGCAGCGGACTGCGCTGGGACGCCCAGACCCTGTCGGTTCGCCTCCAGGACCCGCGTGCGGAGCATCTGCGCATCGACGGCGTCACCGGCAACGACGCACAGCTCCTGGAGCGCATCAGCGCGTCCGTCGTGCAGGAAGCGCTGCAAGGCTATCCCTTGCTCACCTTCCGCCCGGAGGAGTTTCGCTTCGGGTTCAAGGTCCAGGGCATCACCATCGGCGCTGACGAGGTCAGGGTGAAGTTCGAGTAGGCGCTGGCAGCACGTCGAAGTTCCCGTCGTCGAGCGTTATGGGAACGCTCGATGGCTACCGTGAAGAGAACAAGGACTTGAGGAACTCGACAAGCGCCGCAATCAAGAAGAAGGACGCAAAGATTCCTGCAATCAGGGCGACGAGTCCAATGGCAACAGCCCCGATTCCCCCGACCAGGTAAGCTGCGATGGCGGCGCCTAGAGAAACGGCGGCACTGACCAACGCGAAGATGAGATGCGCGCGCGGGCCCGGCGGAGCTGAACCCGTGGGTGGCGAAGAGGCCGAGGCTCCAACGAGTCTGTTGTGAGCGTCGATCGCCTGTTGAGCCGACACACCGGCGACAGAGGTGGGGGGTCCGAGAGTGTTGCCGTAGGTGTGCTGGCGATTGTGATCGTCAAGAGGCCCCATGGACGTCTCCTGCTGAAGTTGGGTTGGCGACCTCGTAGCAGACTACCAGACGATCAGGCACAACGGAACGGTGAGTCGCCCCGGTCCCGTGCCGCTGCCGCTTACCTATCGTCCTTGGCGTCGATTTCCGCGAGTCGCGCCCGCACAAGCTTTCGGACCAGCGCTGCGGGAAGCGGCGTCTCGGGCGTGAAGCGAATCACCGTGCTCGAGGCGTCGAAAGCTGCCAGGTCGGGCCGATGAAGCTTCAGCACGCCGCCATGCATGATGTAGAGCGACAGATGGGTCTTCGCAGCGCCGAAGCCGATCGCGCGCTTCCCGCGGTGCCAGAAGAAGGGTGCACCGCTGCTCATGCGCTCCTGCATCTCGGGCGCGACGGACCGGATCGTGTCGCGGCCCGGTTGAACCGGCGGACCTGCAACACATCATCACTTCCCATTTGATTGACCTTGGTCAGGCAAATGCTGACAGTCAATCACTCCGTGCCCAGCGGATACGCTGGCATCACCCTGCCGTGAGCGTCACCAGCACGTCCGCATACCAGGCGCAGTTCAGACCCAGCGACTCGTCCTGCGCCTGATCGCGCGTGCGCATGTCCATGCGGGTGGAGTGCACGCCGATCAGATGCCACGACGGTGGCGACGACGGCGCGTCGTCCTGCACGCGCCGCCGCACGACCGGCGAGCCGCTGCTGCCGCGATGGGTACGGGCATCCGTCAGGAAGCAGCCCTGGCGCTGGAAGCGCACGCCGTAGGCCGAAGCCACGGAGGCACTGCGCGCTACCGCGAGGTGGTGGACCGTGTCGTGGAAGCCGAGCGGAAAGCCGGCGATGGTGAGCGCGTCGCCGATGGCCACCACCTCATTGCGCGCATCGAGATGCGTTTCATCGAAGGCCTGCAAGGCCGCGCCGGCCGGCAGCGCGGCAGCAGGAATCTCGAGGGCCGCCACATCCACCAGGCCACCACTGTCGGTGGCTTCACGCCACTGCCCGAGGCCGTCGCGGTACAAGGGCAGGGAGACCACTGCATGCTGGGTGAGGTCATGCGTGCTCGTGTGCAGCCCGATCTCGATGCGGTCGGGATGGTGAGCGGTCGCGTCGTCGGCAAACACGTGGCGGTTGCTCACGAGGAAGAGTCGCTCGCCCCGCCGGAAGAAGAAGCCGCTGGCGCTCGTCAAGGCCTGGGGGCCCGCGAACGTGGCAATGCGGGTCGTGGTGAACAGCAGTGCGTCGACGGTTGTACCCGGGGCTTGCGGCCGGCCGCCATCGTCCAGGAAGGCACGGTTGCGCGCCACATCGCGCTCGAAGGTTGCCAGTGCCACCTCGGAGATGTCGGCGTTCAGCATGACCGTGCGGGCCGCTTCGGCGTGCGCGTCGAAGGCGGCTCTCACGCTTGAACGGGTCGATGCAGGCAGCGCCTTGATGACCGCGGGCATCAGGGCATCCAGTGCCACCTGGCTGCCCTTCAATTCACAGATGCGTTCGGTGGCGTCTTGCAGATTTTTCATCAGAGCCCCTTCGGCAGAAAGAAAAAAAGCGCGGCCGCGCCGCGCTTTCCTGGGTGGGCGTGAGGATCAGCCCAGGGTGCGGATTCTCGATGCCTGCGGGCCTTTCTGCCCTTGGGTCACCTCGAACTGCACGCGCTGGTTTTCGCTCAGGGTCTTGAAGCCGCCGCCCTCGATTTCCTTGAAGTGGGCAAAGAGGTCCTTGCCGCCGTCATCGGGGGCGATGAAGCCGAAGCCCTTGCCTTCATTGAACCATTTCACGGTACCGGTTTGAGTCGTCATGTCGAATTCCTTTCGAAGTTGCAGGGCGCAACAGCGCGCCCAGCGAAGAGACGCCAAGAAAATCTTCAGAAGGGGATTCGACGCGACCGCCGGCGCAGCGCCGGTGCGGGTGGAAGAAAGACCTAAGAGCGGACGGTCTTGTGCATATCAGCGAGTCCATGGTACACGAAAGCGGGGGGGCGTGCCGCTGACCTTGAAACTTTCGCGGGCCGGGCTCCAGACTGTCTTCCAAGACACGGGCAGTGACCGCCCTGGCCACGGCGCAGCGCGGTTTCGCGGGAGCCGGGGTGGGCATGCCGGGCGGAGCCCACCGTGCACAATGGATGCACCGTGACGCGACTCACCCGCTTCCACACCTTGCTCTGGCTGGGCGCCGGTCTGCTGGCGGCCCTCGGGGCTGCCTTGCTCGCCCGGACCGAGTTGCAGCGCCAGCGCAACGCCTTCGACACCGACGCCCGCATCGTGCACCGCCTGCTGAGCCAGCGCGTGGTCCAGCACGACGCGGTGCTGGCGACCTTGGCCTTGCTGCAGCCCAGCAGCGATACGCAACGATCGGAAAGTCGTCTGCCGGCGGTGTTCCCGCAGGTACTGCAGGCCCAGCACCGCCAGGCCGGTGAGGTCTGGCCGCGTGCGTCGCTGACCGAGGCCGAGGCCCGGTCGCGGGAGCACCAGCGCGCGGCGCTCGGGGCGATCGATCTGGCGCAAGGCCACTATGAACTGGTCATGGCGGCCGGCAGTGGCGCCTATGCGCTGTTGATCGACCTGAAGCAGACCGTGCCCTGGGATGAGTGGCCCATGCAGCCGAGCAGCAGCCCGGTGCGCGTGCGCCTGGCGCTGGGCGATTCCGGATACACCCTCCAGCCGGGGCGTACAGACCTGCCCGCCCTGGGCTGGACCTTTGCGTTCAGCAAGGTGCTGGCCAGCGAGAGCCAGGCCTTTGACGTGCAGGCTCAGCTCACGCTCGGCTGGTCCGCCCTGCCCTGGTGGCGCATGAGCGCCTGGGTGATTCTGGTGCTGGCTGCCGCCTACGCCTGGCAAGCGTGGCGCCGCCAGGAAACCGAACGTCGCCGGGCCGAGGAGCTGCTGCGCCTGGGGCAGGTGGCGCGCCTGAACACCCTGGGCGAACTGGCCGCCGGGGTGGCGCACGAACTCAACCAGCCGCTGACCGCCGTGTTGGCCAACACACAAGCCGCCCGACGCCTGCTGGCCGACGAGCCGCCCGAGCTGGCCCTGGCGCAGACGGCCATGGCCCAGGCCGCGCAACAAGCCCAGCGTGCTGCCGAAGTGGTGGGGCGTCTGCGCCGGCTGGTCGAACGCCCTGATCGCCAGGGTGTCGCCTGCCCCACACCGCTGGAGCAGGCGGCGCGCAGCGTGCTGCATCTGCTGGAGCCCGAGTTCAAGAGCCGCCAGGCCCGCATGACGCTGGACGTCGAGGCTGCACCCGCCGTGATGGCCGACCCGGTGGCCCTGGAACAGATCGTGCACAACCTGCTGATGAATGCGCTGCAGGCGCTGGAGCAGGTGCCTGCCGAGCAGCGCCACATCCGCCTGCGGCTGCTCTGCGATGGCAGCGAAGGCCTGCTGCAGGTCAGCGACAGCGGCCCCGGCATTCCAGACGAGGCCTTGCCGCGCCTGTTCCAGCCGTTTTTCAGCACCCGCCGAGGCGGGCTGGGCCTGGGGCTGAGCCTGTGTGAAACCCTGGCGGTGGGCATGGGCGGCAGCCTGGGCGCCCGCAACACGCCGCCCCATGGGGCCGAGTTCACCCTTCGACTGCCGCTGGCACCGTGATGTCCACGCATTCGCCCCTGATCCATCTGCTCGACGACGACGAGGCCGTGCGCGCCAGCCTGACGCTGCTGATCGGTACGGTGGGCCTTCGCGTGCAGGCCTGGAGCGACCCGACGGCCTTTGTCGAACAGTTCGACCGGCAGGGCATCGGCGCCATCGTGCTGGATGTGCGCATGCCCGGCATCAGCGGCCTGAGCGTACTCGACACCCTGCGCGCCCAGGGCGTGGATCAGCCCATCATAATGCTCACCGGCCATGGCACGGTGGACATGTGTCGTCGCGCCTTCAAGGCCGGCGTCGCAGAGTTCCTGGAAAAGCCGGTCAATGACGAGTTGCTGATCGAGGCGCTGCAAAACGCGGTGCGCCAGCACGTGAAGTCGCGCCAGCGCCACCAGGCCGACCGGGCTGCACGCGAGCGTTACGCCCAACTCTCCGAGCGCGAGCGGGAGGTGCTCGGGCTGATCGTCGAAGGGCTGACCAACAAGGAGATCGGCCGTGCACTCACGCTGTCGCCGCGCACGGTGGAAACCCACCGCGCCAACCTGTTTGGCAAGCTGGAAGTCGACTCGCTGGCCCAGCTGATCCGCCGCTACGCGGCGCTGGTCGAGGGGGACGCTGCGTAGTTCTACGGAAGCCCGCGCGTAAGCACCCGAATGGGCGAGGGAGTGGTGAGTGCCTAGAGTTCTCCTACGGCGAAACGACGCCGCAACCCCTTGCCAGGAGACCCTCGTGAACACCGTCGCCCAAGCTGCCGCCCTTGCCCTGAGCCTGATCGCCACCGCCGCGAGCGCCCAGGCCGTGCGCACCGAGAAGAACATGTCGCTGGAGCTGGCCATCCAGATCGCCGCGGCCACGGTGGCCGCCTGTGCCACCAGCAACCACAACGTGACAGCCGCCGTGGTAGACCGTGCCGGCACCCTGCGTGCCCTGCAACGCGCCGATGGCGCCGGGCCCCACACCGTGGCCGCCGCGCAGGGCAAGGCCTACACCTCGGCCTCTGCGCGTGCCAACACCAGTGCCATGCTGGAGAACGTCCAGAAGAACCCCGGCGCCCAGACACTGGTGGACATCCCCGGGTTCCTGGTGCTGGGCGGCGGTGTGCCGGTGCGCGTGGGCAACGAAGTCATTGGCGCCGTGGGCGTGGGTGGAGCCCCCGGCGGCCACCTGGACGAACAGTGCGCCAACGCCGGCATTGCCAAGGTGGCCGAGTTGCTGAAATGAAGTCCTTGCTGCTGTCGGTGGCGCTTGCCGTGGCCGCCACGCTGTCTGCCCATGCCCAGGTGGCGCCCACGGCCGCCGAGGCCGCGGCCTACCAGGGCCTGCACGCCGCGGCCCACCGCGGTGATCTGGCGACGCTGCGGCAACTGATCGCCGCCCAGGCCGATCTCAACGCCCGCGACGCTCATGGCCGCACACCGCTGCACGTGGCAACCCATGCGCGCCAGCGCGAGGCCATCCACCTGCTGGCGTCGGCAGGCGCAGACCTGAACCTGCTGGAGCGCGATCGCTACGACACCGTCACCATCGCTGCGGTGGCCGACGACGAGGAGACGCTGCGCCTGCTGCTGTCACTGGGTGCCAGCGCCCGGCAGGTGACCAGCCGCTACGACGGCACGGCCCTGATCGCCGCAGCCCACCTGGGGCATGAGGGCGTGGTCCGCCAGTTGATCGCGGCCGGCGCCCCACTGGACCACGTCAACAACCTGCACTGGACGGCGGTGATCGAGGCGATCGTGCTGGGCGATGGAGGAGCCCGGCACCAGGCCACCTTGAAGGCCCTGATCGATGCCAAGGCCAATCTCAAGCTGGCCGATCGGCATGGTCAGACACCCCTGGCCCTGGCACGGGCGCGAGGATATGCGGCGATGGTGTCCCTGCTGGAGAAGGCCGGCGCGCGCTGAGCGTCGGCCGCCCGCTGGTCCAGAAGATCAGCCAGCCGCCGCCAAGGTCCGCCCTGCCCTTTGCATCAGGGTGGCCCGGGGTCAACGAACTCGATCTCCACCGTGCAGTGGACCAGCTCCTCGTGCACGGCCAGGGCCTCGCGCACACGTGCGGGCGTGAGCGTTCGATCGCCGGACACCAGCGTGAGGGCGCAGGCATACGCATCGCGTGCGACACGCCAGACATGCAGGTCGGTCAACCGCACGGGCTGCCCCGTGGGCAGTGCGGCCACCACCTCCCGGATCTCCTCGACCACCGGGTGATCCATCTCGCGATCCAGCAGCACACGGCTCGTCTCGATGATCAGGCCCCTGGCCCACAGGGCCACCAGGACAGCGCCCACGAGGCCCATCACCGGGTCCAGCCAGACCCAGCCCCACACCCAACCCCCGACCAGCGCCACGATGGCCAGCACCGAGGTGAGTGCATCGGCCAGCACGTGGAGGTAGGCCGAACGCAGGTTCAGGTCGCTGTGGTGGTGGTGTTGGGGGTCGTGGCTGCCGGGCCCATGGGCAGGGCCGTGATGGTGGTGGTCATGGTGGTGGTGCACCCGGCCCAGGATGACGGCGCACACCACGTTGACCAGCAGCCCGATGACCGCCACGGCCACGGCCTCGCGGAACTGGATGGCTTGCGGCTCGAACAGCCGCTGCACCGACGCCACGGCCATCAGGGCTGCCACCCCCAGCAGGAACAGCGCGCTAGCAAAACCGCCCAGCACCTCGATCTTCCAGGTGCCGAAGGCGAAGCGCGTGTCGCGGCGCAGGCGCCGCGACACGGCATAGGCCAGCACGCTCACCCCGATGGCGGCCGCATGGGAGCCCATGTGCCAGCCGTCTGCCAGCAAGGCCATGGAGCCCAGCCACCACCCCGCACCGATCTCCAGCGCCATGGTCGCCAGCGTGATCCACAGCACCGCGCGAGTACCGCGTTCGGCCGCCTCGCTGGGCTGATGAAAGTCGTGGGAGTGCTCGACCCCCGAGCGTGCAGTGATGCTCACAGGTATTTGGTGATGTCTCGAAATTCATCCAGCGAGGCGGCGGCGCGCCGGCCCCGGGCATCCACCATGTGCTGCAGACAGTGGTCCAGGTGATCCTGGATCAGCGTCTTCTTGGCCTGGGTGAGGGCCTTCTCGACGGCCTGCAGCTGCTGCACCACCTCCAGGCAGGGCCGCCCCTGCTCCAGCATCCCGACGACGCTGGCGAGATGGCCGCCGGCCCGGCGCAGGCGCTTGATGATGGCCGGGTGGGTGGTGTGGACGTGCTTCATCGGGGTGGTGTGCAGCGAGTTGCATCCTCCCCCCGAGGTTACAGCAGATCGGGTATAAAGCGCGCTTCGACTCGACGCCTGCGACATGAAACACCTCGGATTCCTCCGTGCCCGGTGGTGGGCTGCCCTGATGCTGCTGTGCAGCGTCCTGATGGCATCCGACGCCTTTGCCCACGCCGTGACCCAAGGCGACAAGGGCTACATCCAGGAGATCTCGGGTGTGCACCTGCTGCCCTTCGTCTACCTGGGCGCCAAGCACATGATCACGGGGTACGACCACATCCTCTTCCTTTTCGGTGTGGTCTTCTTCCTGTACCGGCTCTCGCACATCGCGGTGTACGTGAGCCTGTTCGCCCTGGGGCACTCGACGACGATGATCTTGGGCGTGTACTTCAACGTCGGCATCAACAGCCACCTGATCGACGCCATCATCGGCTTCTCGGTGGTCTACAAGGCGCTGGACAACCTGGGCGCCTTCCAGCGCTGGCTGGGGTTCCAGCCCAGCACCAAGGGGGCCACCCTGGTCTTTGGGCTGCTGCATGGTTTTGGACTGGCCACCAAGATCCTGGAGTACGAGATCTCGCCCGATGGGCTCGTGCCCAATCTGCTGGCCTTCAACGTGGGCGTGGAGATCGGCCAGCTGCTGGCACTGGCCATGATCCTGATCGGCATGAGCTACTGGCGGCGCACCGCAGGCTTCGTGCGTCACGCCTACACCGCCAACGTGGCCATGATGTCCGCCGGCTTCGTGCTGATGGGCCTGCAACTGACCGGCTACGTCGTCTCCCTGTGAATTCGCGAGTGATCGACCATGTACAACAGTGACACCCCCTTGCGTGCCGAGTTGCCTTCGTCAAGGCAGCTGCTGCGTTCCACGGTCCTAGCGGCGGTGTCGGCCCTCGCGATCCTGGTGACGGTGGTCCTGCCCGCCGAGTACGCGATCGACCCCACGGGGCTGGGCCGGGTGCTGGGCCTCACCGACATGGGCGAGATCAAGACCCGCCTGGCGCAAGAGGCTGCGGAGGATGCGGCCGCCAGCCGGATGGCCCCCGCCGCTGAAACGCCCTCGGCACAGGCCGCTGAAGTCCAGGCCATTGAAGTGCCGGCCTCGTCGCCGGTGACGAGCGCATGGCGCGACGAGATGACCTTCACGCTTGCGCCGGGCCAGGGCACTGAGATCAAGCTGCGCATGAACGAGGGCGACAAGGCTCTGTATGCCTGGACGGTGCAAGGGGGCGTGGTCAACTACGACACGCACGGGGACGGCGGAGGCCGCTCCATCAGCTACGTCAAGGGCCGGGGCGTGCCGGCCGATGAGGGGGAGCTGGTGGCGGCGTTCACCGGCCACCACGGCTGGTTCTGGCGCAACCGCGGGCAGGCGGATGTGACGGTGGTGTTGAAAACCGGTGGCACCTACAGTGATCTGCGGCGGGTGAAGTGAGCGGCGGTCGGCGTGTGACGACCACGGGGAATGCGATGACTGCTCACCCTCAGGCCAATCGATAGGCTTCAACGCTGCGTCGCATGCGATCGGCCTGCAGCCTCAGGCTTTCGGAGGCCGCTGCATTCTGTTCCACAAGAGCGGCGTTCTCCTGCGTGGTTCGATCCACCTCGGCAATGGCCGCACTGAGCTGCAGCAGTTCCTGCGATTGGACACCCGCCGCGCGGGAGATGCCCTCCACCTGCTGAGTCAGGGACTGCACCGATCCGACGATCTGTTGCATCGCCTCGCCCGCCTTTGCAGCGAGGCGCGCTCCACCCTCCACCTGTTGGGACGTGTTCTCGATGAGCTCCCGGATCTCCTGAGACGCCTGTGCACTGCGCTGGGCGAGCGCGCGCACCTCCGTTGCCACCACGCTGAATCCGCGCCCATGCTCACCCGCCCGGGCAGCCTCGACTGCGGCGTTCAGCGCCAGGATGTTCGTCTGGAACGCAATCGAATCGATCAGACCGGTGATCTCTTCGATGCGGCGCGACGCACTCTCGATCCCCTGCATTTCGTGGCCCACCTGCTGGACCACCTTCCCGCCCTCCCCCGCCGTGGCCAGGGTTCTGGCAGCGAGCGTGCTGGCATCGGCCGACGCCTGCGCGGCGCCCGACACCGTCCCGACGAGGTCCTCCATCGAACTGGCAGTTGCCTGCAGCCGTCCAGCCACCTGCTCGGTGCGGCGGCTCAGATCGATGTTCCCTGCGGCAATCTCGTGGCTGGCCGCGGCAATCCCGCCCGCCGCCTCCTGCACCTCATGCACCAGGGACCTCAGGCTGTCATTCATCCGACTCACCGATTGCAGGAGCTGGAGGGCTTCGTCCCTCACCGCACCCTGGGGGGCCGCGATGGCACGGGGAAGGCTGCCGGCCGCGATGGCAGCGGCGGCGGCCTGGGCCTGCCTCACCGGCCCGGTGACCGACCGCACACTCCACCAGGCCAGCGGGAGGGCCACCCCCAACGAGAGGACGACCAGCAAAACCAGCGCGCCCGTGTTGGTCCTGCGGATCTCGTGCAGCGAGCGCTTGGCGTTCTCCACATCACCCGCCGCCTGCACGGTGATCGCGGCCAGCCGGTCTTCTGCCGCCGTGAATGCCTGGTGAGCTGCAGCCATGGCCCGAAGCCCTTCCGCGGCCGTCACCAGCCGCGCCTCAAGCGTTTCCTTTCGGACCGGCTCGAAGCCCTGGGCGTAGGCCTCCAGAGACACCGTGATCGCCGAGGCCGCTTCCGAGTAGGCGCCGCCCATGCCGGACAGCGCAGCGAGCTGTTCCTGAGCCTGGCCCCAGGCCTGCTGCCAGGCGGTCTCGTGGCGCACCACCTCGGAGTGCAGTTCGTAGTTGATGAGCAGGTCCTTCTCGTGGCGTGCCAGCCGCCCCATCACTTCGCTCAGCATCGCCACGCGGGAGGCAGCAGCAAACTCCGTTTCGGTCAGTCGCTCGAAGCTGTCGGCGCTGCGGCCCAGAAGCAAGTGCGCGAACACCGCCGAGCCCAGCAGGGCCATCGCCATCATCGCGATGGCGGCAAACAGTCGTGTTGCAAGGGATGTCCTGGCGAGCCAGGTGGAACGCGAGCGGAACATGATCGGGGGCGTGGTTGGTGCAAGGAAGGAAGAGCTGTGGCAACGCCTCAGTGCAGCAGGGTGGTCGAACCATCGGGAGGCGCCACGCGGGTGTCGTTCGGACTCTTGGCCGCTCGCGGCTCGGAGTCCATCACATGAAGGCTGGCCGGAGAGGCCTTGGCCAGGCGCTTGGCGGTGGCCGCGGCCGAGGCCACATCCTCGGAGCGCCTGAACTGCCCGGGTCGCACCGGCAGCACGCCCAGGGCCAGGGTCACGAAGGGGTGATAGCGGATCTGCCCGTAGCGGTCTTCGACGTTGATGCCGCCCTGCGAACGAGCGTCGGTGTCGTACAGGCGCTGCGCGGCGCTGTTGAATGCGCCGATGATGGCTTGGCACCGCTCCAGCCAATCGCTGCTCTGGAACAGCACGACGAAGTCATCCCCGCCGACATGGCCGACGAAGTCCCTTCTCGGATCGATGTGCGAGGAGATGGTGCCGGCCGCCAGCCGGATCATCTCGTCACCCCGCCAGTAGCCGTAGTAGTCGTTGAAGGGCTTGAAGTGGTTGAGGTCGGCATAGACCGCCACGAAGTCGATGCCGGCATCGATCAGTCGCTCGATGTGGTCGCTGATGGGGATGTTGCCGGGCAGGAAGGTCAGCGGGTTGGCATGGCGTGCGGCTTCGATGCGCGCCTCGGTCACGGCGCGCACCAGCCGTTCGCCGGTGCCCAGGCCGGCATACCGGCCGGAGTCGGTCACGACAAAGCCGTCCGTCAGATAGCGCTGGTCCTCTGATGTGAGGATCGAGGTCAGGGCTTCGATCGGGGTTCGCACATCCACGCAGTGCGGCGAAAGGTTGGCAAACAGGCTGGCCGAGTGCTTGCCATAGACCTCCCGGAAATAGGGTTTGGCGTAGCGCGCCACGAACTGCTGGAGGTTGAGCAGGCCCACGGGGCGATCGTCTTCCACGATGGCCAGGGCAGGCACTTCGCTCAGACTCGGCAGCATCTCATAGACCTGATCGTGCGTCGTCGAGGGGGTGATGGCCGGTGCGTCCATCATCAGCTGTCCCGCGGTGAGTTCATTGCGCACCGCCCGGCGCAGGACGGGAAAGACGGACACCTCGCGCCCGCTCAACACCGTGCAGGCCGATGTCGTCGGAGCGGTCGCCGGCACGGCCTGGGGCCTTCCCAGGAGCCAGCCCTGACCGAAGCGGATGCCGAGGTCACGCAGGATTCGCAACTCGTCCTCGGTCTCGATCCCTTCGGCCACCAGTTGAGTATCGAAGGTCTCCGCGATCTGGAGCAAGGCCCGGAAGGTCTGGAGCTTGTCCCCCTTGTGGGCCAGGCCGTGCGTGAAGTAGCGGTCGATCTTGACGATGTCCGGCCGCAGCTCCGACCACAGGCGCAAGCTCGAACGCCCGTCCCCGAAATCGTCGAGTGCGACGCTGATGTTGGCCCGCCGAAGCTCGCGCGCCGCCTCCAGCAGTGCGTCGATGTCCCTGACCTGCTCATGCTCGGTCAGCTCGAAGACGATCGCCGACCCCGCAATGCCCGCCTCCCGGGCCGTCTTGGTGAGCAGCTGCCTGCTCGGGCCTCGCAGCGCGGTGATGAGGGCCGGAGCGCTGAGGTTCACGAACAAGCGGCTGGTGCCACGTGCTGGCGTCCATGAGGCGATCGCCTGCCTGACGCACTCGATCTCCAGTTCGATGGAGAGGTTCTCGACCCGCGCCTGGGCGAAGAGCGCTTCGGGCGTTGCCCAGGAGCTGCCCTCCGCCCCCCGCACCAGGGATTCGTGGCCGTGCACGCTGCAGTCGTGCAGATCGATGATGGGCTGAAACACCACGGACAGGGCGTGGCGCTCGATGAGTTCAGCGAGGGTGGGAGGAGAAGACATGATGAGGCCGGACGCGACCATCAGGCCGAACCATGCTCCGGTACAGGATCGGCTCGGCCATGAAGATTTCGTGACAGCGCGGGTCGAGCGTGACGCATGGCGCAGTTGGGCCGGTCAGCCGATCAGCCGCCCATCCCGCCCCAGCAGCACCTGGGTGACGTAGCGGCTGCCGCGGTTGGAGGCCGCATCGAACCCGATGCTGTACCCCCCGAGCTCCAGGCCGGGGCGGCGCCGGGCCAGCTCGTAGAGACTGGCGCGGGTGATCGGCGAGGCGTCCGCGCCTGCCAGCAGCGCCTGCGTGTAGCGGCCCACCACAAAGCCGGCCAGGCTCAGGGGCGAGGGGGTCTCCTCGTACAGGGTCTTCAGTGCGGCCCGGTACTCGCGCGCGAACGGTGCGGTGTGCGTCTGCGGGTTGGGCACCACCTGCGTCAGCACCACGGGCACGGTGCCGGTGGCGCCCAGTTCGGTCAAGGTGGTGAGATCGGTCTCGCCCAGCGTGACGACATAGCGCTGCAGCTTGCGTTCGGCCAGGCCGCGCACGAAGCGGGCGAGTTCGATGGAGCCACCGACGAACAGGAAGATCGCCGGCGGATTGGCGGGCAGTGATGCGACCAGCTGCTCGACGTTGCCCGCGGGCGCCACGAAATCACGGGGCTGCACACCGATGCGCCGCACGGCCGACTGCACGTCGGCCTGGACCTGCTGCTGCAAGGCAGGTGTTGCATACACCAGCCCCAGTTCGCGCACACCGACGGTCTCCAGGCTGCGCAGGGCGTGACGGATCTGCGCCTCCCGCGAGGCAAAGAGCTTGACCACGCCCGGCTCGTCGTCGAAGCGGGCATCGGCGATCCAGGGGCCCAGATGCGCGATCTGCAAGCCCTCGGCACGGATCGCCTCGGCGCAGCGCAGGGCCAGACGCTCTCCCGCCGTCCCCACGAGCCCCACCACGGCGGGGTCGGATCGCAAGGTGGCCAGCAGCGACCTGAGCGAAGCCTCCGAGCCGTCCATGGGGAAGGGCCGGAGGTCGCTCAGGCGCGTGGCGGAGGCCTGAAGCGCCAGCCGCACGCCGCTGCTGTAGTCGCGGGAGATCTCCTGCTGATCCGTCGAGGTGTCGACGCATTGAAGCAGGACGGGGTTCGAGCCGGCCGGGCGGGTCGGGGGCCTGCGCTGGGCCGACACGGCCGCGGGCACGGCCAGGGCCGCGATGGAAGAGAGCGCCGTCGCTGCAAAGCGACGGCGCTCGGGACGATGAAACGACACGATGACAGCGAAAGTGAAACCACCGTCAATTTAGTAACAGAATGTGTATCCAGTGTGACAATCCCGCCGGTCAGGCAGTGGCGTGCAGCCCCTCGTCATCACGGGTCCATGACCGCGTCACCCGTCCCACCTCGGCACCGTGAACCACGCCACCAGGAAGTCAACCAGGGCGCGCACCTTGCGCGTCATGTGCTTGCGCGAGGGGTACACCACATAGACGCCGAGTTCGATCGACCGGTATGCGGGCATGAGCTCGACCAGGCGCCCCGCGCGCAACTCGGGCGCCACCAGGAAGCTGGGCTGCAGCACGATGCCCTGGTGGTGCAGGGCTCCCGCCAGGCAGGTGTCGCCGCTGTTGGTGCGCACACAGGGCCGGATGCGCGCCACCACCGGCCCGTCCGGCCCCTCGAAGGGCCACTCGTCGCCTCCGGCGAAGTACGCGTAGGCCCACACCGTATGGCCGGCCAGCTCGCTCGGGTGGCGCGGCTCGCCATGGCGGGCCAGGTACTGCGGGGAGGCACACAGCACCATGCGCGTGGTCGTGAGCGGGCGGCTGACGAGGCTGGAGCTGGGCAGCCGGGCGATGCGCACGGCCAGGTCATAGCCTTCATCCACCAGATCGACCACGCGATCGGCCAGCGTGATGTCGAGCGTGACCTGCGGATGCTGTTCGCGGAACGCCGCCCACACCGGTGCGAGGTGCAGGATGCCGAAGGTGACGGGCACATTGACCTTGATCTGGCCGACGGCCTGCGCCGTGGCCGACGTGACCTCCGCCTCGGCGCTTTCCAGTTCGGCCAGCAGTTCGCGGCAGCGCGGATAGAAGCGTTCGCCTTCGCCCGTCAGCGACAGGCGTCGCGTGGTGCGATGGAGGAGCCGCACCCCCAGGCGGGCCTCGAGTTCGGCCACATGGCGCGACACGGCCGCCTTGGACACCCCCAGGGACTCCGCCGCTTTCACGAAGCTGCCACCGTCAACCACTGCGGCAAAGGCCCGCATTTCCAGGAATCGGTCCATTGTTGATTGAATCGAGACAATTAATCTCATTCAAGCATATTTATCTCCTGATGTGCAACTTCTACAGTTCATTCACGGTCGCCGCCCCTTCTGTGTCGGGGCAGGCCGGCCACCCACGCTGACAACCTGAACCTGGAGCATCCCATGAGCACGTCCACCGTCCAACGCATCCTGTCCACCCAGCCAAGCTGGGCCCCGCTGGCCCTGCGCCTGCCCATCGGCATCATCTTCATCGCCCACGGCGCCCAGAAGCTCTTCGGCTGGTTCGGCGGCTACGGCCTGGAAGGCACGGGCCAGTGGATGGGCTCGATCGGCCTGCAGCCCGGCTACCTGATGGCCCTGCTGGCCGGTGCAGCCGAGTTCTTCGGTGGCCTGGCCCTGGTGTTCGGGCTGCTGGTCCGTCCGGCGGCCCTGTCCCTGGCCTTCGCGATGATCGTGGCGATCTTTGCCGTGCACATCGACAAGGGCCTGTTCATGTCGAACAACGGCTATGAGTTCGCGCTGGCGCTGCTGGCGGCCTCGCTGTCGCTGCTGGCGAGCGGTGCTGGCCGCCTCTCGGTGGACGTGGCGCTGGCCTCGAACGAGCGCTGAGCGCTGCCCCCACACCCTGAAAGGACCCGCTCATGTCAACCGACTGGGTGATCCGCCAGCCCGACACCCCCAGCCACCTCGTGCTCCTTTTCCATGGCGTGGGTGCGTCGGCCGACGACCTGGCGCCGCTGGGCGAGGCCCTGGCTCATGCCCTGCCCCGGGCCTGGATCGTGAGCCTGCAGGCGCCCGAGCGCATGGGCCCGGGATGGCAATGGTTTTCAGTGGCCGGCATCCGCGACGAGGACCGGCCGGCCCGGGTGGCGGAGGCCATGCCCGGCTTCGTGACGCGCGTGCGTGCCTGGCAGGCCGCGTCCCGTCTGTCAGCCCAAGCCACGACGCTGCTGGGCTTCTCGCAAGGCGGCATCATGGCCTTGGAATCGACCCAGCTCGAGCCTGCGTTGGCGGGGCGCGTCTTCGCCTTGTCCAGCCGCTTCGCGTCGCCCCCTCGCATCGCGTCCCCGCATACCCGCATCCACCTGCTGCACGGGCAAGCCGATCCCGTCATGCCGGTGATGCATGCCGAGCAGGCCGAGCAGGGACTGCGAGCGCTGGGCGGGTCGGTGACGCTGGACCGCTTTCCCGGCCTGGGGCACGGCATCGACCGGCGCGTCGTGCAGGCGCTGGTGCATCACCTGGGCCATGCCGCGCTCGAACTGGAATCCGGGCACAGGGTCTGACGGCCGGGCACTGGAGCGTCCCCACGCTCACCCCTTCCTCAACCCCTGCTTCGCCGCCCCCACCACCACCCGGGTCAGCCCCTCCAGCAGCGATGAGGCCGCCCGGGCCTCGTGCCAGTAGAGGGGCACGTCCAGCGGGGTGTGGGGCACCAGCTCCACGAGCGAGCCGTCGTCGAGGTGGGGCTGGATCAGCGCCTGCGGGTGCAGGCCCCAGCCCATGCCCGCCAGCGCGGCAGTGACAAAGGCCTGGGAGGACGGCAGGGTGTGGCGAGGCAGTTCCACATGGCGGCGGCACAGCCGGCGCACCCAGCGGGCCTGCAGGTCGTCCTTGGCGCTGAAGAGCAGGCTGGGGGCCAGCGCCAGCGTGCCGGCGCCCACGCCTTGGCAGAAGTAGCGCTCGACAAACTCGGGGCTCGCCGCGGCGCGGTAGCGCATGGCCCCCAGCGGGCGGCTGTTGCAGCCAGTGGCCGGGCGGGCGGTGGCAGTGACGGCGGCCAGCACCGCGCCGCTGCGCAGCCATTCGGCGGTGTGGCCCTCGTCGTCCACGGCCACGTCCATCAGCACCGGCGCCTCGGCGCCGAAGGCGGCCACCGCGCGCGCGAACCAGGTGGCCAGGCTGTCGGCGTTCACCGCAATGGGCAGCCGCACACGGGTGTGTCCCTCGGGGTCGAGCGTGGGCAGCGTACCCCGCAATTCGTGTTCGAGCAGCCGCACGCGGTCGAGGTGCTGGCATAGCCGCCGGCCGGTTTCGGTGGCCTGGCAGGGCTGGCCTCGCACCACCAGGGCGCAGCCCATGCGCTCTTCCAGCAGTCGCACGCGCTGCGACACGGCCGAGGGCGTGACATGCAAGGCCTGCGCGGCGCGCTCGAAGCTGCCTTCGCGCACCACGGCGGCCAGGGCAGCCAACGAGGGATAGTCAAGCATGAGTTAAGAGTAGCTTCATCTGATGAAGATGATGTAGTTTGTCTAAACCTCTCGTCACGGGCAAGCTGTCGGCATGACAAGCGTTCCTGACATCGCCACGCTGGTGGCTCCGGCCTTCGCACAGGGCCTGGCCTTGAGCCTGGGCCTGATCGTGGCCATCGGCGCGCAGAACGCCTTCGTGCTGCGTCAGGGACTGAGGCGTGAGCATGTGGGCCCCGTGGTGGTGTTCTGCGCCGTGGCCGATGCGGTGCTGATCACCGCCGGCGTGCTGGGCATGGCCCAGGCCCTGGGTGAGCGCGCGGGGCTGGCACGGGCCCTGGCCTTGGCCGGCGCCCTCTTCCTGGTCTGGTATGGCTGGCTTGCCCTGCGTCGCGCCCGTCACCCCAGCCGCCTGCAGGCCACGGCCGGTGGGGATGGCGTCAGCCGAGGAGCGGCCGTCGCGCAGGCGGCCGCCTTCACGCTGCTCAACCCGCATGTGTACCTCGACACCGTGCTGTTGGTGGGCAGCATCGGCGCGCAGCAGCCTGCCGCGACGCGAGGCTGGTTCGTGGCCGGCGCCTGCACCGCCAGCGTGGTGTGGTTCGGCCTGCTGGGCTTCGGGGCCCGCTGGCTGGCGCCGTGGTTTGCGCGGCCGCGCGCCTGGCAGATCCTGGATGGCCTGATCGGCCTCACGATGTGGACGCTGGCCGCCTTGCTGGTGCGGCATGCGCTGACGGCGCCGTGACGACGGATCTCAGACGCGCCGAGCCACCCAGTACACCGCCCCTTCAGCGCCGTAGCGCTCTGCATGCGGCTCGTCGCGCGCCAGTTCGAAACGGTCACCGGGACGCAGGTGGCGGGTGGTGTCTCCCACGGTGAGCCACATCTCGCCTTGCACCACGAGGGCATCGACCGCGAAGGGATGGCTGTGGTCGGGCACGATCTGGCCGGGTTGCCAGCGGCGCTCCAGCACTTCGGTGAAGCCGCGCGCCTGGGCCTCGGCCCCAAAGCGCTCCCAATCGGGCATCTGGACGGACGGCATGGGACCTCCCTTCAGCAACTGCGACCCGCAATATCGGGCACTGCGCGCATTGTGCCGCCTGGGGCTCGTTCAGACAGGCGCGGCATGGGAGTCAGCCCAGCAACTGCCTCAGCCCCACCACCAGCCGCTCGATCTCGGTCTCGGTGGTGTGCAGGCCCGGCGTGACCCGCACCGCATCCCCCGCCACCGGGCTGCTGCGCTGCACGGTGAACACGCCGTGCAGCTCCAGCAGCGCGCGGGCCAGGGCCTGGTTGTCGGCCGTCGACGTGCGCCCGGCCAGGCGGAACGAGGTGATGCCCGCCACCATGCCGGCCTCATCGGGAGTGAGGATCTGCACGCCCGGCAGCGTGCGGGCCGGCCCCACCCAGGCATCGCGCAGGTGGCGCAGACGCACGGCCTTGTGCGCAGCGCCGATGGCTTCGTGCCAGTCGAGCGCCACGGGCAGCGTCAACCAGGCCGCGAAGTTGGGCGTGCCGCCATAGAGCCGGCTGCGGATGTCGTCGGCGCCGAAGTCCAGCCCCGCAAAAGGTGCCTCGATGGCGTCGAGCCGGTCGCGCCGGATGTAGAGCACCGCGCAGCCCAGGGGCGCGCCCACCCACTTGTGCAGGTTGAAGGCGGCGAACGGGGCGCCCAGGTCGGGCGCGTCGAATGCCATCTGCCCCCAGGAATGCGCCGCATCCACCACCACGTCGGCGCCGGCCGCCTCGATCATCGTGGTGAGTTCGCGCACCGGCATCACCAGGCCGGTGCTGTGGCTCACGTGGGTGAGCAGCACCAGGCGCACGCGTGGGTGGTCGTGCAGGGCCTGGCGGTAGGTGGCCAGCACCGCCTCACGCGTGGCAGGCTCGGGGATGGCCAGCCGCACGGCGTTCACGCCGCGGCGCTCGCGCAGGAAGGCCATGGCCGCGCGCATCGCGGGGTAGTCGAGATCGCAGTACAGCACCGTGTCACCAGCGGCCAGGCCACGGTAGCCCTGGATCAGCACCTGCAGCGCCTCGCTGGCGCCGCGCACGAGCACCAGTTCGTCGTGCCCACAGCCCAGCGACCGCGCCACACGCACCCGCAGGGCTTCCAGTGCCTGCGGCCACTCGCGGCGCACCCAATGGGCGTTGTGATGGTTGATGAGGGTGGTCAGGCGCTCGTACTCGGCCTTCACCGGCTCGGCCATCGGGCCCCAGAAGCCGTTCTCCAGATTGACCGGCTCGCGGGCCACGTTGTAGTGGCGATGAACCTGTGACCACCAGCCCTCGTCGGCCGTCGGTGCGGCGGGGCGTGAGGCTTGCAAGGTGGCGAGCGCTTCACGGAAGACAGGCGCACGCTGGTCCAGGTCGAGCACGGCGGGCATGAGTGGGTTTGCAGGCTTGGAGAGCAGCCCATTGTGCATGCGAGGGTCCGTGGCCACGGGTTACCGCCGCGATACAGTGGTGTTTGCCTTTCGGCTCACAATGGCTCCGTTGATGTTGCATCCGAAAGCCCTGCCCGTGTCCATGTTCACCCCGCCCTTCTTTGCCCCGGAACGCTTCAGCGACCCCGACCTGGCGCTTGCGCGCGTGACCCGCATCTACGACGAAAGCCTGGCCCACCTGCGCGACGCGCTGCACCGCTTCGTGGGTGGCGATGATCTGGCCCAGCACGTGCGCGCCTGCTACCCTTACGTGCGCGTGCACACCGACACGGTGGCGCGCGCCGATTCGCGCCTGTCGTATGGCTTCGTGGCCGGTCCCGGCAGCTACGAAACCACGCTGACGCGGCCCGACCTCTACAGTGACTACTACCGCGAGCAGTTCCGCCTGCTGCTGCGCAACCATGGGGTCGAGCTGGAAGTGGGCACCAGCCACCAGCCCATCCCCGTGCACTTCTCGGTGACCAGCGCCGACCACGTCGAAGGCCAGCTCGACGCCGCGCGCCGCCTGCGCCTGCGCGACCTCTTCGACCTGCCCGACCTGGGCGCGATGGACGACGGGATCGCCAACGGCACGCACGAGCCCGCGCCGGGCGAGCCGCATCCCCTGTCGCTGTTCACCGCGCCGCGCGTGGACTACTCGCTGCACCGCCTGCGCCACTACACCGGCACCGCGCCCGAGCACTTCCAGAACTTCGTGCTGTTCACGAACTACCAGTTCTACATCGACGAGTTCGTGCGGCTGGGCCGCGAGCTGATGGCGCAGGCGCCTGATCAGGGGGCGCTGTTCACCGCGTCAAAGGACGCGGCGGCCGACGATGGCTATGTGGCGTTTGTGGAGCCCGGCAACGTGGTGACGCGCCGCCAGGGCGAGGCGCCCGAGCCCGACGATGCCCTGGGTGCCCCGCCGCCACGGCTGCCGCAGATGCCGGCCTACCACCTGGTGCGGCCCGACCGCGCGGGCATCACGATGGTGAACATCGGCGTGGGGCCGGCCAACGCCAAGACCATCACCGACCACATCGCCGTGCTGCGCCCGCATGCGTGGATCATGCTGGGCCACTGCGCGGGCCTGCGCAACACGCAACAGCTGGGCGACTACGTGCTGGCCCACGGCTATGTGCGCGAAGACCACGTGCTGGACGAAGACCTGCCGCTGTGGGTGCCCATCCCTGCGCTGGCCGAGGTGCAGATCGCGCTGCAGACCGCCGTGGCCGACATCACGCAGCTCAGCGGCTATGAGCTCAAGCGCATCCTGCGCACCGGCACGGTGGCCAGCACCGACAACCGCAACTGGGAACTGCTGCCACACCGCACGCCCGAGCGCCGCTTCAGCCAGAGCCGCGCCGTGGCGCTGGACATGGAAAGCGCCACGGTGGCGGCCAACGGCTTCCGCTTCCGCGTGCCCTACGGCACCTTGCTGTGCGTGAGCGACAAGCCCCTGCACGGCGAGCTCAAGCTGCCAGGCATGGCCAACCAGTTCTACCGCGAACGGGTGGACCAGCACCTGCGCATCGGCATCCGCGCCATCGAGATCCTGCGGGGGGAAGGGGTGGACCGGCTGCACAGCCGCAAGCTGCGCAGCTTCGCCGAGGTGGCCTTCCAGTGATCCGGCTCAGAAACTGCCGGTGAACTGGTAGCGCGAGGCCGGATGCCACATCGCCGCCACCGAGGCCACCTGGCCTTGCGAGTGGGTCTGGCGGCGCAGCACCAGGCAGGGCTCGTGCGGGCCCATGTGCAGCAGCTCGCCGATCTCCTTCGGCGGCAGGCAGGCCTCGATGGCAAAGCGCACGCCCTGCAGCGGCGCCACGCGCATCAGGTAGGCATTGGGCGTCTGGCTGCGGAAGTCCTGGGCCAGGTAGTCGGGTGCCACCAGGGGGTTGACGTAGCGGTCCTCCACCTGGATGGGCAGCTCGTTCTCGAAGTGCACCACCACCGAATGGAACAGCGCCGCCCGCGCTGACAACCCGAACTGGCGCGCCAGCGCTTCGGTGGCCTTGCAGCGCTCGAGCAGCTGCAGCTCGCTGCGGTGCACATGGCCGCGCGCGGCCACCTCGTCGGCGATGTTGCGGATCTCCACCAGCGTGGACTGGTACTTCTGCTGGGCCACGAAGGTCCCCGAGCCCTGCACCCGCACGACGATCTGCTCGTCGCTCAGCTCGCGGATCGCGCGGTTGACCGTCATGCGCGACACGCCGAACTCGCGCGCCAGCGCTTCCTCGCCGGGGATGGCGTCGCCCTCCTTCCACTGTCCGCTCTGGATGCGCGCCAGCACATGGGCCTTGATGGCCTGGTAGGCCGGTTGCCGGGCCCCATCGGCCGGCAGGAGGGTCGTGTTCATCCTAGGGTAATCACCAAGACTTTCTGACGCGGATTGTATTGACGTCCCTCGGTCTCGACAATCAAAATGTATATACAACTTGGCGACAAGTTGAGCCACTTGTATAGGCTCACCCCTGCAGGAGACACCGCATGACCCGTCCCGACACCGCCCTCGCCTTGCCCCGTACCGGCCTGGCCCTTCCGCTGCTCAAGCTGCTGGCCTTCAGCGCCGTGGGCATCTTCCTGTTCTTCGTCGACATCGAGATCGGCGGGCGCCGCACCATCCCTGTCGACCATCTCAGCAGCTACCTGGTGCGCGAGCAGCGCAGCCTGGCGGTGGCCTTCGTGCTGGCGCTGATGGCCTGGGGCGCGTTCGCGCCCTTCGTCACCGGCGCCTTCCGCCAGAGCGCCACCACCCTGGTGTTCAGCGTGGTCAAGCTGGCCGGCCTGGCCCTGGCGGGCCTCTACCTCACCGGGCTGGCGCCCGACTGGGCCAACCAGAAGGACATGCTGCCCTTCCTCTTCGAGCGGCTGGCGCTGTCGGTGGGGGTGCTCATTCCCATCGGCGGCCTGGCGCTGAGCTTCCTGGTGGGCTTCGGCCTGCTGGAGCTGGTGGGCGTGCTGATGGAGCGCGTGATGCGCCCGCTGTTCCACACCCCCGGCTACTCGGCCATCGACGCCGTCACCTCCTTTGTCGGCAGCTACTCCATCGGCCTGCTCGTCACCAACGGCATGTACCAGCAGGGCAAGTACACGGTGCGCGAGGCCATGGTCATCGCGACCGGGTTCTCCACCGTCTCGGCCACCTTCATGGTGGTGGTGGCCAAGACCCTGGGCCTGATGGAGCACTGGGCCTTCTTCTTCTGGGCCAGCCTGGTCGTCACCTTCGCCGTCACCGCGATCACGGCCTACCTGCCGCCCATCGCCCGGATGGACAACCGCCGCCCCACGTCCGCCGGGGACGACCACGGCACGGCCGCCGGCAACCGCTGGCAGCGGGCCCTGCAAGCGGGTGTGGCGCGCTACCAGTCGCGCGAGCCGCTGGCGCAGATGCTGTGGAGCAACCTGAAGGACGGCCTGCGCATGGCCTCGGTGGTGGCCCCGAGCATCCTGGCCGTGGGCTTCGCCGGCCTGTGCCTGGCCAAGTACACGCCGGTGTTCGACGCGATCGGTGTGCTGCTCAAGCCCGCGCTGTGGATCGCCGGCGCCCTGCTGGGCCTGGAGAACGCGGCGGCCGCCAGCGGCGCCTTCGCCTCGGGCCTGGCCGAGATGTTCCTGCCGGCCATCCTGCTCAAGGACGCCGAGTTCCTGCTGCGTTTCCTGGTGGCCCTGGTCTCGATCAGCACTGTGCTCTTCCTGTCCGGTTGCGTGCCCTGCATCCTGGCCACCCGCATCCCCGTCAAGTTCCGCGACCTGCTCGTGATCTGGTTGCTGCGCAGCCTGCTGAGCATCGTCCTCGGTGCCGTCGCGCTGCGCGCCGGCCTCGCCTTCGGCTGGCTCGTGCTGCCGGCCTGACCCCTGCCCCGCTGCCCCCGCCTTCACCCCTTTGCCCTGGAGAGCGCCATGACCGCCAATCCCGACCCCCGCTACGACCCCACCCGTGTGATCCGCGCCCCGCGCGGCCCCGCACTGCACTGCAAGAGCTGGCTCACCGAGGCCGCCTACCGCATGCTCCAGAACAACCTCGACCCCGACGTGGCCGAGAACCCGCAGGCCCTGGTGGTCTATGGCGGCATCGGCCGGGCCGCACGCAACTGGGCCTGCTTCGACCAGATCCTGGCCACGCTGAAGGAGCTCAACGACGACGAGTCGCTGCTGATCCAGTCGGGCAAGCCGGTCGGCGTGTTCAAGACCCACCCCAACGCCCCGCGCGTGCTGCTGGCCAACTCCAACCTCGTGCCCAAGTGGGCCACCTGGGAACACTTCAACGAACTCGACCGCCAGGGCCTGTTCATGTACGGCCAGATGACGGCCGGCAGCTGGATCTACATCGGCAGCCAGGGCATCGTGCAGGGCACCTTCGAGACCTTCGTCGAGGCCGGCCGCCAGCACTACGACAACGACCTGTCGGGCAAGTGGATCCTCACCGCCGGCCTGGGCGGCATGGGCGGCGCCCAGCCGCTGGCCGCCACCCTGGCCGGCGCGGTGTCGCTCAACATCGAGTGCCAGCAAAGCAGCATCGACTTCCGCCTGCGCACGCGCTATGTGGACAAGCAGGCCCGCGACATCGACGAAGCGCTGGCGCTGGTGCGCCACCACTGCGAGCGCAAGGAGGCCGTCTCCATCGCACTGCTCGGCAACGCGGCCGAGGTGCTGCCCGAACTCGTGAAGCGCGCCAAGGCCGGTGGCCTGAGGCCCGACCTCGTGACCGACCAGACCTCGGCCCACGACCTCATCCACGGCTACCTGCCCATGGGCTGGACGGTCGCGCAATGGAAGTCGGCCCAGCGCGATCCCGCGATGCACGCCGCGCTGCAGGACGCTGCCGCGAAGAGCTGTGCCGTGCACGTGCAGGCCATGCTCGATTTCCATGCGATGGGAGTGCCCACCGTGGACTACGGCAACAACATCCGCCAGGTGGCCTTCGACCAGGGCGTGAAGAACGCCTTCGACTTCCCCGGCTTCGTGCCCGCCTACATCCGCCCGCTGTTCTGCGAGGGCAAGGGCCCCTTCCGCTGGGTGGCGCTGTCGGGCGACCCGCAGGACATCTACAAGACCGACGCCAAGATCAAGGAGCTCTTCCCCGACAACCACCACACCCACCGCTGGCTGGACATGGCGCGCGAACGCATCGCCTTCCAGGGCCTGCCCGCGCGCATCTGCTGGCTGGGCCTGGGCGAACGCCACCGCGCGGGCCTGGCCTTCAACGAGATGGTGCGCAAGGGGGAGCTGAAGGCGCCCATCGTGATCGGACGCGACCACCTCGACACCGGCTCGGTGGCCAGCCCCAACCG
>CAZKGD010000014.1:0-50802 GCA_964552215.1 uncultured Caldimonas sp.
GCTCTGGTACGGGCCGACCTCGTTGTCGCCGCGAGCGAGCAGGGCCTTGCGGCCCCAGTCCATGCGCAGGGCGATCTCGTCGTCCTCGATGCAGGTCTCCATGTAGGCGGCGCGTTGGGCCTCCACGAACTCGCGCTCGAAGGCGGCGATCTCCTCGGGGTAGAAGAACTCCACCACGTTGAGCGTCTTCTGCGGACCTTTCGGGTGCAAGGTGGACACCACCAGCACGTGCGGATACCACTCCACCATGATGTGCGGGTAGTAGGTCAGCCAGATGGCCCCATGGGTGGGTGCCTCGCCGCCACGGTAGTTGAGCAGCACCTCATGCCATTGGCGGTAGATGTCCGACCCCGGCTTGCCCAGGGCGTTGGACACCCCCACGGTCTGCACCGAGTACTCGCGGCCGAACTCCCAGCGCAGGTCGTCGCAGGTCACGAAGTTGCCCAGGCCCGGGTGGAAGGGACCGACGTGGTAGTCCTCCAGGTAGACCTCGATGAAGGTCTTCCAGTTGTAGTCGCACTCGTGCATCTCGACGTGATCGAGCACGTAGCCCGAGAAGTCGAGATCCTTGAGCGGACCGAGGCCGGCCAGGTCGGCGGCCATGTCCCGGCCGTTGTCCTCGAACAGCAGGCCGTTCCATTCGCGCAGCTTGTAGTTGTTGAGGTTCAGGCAGGGGTCCTGGGCGAAATGCGGCGCACCCAGCAACTGGCCGTCCAGTGCGTAGGTCCAGCGGTGCAAGGGGCAGACGATGTTGCTCTTCGTGTTGCCGCGCCCACGCAGCATCACGGCCTGGCGGTGGCGGCACACGTTCGAGATCAGCTCGATGCCCCGTTGCGAGCGCACCAGGGCGCGGCCTTCGCCTTCCTGGGGCAGGGCGTAGTGGTCTCCCACTTCGGGTACCGCGAGCGCATGCCCGAGGTACCGCGGACCGCCATGGAAGATGAGCTCCATCTCGCGACGGAAGAGTTCGTCGCTGAAATATGCCGATACCGGCAGTTGCGTGTGGCTTTGCTCAAGGGCAATGCTTAGGTCTGACATGATCCCCAGGATCTCCAAAAACCAATGTCCAACCACCACCCACGGTGGGCCCATCTTTCCCGGAAGGCGCAGCGAGCCCGGAGTCCTTGCGGATGCCTCCATTCGTCTGGGACGACCGGTCTTGCGCGGGGAAACTTTGAATTTTAGCCCTGGGGGGGTGGACGGGGCGGGTGGCCCTACGGGGCGGTGCGGCTTGCCGCATCGTGGGGCCGGCCCGGGCCTCGGCCCCGGCGAGTGCTTGACTACAATGGTCTGATTTGATCGTTTGCCATGCCCAAGACCCCTTCCCCCGCGAGCGCGGCCGCGCCCGCGGCCAGCTATGAAGAAGCGCTGGCCGAGCTGGAGCGGCTGATCAGCCAGCTCGAGTCCGGCCAGCTGCCGCTGGACAAGCTGCTGGAAAGCTACCAGCGCGGGGCGCAGTTGCTGGAATACTGCCGCGGCCGCCTGGAGGCCGTGGAGACCCAGGTCAAGGTCATCGAGGACGGGCAGCTCAAGCCCTGGGCCGTGGCATGAGCGGGACCACCGACTTCCCGGCCTGGTCGGCTGCCGCACTCGACCGTGTCGAGGGTGCGCTCGACCGCCTGGTGCCTGTTGACGCCCCTGCAGGACTGGGCGAGGCCATGCGCTATGGCGTGCTCGATGGCGGCAAGCGGGTGCGGGCCCTGCTGGTGCTGGCGGCTGCCGAGGCCGTCCAAGGCCGGGATCAGGCCGCGCTGCGGGCCGCGTGTGCCGTGGAACTCATTCATGCCTATTCCCTGATCCACGACGACATGCCCTGCATGGACAACGACGTGCTGCGCCGGGGCAAGCCCACGGTGCATGTGCGCTATGGCGAAGCGTTGGCGATGCTGGCCGGCGACGCCATGCAGGGACTGGCTTTCGAGGTGCTCACGCCTGGCGATGCCGAGGTGCCTGCCGCCTTGCAGGCCCGCCTGTGCGCCCTCCTGGCCCGTGCCGCCGGTCATGCCGGCATGGCCGGTGGCCAGGCCATCGACCTGGCCTCGGTGGGGCGACCTCTGGCCGAAGCCGAACTCCGCCACATGCACCGCTGCAAGACGGGCGCGTTGCTGCACGGCAGCGTGATGATGGGAGCGGCCTGCGGGGCTGCTGATGCGACCGCGCTGGAGGCCCTGTCCGATTACGGCTGGGCCATCGGCCTGGCCTTCCAGGTGGTCGATGACATCCTGGACGTGACCCAGGCCTCCGAGACGCTGGGCAAGACGGCGGGCAAGGATGCCCAGGACAACAAGCCCACCTACGTGTCGCTGATGGGGCTGGAGGCCGCACGCCGCCACGCCGGCGAACTGCACGAACAGGCGCGTGCGGCGCTGGCCCGCAGCGGCCTCGCCGACACCCGCTGGCTGGACGCGCTGGCCTCGCGCATCGTGAACCGGGAACACTGATGAACTACCCTCTGCTCGAAACCATCCAGAGCCCGGCCGATCTGCGCCGGCTGCCGCGCACCGAGCTCAAGCGCCTGTCGACCGAACTGCGCGAGTTCCTGCTGCAAAGCGTGTCGCAGACCGGCGGGCACCTCTCTTCCAACCTGGGCACGGTGGAGCTCACGATTGCCCTGCACTACGTCTTCAACACGCCCGAGGACCGGCTGGTGTGGGACGTGGGCCACCAGACCTACCCGCACAAGATCCTCACCGGCCGTCGTGAACGCATGCACACTCTGCGCCAGTTCGGCGGCATCAGCGGTTTCCCGCGCCGAGACGAGAGCCCCTACGACACCTTCGGCACGGCGCACTCGTCCACCTCGATCTCGGCCGCACTGGGCATGGCCCTGGCCGCCAAGCAGAAGGGCGAGGACCGCCGCGCCGTGGCCATCATCGGCGACGGCGCCATGACAGCCGGCATGGCCTTCGAGGCGCTGAACAACGCTGGCGTGCAGCATGCCGTGGGCCTGGCCGACATGCTGGTGGTGCTCAACGACAACGACATGTCGATCAGCCCGCCGGTGGGTGCACTCAACAAGTACCTGGCCCGCCTGATGAGTGGCAGCTTCTATGCGGCCGCCCGCGAGGGCGCCAAGGCCGTGCTGAAGAACGCGCCGCCGCTGTTCGAGCTGGCGCGCCGTTTCGAGGAGCATGCCAAGGGCATGGTCGTGCCGGGCACCATCTTCGAGGAATTCGGCTTCACCTACGTGGGCCCCATCGACGGGCATGACCTCGACGCGCTGATCCCCACACTGGAGAACCTGCGCGCGCGCAAGGGCCCGCACTTCCTGCACGTGGTCACCAAGAAGGGCTACGGCTACAAGCTGGCCGAGGCCGACCCCATCGCCTACCATGGCCCGGGCAAGTTCGACCCGGCCCAGGGCCTGGTCAAGCCGGCCACGCCGCCCAAGACCACCTTCACCCAGGTCTTCGGCCAGTGGCTGTGCGACATGGCCGAGGCCGACCCCAAGCTGGTGGCCATCACGCCGGCCATGCGCGAAGGCTCGGGCATGGTCGAGTTCCACAAGCGCTTCCCCACGCGCTACCACGACGTGGGCATCGCCGAGCAGCATGCGCTGACCTTTGCCGCGGGCCTCGCCTGCGAAGGCCTCAAGCCCGTGGTGGCCATCTATTCCACCTTCCTGCAGCGCGCCTACGACCAGCTCATCCACGACGTGGCCCTGCAGAAGCTGCCCATGGTGCTGGCGCTCGACCGCGCCGGCATCGTCGGGGCCGACGGCGCCACCCACATGGGCGCCTTCGACATCGCCTACCTGCGCTGCATTCCGAACGTGAGCGTGCTCACCCCGGCCGACGAGAACGAATGCCGGCAACTGCTCTACACCGCCCACCTGCAGGACCACCCGGTGGCCGTGCGCTACCCGAGGGGCGCCGGCGTGGGGACCGAGATCCAGAAGGAGATGACGGCGGTGCCCTTCGGCAAGGGCGAGGTGCGCCGGCGCGGCCAGCGCATCGCCATCCTGGCCTTCGGCACCCTGCTGTATCCGGCGCTGGCCGCGGCCGACAAGCTCGACGCCACCGTGGCCAACATGCGCTTCGTCAAGCCCCTGGATGCCGCGCTGGTGGAGGAGCTGGCGCGCAGCCACGACGCCCTGGTGACGGTGGAAGAAGGCTGCGCCATGGGTGGCGCCGGCAGCGCGGTGGCCGAGGCCCTGCACGCCGCGGGACTGCAGACGCCGGTGCTGATGCTCGGATTCAAGGACGAGTTCGTCGAGCATGGCGATCCGGCCAAACTGCTGGCCTTGCTGGGGCTCGACGCCGAGGGCATCGAGCGCAGCATCCTGCAGCGCTTTGGCGCCAAGCTCGAACTGGTGAAGCCGGCGGCCAACCAGTAAGCCGCGGAGGCGGTGGCTTCAGGCCACCGTCAGTCCTGCCGGGCCGGCCTCGACCCGGCCCACCACGGCAGCCTGCCCGAAGCCCCGGCGGTGGAAGGCCGCCAGGACGGCCTCGACTGCCTGGGGCTCGCAGGCCACCAGCAGCCCGCCGCTGGTCTGCGGATCGGTCAGCAACGCGCGGTCGGCGTCGGCAAAACCTGCAGGCAGCGCCACTTCGGCCCCGTAGCTGGCCCAGTTGCGGCCCGAGGCGCCGGTGACAAAGCCCCGCGAGGCGAGGTCGCGCACGCCCTCCAGCAGAGGCACCTGCGCCCAGTTGATCACCACGCGGTGCCCGGCCCCGCGTGCCAGTTCCAGGCCGTGGCCGGCCAGGCCAAAACCGGTGACATCGGTCAGGGCATGCACCCCGGCCAGTTCGGCCAGGTCGGTGCCCGGCGTGTTCAGGCGGGTGGTGGTGTCGATCATGCGCCGGTAGCCAGCCTCATCCAGCGCCTCCTTCTTTAG
Organism: uncultured Caldimonas sp.; assembly: GCA_964552215.1. Taxonomy (GTDB): domain Bacteria; phylum Pseudomonadota; class Gammaproteobacteria; order Burkholderiales; family Burkholderiaceae_C; genus Caldimonas. The sequence goes on from CAZKGD010000014.1 coordinate 4,838, forward strand.
CGCGGCCGAGAGCACGCCCACGCCCAGCGGCTTGCCCAGCACCAGCACGTCGCCCGGGCGGGCGCTGGCGTTGCGCTTGACCTTGTCGGGGTGAACCAGGCCCAGCACCACCAGGCCGTAGATGGGTTCGACGGAGTCGATGGTGTGCCCGCCGGCGATGGGGATGCCGGCCTCGCGGCACACGCTTTCGCCGCCTTGCAGGATGCGCCCGATCACGTCCAGCGGCAGCACATTGACGGGCATGCCCACGATGCCCAAGGCGAAGATCGGGGTGCCGCCCATCGCGTACACGTCCGAGATGGCGTTGGTGGCCGCGATGCGCCCGAAATCGTGCGGGTCGTCGACGATGGGCATGAAGAAGTCGGTGGTGGCGATCAGGGCCTGCTGGTCGTTGAGGCGATACACCGCCGCGTCATCGGCGGTCTCGATGCCCACCATCAGGGCCTCGGGCACGGGCAGGCCGCGGCTGGAGCGCAGGATCTCGGACAGCACGCCGGGCGCGATCTTGCAGCCGCAGCCGCCGCCGTGGGAGAGGGAGGTCAGGCGGGGATGAGGGGGCAGGGGGGAAGCGGTCACATCAGGTCTCCAAGCCAGTGGCCCACGCAGTGTAGGACGAGCGAGCGTTCATGGTCGGGGTCGAAGAGCGCCGCCCTGTGCTGGCCCTGGGCTTGCAGCCTTTCAAGGAAGCCCGGTTCGTCGCGGCAGCGGGCCACCAGGGTCGCCAGCGCGGCGTCGTCGCCCACGGGGAAGTAGCCCTCGTGGTCTGGCCCCAGCATGCCGAGGTTGCCCGACATGCGCGAGGCCAGCACCGGCGTGCCGCTGCGCACCGCTTCGGCGATGACCAGGGCACCACCTTCCATGCGCGAGCAGTTCACCAGCACATCGGCACGCCGGATGTGCTGGCGCGTCTGCCCCCGGGGCAGGCCGCCCAGCCAGCGAAAGCGGGGCAGGGCACGGGCCACGGCCTCGGCGCCTTCGGCCCAGCACGGCTCGAGGGCGCGCCCGATCTGGGTCCAGTGGATGTCGTGGCGATGCGACTGCCGCGCTGCCGCACGCCAGAACGTGTCGGGATCCTTTTCCTCACGCAGGTGGCCCACCATCAGCACGTTCAGCCGGCGGGTGTGGAAGGGCGCATGGGTCTGCGCCGGCACGGACTGATGGATGACTGTTGCTCGTGCACGCGCCGCCGGGGGTAGCAGGCTCAATCCTTCCTCCTGCAGCACCACCAGGCCGTTCGCCAGGCCGAGGCTGGCCTGGGCGCTGGCGTCGATGGCCAGGTCGCGGTAGAGGTCGGTGCCGGTGAGCACCAGCAGGCGGGGCACGGCGGGGTGCGCCTGCGCGTGGCGCAGCAGCGAATCGGCCGAGCGGCGGGCATGCAGGGCGATCAGCAGATCGCAGGGTTCGCCCTGCCAGCGTTCGACGATGCGGGTGCGACAATGCCCTTGCAGCATGCGCGACCAGCGCCGGGCGGTGTGCCAGTTGCCATTGTTGGCTTCAGGCCGCGCCGGACAGACGATGACCACCACGGGCCGGCGGGCGCGAGGTGAAGACGAGGGGACCTGCAACGTGCTCGACATCGACACTCCCTTGTTGCGCCAAGTGGGGCGCGATGCCCTTTCGCTGGCGCTCATCGATGCCCGCAACTGTACGTTGCGCCGCTTCGAAGCCTATGAACGCGCCGGTGCCCTGGTGGTGCCCTGCCTGCCCGAGCTGAACCCCCCATTGTGGGAACTGGGCCATGTGGCCTGGTTCCAGGAACACTGGATCGGGCGCAACGTCGAGCGCTACCGCGGCGCCCAGGCCGACCCGACCCGGCCCAAGCTGGGCTCCATCCTGCCGCAGGCCGATGCCTGGTACGACTCCTCGCGCGTGCCGCACGACGAGCGCTGGTCGCTGGCGCTGCCCGATGCGGCCGACACAAGGGCCTACCTGGTGGACACGCTGGAGGCGACGCTGGACCTGCTCAGCGGGGCTCCCGAGACCGAAGAGGGCCTGTACTTCTTCCGGCTCGCGCTCTTCCACGAGGACATGCACGCCGAGGCGTTTGCCTACATGGCCCAGACCCTGGGGCTGCCCATGCCCGACCTGCCGCCCCCCGAGTTCTTCGCCCCGCGTGACCCGATCACGGTGCCGCACTGCCGCTGGACCCTGGGCAGCGCCCGCGGGGAAGGATTCGTGTTCGACAACGAGAAATGGGCCCATGAAGTGCGCCTGCCGGAGTTCGAGATCGACGCCCAGGCGGTGAGCTGGGCCCAGTTCCTCGAGTTCATCGATGAAGGGGGCTACGACGACCGCCGCTGGTGGAGCGATGAAGGCTGGGCCTGGGTGCAGCGCGATGCGCGCACCGCGCCGCGCCACGTGGAGCAGGTGCGCCACGGCGTGCTGGCGCGGCAGTTCGGCGCGCTCACCCAGGTGCCGCTGGCCGCCCCGGCCACCCACGTGAGCTGCCACGAGGCCGAGGCCTGGTGCCGCTGGGCGGGGCGGCGCCTGCCCTTCGAGGAGGAATGGGAGGCCGCGGCCTCGCTGGGCCGTCGGCGAGGCTTCCGCCACGGTGAGGTGTGGGAATGGACGGCCAGCCGCTTCGAGCCTTTCGAGGGCTTCGAGCCGGATCCCTATCGCGACTACTCGCTGCCCTGGTTCGGCACGCACCGGGTGCTCAAGGGTGGCTCACGTGCCACACGAGGTCGCCTGAAGGACCCGAAGTACCGCAACTTCTATCTGCCGCACCGTGACGACATCTTTTGCGGCTTCCGCTCCTGCGCGATGTGATCAGGCCTTTGCCGGCTTGGGGCGGCGGTAGGTCCACCAGGGCAGCACCGAGCGCAGGCTGAGCACCTCGCCGCAGTGGTCGAGCGTGTAGCCTGGCAGGGCGGCCAGCTCGATCTGCCACTGCGGGTCGCGCAGGGCCCGCATCAGCTGCTGCACGGCGGGCTGCTCCAGGCTGGCGGCCAGCACGGCCAGCAGGTAGCGTTCGCGCGCCAGGGGCAGGAAATCCAGGCCACGCGTTTGCGCGGCGATCTCGATGCCGAAGCCGGCATCGGCCTGCCCGCTGGCCACCGCCTCGGCCACGGCCGCGTGCGAGGGCTCGGTGCGCGCCGCCTCGAACATCGAGAGCACGTCCAGGCCTTCCTCCGCGCACAGCTCCTCGAACAGCACGCGCGAGCCGGTGCCTCGCGGCCGGTGCACGAAGCGCAGGCCGGGGCGCGCCAGGTCCACGAGGCCGCGCAGGCCCAGCGGGTTGCCTTTGGCCACGATGAGGCCCTGGCTGCGCTGGGCGAAGCCAATGAGCTTGTGCCGCCCGGGCTTGAGGCGAGGCCGATAGGTGCGGGCTGTGGGCGAGCGGCGATCGGCGTCGACACGCACATGGAAGCCTGCCAGGAGGCAGCGGCCGTCGTTCAAGGCATCCAGTGCATCGACGCTGCCGCCGAATTGCAGATCGAGGTGCAGGCCGGAGCGGGCGGTGCGTTCGCGCAGGCGGGGCAGGGCCTCATCGTGGCTGGCCTGCAGGTTCAGCACCTGGGCCTGTTCGTCGAAGACCACGGCGAAGGCGCGCTCCAGTTCGCCGCGCAGCGCCTCGATCTGCGGTGCGAGCCGCGCACGGGCACGGCGCTCGGCCCACAGCAGCTTGTCGCCCAGCGGCGAGAGCTGGGCCCGCTGCCCCTTGACCCACAGGACCAGGGGATGGCCGAGTTCGCCTTCCCAGCGCTTGAGCTCACCCCAGACGTGGCGGTAGGAGAGATTCAGCTCCCGTGCCGCGGCCGAGATCGAGCCGCCCCGGTGGATGGCGTCGAGCAATTGCATCAGGGGGTGGTGCAGGTCATCGACCGGCGCGTCCGGTGCGCACAGCGCATAGCGCAGCGAAATCCTATGCATGAAGCTTCATATCGCCGTGAGGATCAGGGACGCCTAGCATACCCAGCGTTGTCTGAACTTCCCGCATGAACACCTTTGCCGACAGCATCGCCCAGGCGATCGCACTGCTGCTGTCCTTCGACCCCCGTCTGTGGAACATCGTGGGCCTGTCATTGCAGGTCAGTGGGTTGGCCAGCCTGATTGCCATGGCCATCGGCCTGCTGCTGGGCGCCTGGATCGCCGTGAGCCGGTTCGCCGGGCGTCGCGTCGTGCTGGTGCTGCTCAACACCTCGCTGGCGCTGCCGGCGGTGGTGGTCGGCCTGGTCGTCTATCTGCTGTTGTCGCGCGCCGGTCCGCTGGGCCCGCTGGGCATCCTCTTCACGCCCACGGCCATGGTGATTGCACAGGTCGTGCTGGTGCTGCCCATCGTCACGGCCCTGGTCCGGCAGAGCCTGGAAGGGGCGCTGAACGATCACGGCGAGCAGTTGCGCTCCCTGGGGGCCGGGCGCTTCGCCAGCGCGCTCATCCTGGCCTGGGACGAACGCATGGCGCTGGCCACCGTGGCGCTGGCGGCGTTCGGGCGGGCCATTGCCGAAGTGGGCGCGGTGATGATCGTGGGTGGCAACATCGACGGGGTGACGCGGGTGATGACCACGGCGATCGCGCTGGAGACCAGCAAGGGCGACCTCCCCCTGGCCCTGGGGCTGGGCCTGGTGCTGCTGGCGGTGGTGCTGGCGCTGAACGTGCTCATCGCCGGGCTGCGCCAGTGGCGGGAACGGCTGGACGAGGCCTACGCATGACGGCGCCGGGAACCCCTTTGCGGCTGGTGAGTTCGGCGGCGTCGGCCCGGCCGGTCCTGCAGATCGAACTCGAGGGGGCCTGCGTGCGCTTTGGCCGAAAGACGGCCTTGCACGGCGTGAACCTGCAGGTGCGTGCCGGAGAGCGCATCGCCTTTGTGGGATCCAACGGGTCGGGCAAAAGCACCCTGCTGCGGGCCTTGCATGGCCTCATACCACTCGCCGAGGGTCAGCGGCTCTGCAGCCTGCGCGAGGACGGTCGAGCGTGGCGCCAGGCCATGGTGTTCCAGCATCCTCACATGCTGCGCCTGAACGCGCGTCACAACGTGGCCCTGGGGCTGTGGCTGGCCGGAGTGCCCTGGCGGCAGTGCGCCGCCCGCGCCGACGAAGCCCTGCATCGCGTTGGGCTGGAGACGCAGGCGCGACGCCCGGCCCGGGTGCTGTCCGGCGGGCAGCAGCAGCGCGTGGCCCTGGCCCGAGCCTGGGCGCTACAGCCCGACGTGTTGCTGCTGGACGAACCGACTGCGAGCCTCGACCCGTCGGCCAAGCGCGAGGTGGAGGGCTTGATCGAACAGTTTGCCGATCAGGGCATCACCGTGCTGATGAGTTCCCACAACCTGGGTCAGGTCAAGCGCCTGGCCACCCGTGTCGTGTATCTCGAATGGGGTCATCTGGTGGCCGATGTGGACGTTGACCACTTCTTCCACGGCGAACTGCCGCGGGAGGCTCAGCTCTTCCTCAAAGGAGAACTGCCATGGCGCTGACACCTGCGCGATTCATCCGTCTGGCCGCCCTCGGCCTGTTGGCCGCGATGGCCGGCCTGTCCCAGGCCCAGGATCGCTTCATCGTGGTGGCCTCCACCACCTCGACCGAGCAATCGGGGCTGTTCGCCCACCTGCTGCCGGCTTTCAAGCAGGCCAGCGGCATCAGCGTGCGGGTGGTGGCACTGGGCACCGGCCAGGCCCTGGACATGGGGCGCCGTGGCGATGCGGACGTGGTTTTCGTGCACGACCAGGCCGCGGAGGAGAAGTTCGTGGCCGAAGGCTTCGGCGTGAAGCGCTTTCCGGTCATGTACAACGACTTCGTGATCGTGGGCCCCAAGAGCGACCCGTCCGGGGTGAAGGGGCGCGACGTGGTGGCGGGCCTGCAGATGGTGGCCGCAGGCAGTGCCCCCTTCATCTCGCGTGGCGACAAGAGCGGCACGCATGCCGCCGAGCTGCGCTACTGGAAGGCGGCCGGCGTCGAGGCGCCCGAAGCCCGTGTGGCCGGCTACAAGGCCTGTGGCTGCGGCATGGGGCCGGCGCTGAACATCGCCTCCAGCAGCGATGCCTATGTGCTGACCGATCGCGGCACTTGGCTGTCGTTCAGGAACCGGGGTGAGCTGGCGGTGCTGGTGGAGGGCGATCGCCGCCTTTTCAACCAGTATGGCGTGATGGTCGTCAACCCGGCTCGCCACCCGCATGTGAAGACCGAGCTGGCGCAGGCCTTCGTGGACTGGCTGATCTCGGACGCAGGCCAGGCGGCCATCGCCGCCTACAAGATCGGGGGCGAGCAGCTCTTCTTCCCGAACGCGAAGTCGGCACACTGACCCGATCTCAGGCCGGCGCAGCGCGCCCTTTGCGCAGCTTGCGGTACAGGGTGTTGCGGCCGATGCCCAATTGCCGGGCGGCCCGCGACAGGTTGCCGTCTGCTGCGGCCACCGCCCGGCGGATGGTGTCCAGTTCGACGGCTTCGAGTGTGGCGGCTGGCGGAATGCCCGCCGAAACGGGTGTCAGGGGCGGCCCCGCTGGCTTCGGGGCGGGCCCAGCCACCGCAGCGGGCATCGACGGCCACAGCGTGGGCCAGTTGAAGAAGGCGCGCAGATGTACGGGTTGTTCGCGGCCGTCGGCTGTGCGCAGCGCGAGCGCCAGGGGTTCGTCTGCGCGACGCCGGCAGTGGTCGATGATCGCCGAGACCGACACGCCCAGCACGGCTTCCAGGCCCCGGATGCGCAGTGCCGCGGCGCTCACGCCCAGTTGTTGCAGCGCCGCACGGTTGGCGCCCAGGATCGCACCATCTGGCGACACCGCGAGCAGCCCCTCGCGCACCGTGCCCAGCATCTCGGGGCGCGGATGGAAGTGCAGTCGCAGTCCTTGGCGGAAGCGATCGCTGAACCAGTGTTTCTCGATCATCTGGGCCGACAGCCCGACCAGGGCCAGCGTGTGGGGATGGTAGGAGCGCTGGTCGCCCGTCACGTCGAGCACGCCCATCACCTGGCCGGCATGGTCGAAGATGGGTGATGCAGAGCAGGTGAGGAAGTGGTTGGCGCGCACGAAATGCTCGGCACCGTGCACCAATGTCGGTGTTTCGTCGAACAGCGCCGTGCCCACCGCATTGGTCCCCTTGCTGGCTTCAGACCAGTTCACGCCGGGCGCCAGCGCGATCTGCTGCGCCTTTTCCATGAAGCCGTCGTCACCCAGGCTGTGCAGGATGGTGCCCTGGCCATCGGTCAGCACCACGAGGCTGCGGGTGAAGACGATCTGCTCGAACAGCATTTCCATCACCGGCGCGGCGTGCTGGCACAGACGCTGGTTGCGTTCGCGCATCTCGCGCAGCCGGGCCTGGGACACGGGGCTCACGTCGGGGACGGCGCGGGCATCCACGCCCAGTGCGGTACACCGGGCATGGCTGCGCTGGATGGCATGCTCGTGGGCGGCCGGCGGAGGCACGGCGGCTGCCCCCAGGGGCGGGGGCGAATGGCGCTGCGGTGCAAGTCGCTCGTGCTGGGGCATCGGTGTCTCCTGGCCTCTCGCTGGGCATCGATGGGGGCAATCATCTGGCAACAGATCGGCGGGCTGGGCCACTGTGGCCTTGACGCAGTGTCGCACTCGGGTATTCGGGTGCCAAGCCCGGTGTTCCAGCCTGGGACACCCGATCGGCCGAAAGGCCTGAAACCCCGGGTTAGGCCTAGGTTTGCAGCCTTGCGGCCTAGGAAGAAGATTGCATGGCACCTGAACAGGGCGCGGCTGTGCTGCGCCGCACGAACCCACCAGCCAACCGAAAGGCGAGCCATGCAAAAGGTTCTGCACATCAACCCCGAGAAGTGCACCGGCTGTCTGCAGTGCGAAATGGCCTGCAGCTACGAGAACTACGGGGTCTATGCGACGTCCAAGTCGCGTATCAAGGTCTTCGATTTCCATCACACCGGCCGCAAGGTGCCCTACACCTGCACGCAGTGCGATGAGGCCTGGTGCCTGCACGCCTGCCCGGTGGAGGCCATCACCATCGACAAGATGACCGGCGCCAAGGTGGTGAGCGAGACCACCTGCGTGGGCTGCAAGGTCTGCACCATCGCCTGCCCCTTCGGCACCATCAACTACGTGCAGGAGACGGGCAAGGTCCAGAAATGCGACCTGTGCGGCGGCGAGCCCGCCTGTGCCGAGGCCTGCCCCACCCAGGCCATCACCTTCGTCGATGCCAACTGGACCGGCCTGGACCGCATGAAGGCCTGGGCCGACAAGCTTGGCAACCAACCCGCCGCGGCCTGAAAGGAGAACACCATGTCCTGGGCTGGCAAGATCCTGCGCGTGAACCTCACCACCGGTGAGTGCAAGAGCGAACCGCTGAACATGACCTGGGCAAAGCAGTACCTGGGTTCGCGCGGCCTCGCCTCGAAATACCTCGTCAGCGAAGTCGATCCCAAGGTCGATCCGCTGTCCATTGACAACAAGGTCATCTGGGCGACTGGGCCGCTCACCGGCACCATGGCGTCCACGGGCGGCCGCTACACGGTGGTGACCAAGGGGCCTCTGACCGGTGCCATCGCCTGCTCCAACTCCGGCGGCTACTGGGGCGCCGAGCTCAAGATGGCGGGCTGGGACATGGTCATCTTCGAAGGGAAATCGCCCAAGCCGGTCTACCTGTCCATCGAGGACGACAAGGCCGAACTGCGCGACGCGGCCCACCTGTGGGGCAAGTCGGTGTGGGAAACCGAGGAGATCATCAAGAAGCAGCACCAGGACCCGCTCACCCGCATCTCCAGCATCGGTCTGGCGGGCGAGAATCAGGTGCTCTTCGCTGCGGTCGTCAATGACCTGCACCGAGCGGCCGGTCGCTCCGGCGTGGGTGCGGTGATGGGCAGCAAGAACCTCAAGGCCATCGCCGTGCGCGGCACCAAGGGTGTGGGCAACATCGCCAACCCCAAGGAGTTCATGAAGGTCACCTTCGAGAAGAAGAAGGTGCTGGCCGACAATGCCGTGACGGGCCAGGGCCTGCCCACCTACGGCACCCAGGTGCTGATGAACGTGATCAACGAGGTCGGGGCGCTGCCCACGCGTAACCACCGCGACAGCCAGTTCGAGGGGGCCAAGGACATCTCCGCCGAAGCCATGGCGACACCGCGCAAGAGTGATGGCAAGCCCCAACTGGTCACCAACCAGGCCTGTTTCGGGTGCACCATCGCCTGCGGACGCATCAGCAAGATCGACCAGACGCACTTCTCGGTCGAGAACAAGCCGCAGTACTGGGGCGCCACGGGCGGTCTGGAGTACGAGGCTGCCTGGGCACTCGGTGCGGCCAACGGCGTCAACGACCTCGAGGCGCTTCAATACGCGAACACCATCTGCAACGAGCAGGGCATGGACCCGATCACCTTCGGCGCCACGATCGGTGCGGTGATGGAGCTCTACGAGATGGGCGTGCTCACCAAGGAGCAGATCGGGGTCGAGGCGCCCTTCGGCTCGGCCAAGGCCCTGTGCGAGTTTGCCGACATGACGGCCAAGGGCGAAGGCTTCGGCAAGGAGATCGGCCAGGGCTCCAAGCGTCTCACTGCGAAGTACGGCCATCCCGACTTGTCGATGAGCGTCAAGGGTCAGGAATTCCCGGCCTATGACGGCCGCGGCATCCAGGGCATGGGCCTGGCCTATGCCACGAGCAACCGGGGAGCTTGCCACCTGCGCGGCTACACCGTCGCCTCCGAGGTGCTGGGGATTCCGGTCAAGACCGATCCGCTGGTGGCCGACGGCAAGCCGGAACTCGTCAAGGCCTTCCAGGACGCCACGGCCGTCTTCGACTCGGCGGGTATCTGCATCTTCACCAGCTTCGCCTGGGGTCTGGCCGACGTCCAGCCCCAGGTGGCGGCGGCCTGCGGCGAGGAGTTCTCGCTGGAGTACCTCAACGAGGTGGGCGAGCGCATCTGGAACATGGAGCGCGACTTCAACAACAAGGCCGGCTTCACCGCCAAGGACGACACGCTGCCCAAGCGCCTGATGACCGAAGCGGTCAAGACCGGACCGGCCAAGGGCCTGACCAGCAAGCTGCCGGAGATGCTGCCGAAGTACTACGAGGTGCGCGGCTGGGACGCCAACGGCCAGCTCAAGCCGGAGACGCGCGCCCGCCTGGGCCTGTGATCGCCGCAGTCTGACCCCGGGGGCGGCCCAGCGCGCTGGCGCCGCCCTTCGTTTTGGAGCCCACGATGAAGCACGTCATCCTCGGTGCCGGCCCGGCCGGTGTGATCGCCGCCGAAACCCTGCGCAAGCAGGCCCCACGCGACGAGATCGTCCTGATCGGCGACGAGCGCGAGCCTCCGTACTCGCGCATGGCCATTCCCTACCTGCTGATCGGCAACATCGGCGAGCCGGGCACCTACCTGCGCAAGGCGCCGGATCATTTCCAGCGGCTCAACATCCAGGTGCGTCAGCAGCGAGCCAAGCGGATCGACACTGCCGCGCGCCGCCTCACGCTCGATGACGACAGCGTGGTCGGCTTCGACACGCTGCTGATCGCCACAGGCTCCAGTCCGGCCCGACCGCCCATTCACGGTATGGACCTGCCGGGTGTGCACCCGTGCTGGACGCTGGAGAACGCCCGGGCCATCGAGCGCCTCGCCGTGAAAGGCGCACGTGTGCTGCAGATGGGGGCCGGCTTCATCGGCTGCATCATCATGGAAGCCCTCGCCATGCGGGGCGTGCAGCTCACCGTGGTGGAGATGGGCGACCGTATGGTACCGCGCATGATGGGCCCCACGGCCGGCGGCATGATCAAGCGCTGGGTGGAGTCCCAGGGTGTGACGGTCTTCACCGGCACACGCGTGGAAGCCATCGACAGTGGCACGCCGCTGAAGGTTCGCTTGTCCAACGGGCAGCACCTGAGCGTGGACCTGGTCATCAGTGCGACCGGGGTGAAACCGAACATCGGCTTCCTCGAAAACTCCGGCATCACGTGCCTGCAGGGTGTGCTGACCGACGAACACATGCAGACCAACGTGCCCGGCATCTACGCCGCCGGTGATTGCGCCGAGGCCCTGGATGTGGTGACGGGCAAGCCCATCGTCAGCGCCATCCAGCCCAACGCAGCCGACCAGGCCTACGTGGCTGCCATGAACATGGCCGGCAAGGTGGCCACGCTCAAGGGCGTGACGCAGATCAACGTGCTCGACACGCTGGGGCTCATCAGCGCGAGCTTTGGTGATTGGCAGGGAGTGCCTGGCGGCGACCGGGTCGAGCTCACCGATGAGGCGGGGTGGAAACACCTGAGCCTGCAGTTCGATGGCGATCGACTGGTGGGGTGCAACAGCATTGGCTGGACCGACCACGTGGGCGTGATGCGGGGGCTTGTCGAGGGGAGGGTCCGCCTGGGCGAATGGAAGGAACGCCTGCTGCGCGAGCCGACGCGCCTCATGGAAGCGTATCTGGCCTGCGCACAGTCGCAGCACCAGTGGCAGGTCGCCAGGTTGAAGGCTGCGGCATGATGTGTCCATGAAGATCACCTTCAAGCTCTACGCCACCCTCACCGACTACCTGCCGCCGCAGGCCCGCAGTGACAACCGGATCGAACTCGACATCGAGCCTGATGCAAGCATCGCCGACATCGTCGCGCCATTCAACCTGCCGATGAAGCTGGTGCATCTCGTGCTGGTCAACGGGGTGTATGTGCCGCCCGAGGCGCGTGCCAGCCGTCGGCTGCAAGAGGGAGACGTGCTGGCCATCTGGCCGCCCATCGCGGGCGGGTGACACGCATGCAGTCCAGTTATCAGGAAGCCTTCGAGCGCGAGATGGGCTGCACCGAAGCCGAGTGGCTGGGGTGGCTGCCCGGGGCCGTCGGGGGCGCGCGTCTGGAGACCGGCCCGTCCTGGGCCAAGGTGGCGGTGGGGGCCGGTTCGTTGCATCTGCGATGGCAGTCCTTGCCGCCTCGACGGATCGCTTTGGTGCAACTGCCGCGGCTGGCCGTGGCGTTCCGTTTCGAAGGCGTGAGCGAATCCGAGCGCTTCGGCTTCATGCGCTACTTTGACCTCTACATGCAGCGCGGCGGCGGCTGAGTCCCTGGGGTCTTGCGGGTCTTGGTATGGTCGGGTGTCGCCAACTTCGACCGAACCCAAGATGCCCCGTTTGCGAACCGCCCTGATGCATGGCGTGCGTGCCCTGAGCCTGACCTGGGCCCTGGCCTGGGCCGGGCCTGCGGTGCACGCCCAGCCGGTCGAAGAGGTGCCGTTCATCACCACGCCCGACGATGTCACCCTGGCCATGCTGGACCTGGCCGGGGTCGGCGCGTCCGATCATCTCATCGACCTCGGCTCGGGGGATGGCCGCATCGTGATCACGGCGGCGAAGCGTTTTGGGGCCAGCGGCCTTGGCGTGGAGATCGTGCCCGATCTGGTGGCGCTCAGCATCGTGAATGCGCGCCGGGCCGGGGTCGCGCAGCGCACCGAGTTCCGCGTGCAGGACCTCTTCACGACCGACCTCAGCGCCGCCACGGTCATCACGATGTACCTGCTGCCGGAAGTGAATCTTGCACTGCGCCCCCGCCTTCAGCAGCTTGCGCCCGGCACCCGCATCGTCTCGCACGACTGGGACCTGGGCGACTGGCTGCCCGATGCCAGTCGCACGGTGGAGGTGCCCGACAAGCCCGTGGGCCGGGAAAAACTGAGCCGCCTGTACCTGTGGGTGGTGCCTGCCCGGGTGAATGGCGTGTGGTGCGGCACCGGGGCCCAGCAGCGGCTGCAGCTCACGGTGCGCCAGCAGCACCAGCGCTTCGACGCCAGCCTCAGCCGCTCGGGCGAGGCGGCGCTGAATCTGTTGGGACGCATCGATGGGACACGGCTCGTGGCCCTGCAGGGCGGGGCGGCGGCCGCCAGCCCCTGGCTGTGGGTGGCCGCCGGCGCCGAACTGCACCTCGCGCAGACGGGGGATGCCGCGTGGAGCCCGGCGGGCGCGCGGTTTGTGCGCGCACCTGAAAGTGGATGTCCGGTGTCCTGAGGATGGGTTGTCGTGAAGTGATATCCGTAGTTGCCGGGCGGCCACGTGGAATCGGGCGACGCCATCCACGACATGAGATCAGCGAGCGCCACACCGAACTCGGCTGAACCATTCAGGGCGCCTCATGCACCTGCTGTGAATCGGGTGGCGCCTGATCGCGCTCATGGGCGCCGTAGTCGCGCAGCACCTGGGCCACGCGCAGGCGATAGTTGGCAAAGAGGCGGTGGCGCCCGACCGACTGGGCACGGCGGTGCGCATCTCTGTGCCGCCACTCGGCCACGGCGACCTCGTCTCGCCAGAAGGACAAGGACAGCAGTTTGCCGGGTTGACTGAGGCTCTCGAAGCGTTCGATGGACAGGAAGCCGTCGATGCCTTCCAGTTCGGGCCGCAAGGCCGACGCCAGATCGAGATAGGGCGTGTGGCCGTGCGGGTGCGGTTCGACCTCGAAGATCACAGCAATCATGCCCAGGGCTCCTCGCTTCGAGCGGGTCGTGCCAGGGTGCCCGCCACGCCGAGGAGGAAGCGGCGCTCTTCCTTCAGGATGAAGCGGTGTTCCTGCGCGAACGCGAAATTGGCGCGCCCTTGGTCGTCGGTCTTGAGCCGCGCCCGGTAGGCTTCGTAGGCGGCCAGACTCTCGAAGCTGATCAGTCCCCAGGCCTCGACATTGCTGCCTTCGTGAGGCAGGAAGTAGCCAATGAGGTTGCCGCCGCAGCGGGGAATGATCTCGCCCCAGCGTTCGGCGTAGGCCTGGAAGGCGTCGCGCTGGAAGGGGTCGATCTCGTAGCGGATGAAACAGGTCAGGGGCATGGTGGACTCCATGTGAAAGGGACAGGCGACATCGTCGCCGCTTGTGTGGCCTGAATGGTTCGTCTACGATCGAACCATGAAAGACGGACCCAGCATCGCCCGCATCGCTGCGCTGATCGGCGACCATGCCCGTGCCGAGGTGCTGACGGCGCTGATGGCCGACCGCGCGCTCACCGCCACCGAACTGGGCGCGATGGCCGGCGTGGGCAAGGCCACGATGAGTGCCCACCTCACCAAGCTGCTGGACGCTGGGCTGCTGGCGGTGGAAGCCCAGGGGCGCCATCGCTACTTTCGCCTCGCCGACCCTGACGTGGCGCACCTTCTTGAATCGCTGATGGGCGTGGCTTTTCGCACCGGAGCCGTCCGCGCGCGCAGCGGTCCGCGCGAACCGGCCCTGCGCCACGCGAGGGTCTGCTACGACCATCTCGCGGGTGAGCAAGGGGTGCGGGTGTACGAAGCCCTGCGGCACAAACGATGGCTGCAGGGCGAGCCGCAGGCCTTGCGTCTCACTCCTGCAGGTCAGGCCGCCCTGAGTGAATGGGGGCTGGATATCGAGACCTTGCAGGCCGGCCGCCGCAGCCTGTGCCGCGCCTGCCTGGACTGGAGCGAGCGGCGCCATCACCTGGCCGGTGCGCTCGGCGCAGCCCTGCTGCAGCGTCTGTCGGAGCTGGGCTGGGCCGAGCGGCAGCCCGGCTCGCGTGTGGTGCAATTCTCAGCCGCCGGCGAGCGCCAGCTTCAACGCTGGCTGGGCTGAAAGCGCCTGCCGCCTACGCGTTGCTGGTCGCGCGCACCTCGGCCAGCGTGGTCACGCCGGCCAGCACCTTGAGGATGCCGTCCTGTCGCAGGGTGCGCATGCCTTCGCCGAGAGCGCGGCGCTGCAGTTCCTCGGCGCGTGCGCCGGTCTGGATAAGGTGCCGCAGCTCCCGGGTGACGATCATCAGTTCGTGCAGCCCGGCGCGGCCGCGGAAGCCGGTGTGGTGGCACTTCTCGCAGCCCGGGCTGTCGTGGTGCATCAGTCGACCGTCGCGGCCGTAGCGCTCGATCCAGCCGTTCAGCACGGCCTCGCGGGTGAAGCGCGGGTCGTCCTTCGGGCCCACGTGCAGGTAGTCGGCCAGCCATTCCTCGATCTCTTCCTCGGTGGCCGGGCGGTGGATGCGGCATTCGTTGCACAGACGACGCACCAGGCGCTGGGCCAGCACAGCCAGCAGCGAGTCGGCGAAGTTGAAGGGGTCCATGCCCATGTCGAGCAGGCGGGTGACGGTTTCGGGTGCGCTGTTGGTGTGCAGCGTCGACAGCACGAGGTGGCCGGTCAGCGAGGCTTCGACCGCGATCTGCGCGGTCTCCTGGTCGCGGATTTCGCCCACCATGATCACGTCCGGGTCCGCGCGCAGGAAGGCGCGCAGGGCCTTGGCAAAGGTCCAGTCGATCTTGGGGTTCACCTGCACCTGGCGCAGCCCCGGCTGGGTGATCTCCACCGGGTCCTCGGCGGTCCAGATCTTGCGCTCAGGCACGTTGATGTAGCTGAGCGCCGAATGCAGCGTGGTGGTCTTGCCTGAACCCGTGGGGCCCACGCACAGCACCATACCGTAGGGCCGCTCCATCGCCTGCTTCAGGTTCGACAGGTTGTCCGAGGCCATGCCGAGCTGGTCGAGCGGGATGGGCTTGGCCGAAGCCAGGATGCGCATCACCACGTCTTCGAGGTTGTTGTTCGTGGGGATGGTCGCCACGCGCAGTTCCAGCCGCTGGCCGGGCATGAAGCGCGCGAAGTTGATCTTGCCGTCCTGCGGCTTGCGGCGCTCGGAGATGTCGAGGTCACACATGATCTTGATGCGCGCGATCAGGGCGCTGCGATACGTGTGCGGCAGCTCCAGGTAAGGCTGCAGCAGGCCGTCCTTGCGGAAGCGCACCTTGAGCTTTTCACGGCCCGGGTAGCACTCGATGTGGATGTCGGACACCCCCTGCGCGTGCGCGTCGACGATCATGGTGTTGATCAGCTTCACGAGCGAGTTGTCCGACTGCTCGATCTGCGGCTCCTCGAAACCGTCGTCGCCCTTGGAAGTGCTGTCCTTCTCGAGCGACTGGACGAGGCTGCCAGCGGACTCGGGCTCGAACTCGATGGGGGCGAGCTGGGCGTTCAGGGCCCATACGTCGGTGCCGATCTTCTCGTAGGCCAGCCGGATGGCCGATTCCAGGCTCCCCACCTGCGCGAGGGCGGGCACGATCTTGAGCTGGCTGACGAACTCCAGCTCTTCGATCGTCTTGCGCTGCGAGGGGTCTTCCATGGCCACGGCCAGGCGACCGTCCCACATTGCCAGCGGCAGCACCTCCAGACGCGCGGCCATGGCATAGGGGATCTTGCGCAAGGCCTGCGCATCGGTGGGGAAGTTCAACACGTCCACCAGCGGGTAGCCCATCTTGTGGGCCAGGGCGGTCTGCAGATCCTGCCGCGAGACGAGGTTCATGCGCACCAGCAGCTCGCCCAGCGGCACGCTGCGATCGGCCTGCTGCTGCTCCAGGGCACCGTCGAGTTGCTCGGGCGTGACCAGACCCAGCGAGACGAGCGCCTCGCCGATGCGGACCATGGGCATGCGCGACTGCTGCTCCAGAGCGGTCTTCAGCGTGCCGGGTTCGACAATCTTGCGCGTAAGCAGGATGTCGCCGAGCTTGCGCTCGCGCAAGGCCTCCTGCTCCCGAACGGCGTCTTCCACCTGCTGCGTGGTGGCTGCGTTCTGGGCCACCAGCACCTCGCCAATGCGCGGCCCGATCTCGACGCGCTCGTAGGCCGAGCGCGGCACGAAGAGTCGGCGCACGCCGCCGTGCTCGTCGGCCGGGGGAAAGAGGAACAGACCTGCATCGGTCTCCACGTGGCCCACGGTCTCTCCCGCCAGCATACTGCCTTGGCGCATCTGCACGCGATACGAGCTGCGGGGCCGCGCTTCCAGCAAGCCGTTGTGCAGATCCTCGCCCAGCAGGGACTGTGCGGGCAGGACCTCACGCAAGGCCAGCGAACGGAACTGTTCGAAGCGCAGGGTGATCGTTGTGCGCGCCGGCGGCACCTGCACATACGCCAGGCTTTCGTCCGGCACGAAGAAGATCAGGCGACCCGAGATCAGCCGATTGTTCAGCCCTTCGATGTCGCACTCCATCGGCTGCTGCTGCTCGACGGCGGCCGGGTAGGCGGCGTAGGGCGGGGTGGGCCACTTGAAGGCGGCATGGCGTGACTTTTCGCGTGCCGGCCGTATGGGCTCGTCGACAAAGGGCATCGGCAGGGTGTCGGTGGTCATGTGCGTGGGCCTCGGGTGCAGCCGCGGGCGCACCGCCCCAGCCGATGCTCGCGACTATGCCTGCTGGCGTGAGCCGGCCAAGGCCAGAACAGGGATGTCGTGACCTGGCAATTCCGGGGATTGCAGCCCGCTGCGCTTCTTGCCCGGTCCTGCCGGCGCTTGGCATACTGTCGTGGGCGCGTCGTGCGTCTGACACCTGTCGTGTTTCTTCCGACCGCAAACGCTTGGACTTCTCCATCGTCGCCCTCGCCAGTGCCGTCCTCGGGCTGCTACTGGCGCTCGTGCTGGTGCTCACCATCCCCCACGTGCCCGATGCCGACGGTGCGGGCTACTGGGCGCTGGCCTTCTTCCCACTGGGCGTGGGCAGCGCCCTGGTCGGCCGGGGGGAAGACCTTCCAGCGCTGTTGCTGATGCTGCGGGAGCCTTTGCTCTTGTCGGGCTATGCCTTGCTGCTCATCGGCTTGAGGCAGTACCTGCGCCTCGGTCAGCCCTGGGTGATGGCCGGCGCCGTGGTGTTCGCCGGCATGGTGCTTTCGGCAGTGTTCGTGGCCCTGTTTCCCAGCCCCGAGGGCCGCCTCGGGATCCGGGTGGTGGGCATTGCCTTGTTGATGGGCGCCGCGGTGTGGAGCCTTCGCACGGTGGATGCACCGTCTTTGCGGGCGGTGAGGATCTTTCTGCAGGCCGCTTGCGGGCTCATTGCGGGCCTGGCCCTGCTGCGCCTCATCGTGCTTGTCTTGCCCGTAAATCCCGTCTGGGCGGATCCTTTCGTGCGCCTTGCGAGCATGGTCACCACGCTGTCGGTGCTCGCCGTGATCTGCGGGTTGGTGCTGCTGATGACGGCCCGCATGAACGAAGCCTTGCTGCAGCTGACCATCCGCGACCCGCTGACAGGCGTGTTCAACCGCAGGGGGCTGGACGACGCGGTCGCCACGGTACTGTCCTTCGCCAAGCGCGTCGGCCGTCCGGTGGGGGTTCTGGCGTGCGACATCGATCACTTCAAGCGGGTGAATGACACACATGGCCATGGCGCTGGCGACGAGGTGCTCAGGCAGTTCGCGCAGTGCCTGTCGGAGGCTCTACCTCAAGGCGACCTGGTGGGCCGGCTTGGAGGAGAAGAATTCGTCGTCGTGCTGCCGGGGTCCGAGAATGCCGCCGCGCTGCGCGAGGCCGAGCGTCTGCGGGCCCGGGTGGAGGCTCACCGCTTCCTCGTGGGCGGCACGAATCCGTTGAAGCTCACGATGAGTGTGGGAATCGCGTGCGCCGCCCCCGCCGATGCGGCGTGGACCGACATGCTGGCGCATGCCGATGCGGCCTTGTACGAGGCCAAGAGCCAGGGCCGCAACCGCTGTGTGATGGCAGCCCCTGCAACGCGGGCCGGGCCCGCGCAGACGGGCGGCCTCCTGGCAGAGGGGGCCGCATGAGCCTCGGGGTCTCGCAATACTGGGCCTTGCTGCTGGCGCTGGTCCTTCTTTCGATGATGTCGCTGGCATTGATCTACATGCTGCGCCGGGTGGCCCCTGATCAGCAGGGGCCAGACATGTGGATGCGGGCGCTGGCCTTGGTGCTGGCCGGCATGGCGGTCGCCGGCGTGACCACCCTGCAGACGGGGTGGGTGTGGCGGATCCTCTACGTGGCGGCTTCCGGTGTGCTGGTGCTGGGCATCGGCATGCTGGGCGAGGGGCTGAGAAGGTTCCGTGGCGCGCCGGCCCGACTGAAGCGCCTGCAGGGAGGCGTCGTGATCGCGGCGGCCGTGGCGTTGGTATTCGAGGCCCTGGGACGTCCGCTCCACAGCTTGCTGTGGATGTCGGCCGTGGCTGGTCTGACTTGGCTGCTCGTCGGACTGATCGCTTGGCGCGGCATGCGGCCTGGTTTCAAGGCCATACACATCGGAATCCTGCTCAGCGCCAGTGTGCTGGCGGCGGGGTGGTGGGTGCGCGGCCTTCTGCTGGCGCGTGCCGGCGAATCTGGCTGGCGAGAAGCCTTGCCGCAAGCCAACGCATGGCTGCTGATCCTGAGTTTCGTCGCATCGGGCACGATGGCGTTGCTGCTCGTGTTGCTGGTGAACTTCCGCCTTGCCGAGCGCCTGCGGGCCCAGGCCGTGCGCGATCCCCTCACCGGGGCCTTGAACCGGCGTGGTTTCGAGGATCGCAGCAGTCGCTTGATGGGCCTGTCCGCCCAGCTGGGCCAGTCGGTGACGGTGCTGGTCCTCGACATCGACCATTTCAAGAAGGTCAACGACGAGCACGGCCACCAGGTGGGTGATCTCGTGCTCAAGGCCCTGGCGGCCCTGGCCCACCGCGCCAAGCGGGAGACCGATCTGTTCGCCCGCCTTGGGGGCGAGGAGTTCTGTCTTGTCCTGCCAGGCACCGACGTCCCCGGCGCGCGGGTGTTCGCCGAGCGCTTGCGACACAGTTTCGAAACCCTCGAAATCGACACCGGCCGCAGTTTCCTGCGCTGCACGATGAGCATCGGCGTGGCCTATGCCTCGGCCGCCATGCTGGAGGACCAGCAGGTCGACCTGGTGGACCTATTGCATCAGGCCGACGAGGCCCTGTACGAAGCCAAGCGCGCGGGCCGTAACCGCCTGCGCTTCTATGCCTCGCCCGAGGTGCTGTCGAGCCGGCTCGATTCACGCCTGTTCGCCTCCACTGGCGGCCTCTCGGGATTCGGGACTTCGCGGGAGCCCTGGGCCGAGTCGGCTGCCGGGCGCCGCTGAACGCATGCACGTGGTGGGCATGTAACCTTTCGCGCCAACGGTGCGAATGACCCGTCAGACCGCGCAAGTGAGCCCAGCCGCCTAGACTGCGGCTCTCGCACGCCAAAGCACGCCTGGATGCTGCAACACGACTGATGACACCGAACCGCCGCCACCTGCTGAGCCTGCCCCTGCTGGGCATCATCCCCCCGGCCTGGGCCCGCGACGACTGGGCGGCCGTCGAACGCGCCGCCCAAGGCCAGACCGTGCACTTCAACGCCTGGGCTGGCAGCGACCTGATCAACGCCTACCTGCAATGGGCCGGTGCCGAGCTGATGCGCCGCCATGGCGTGCGGCTCGAGCACGTGAAGATCACCGACACCGCCGAGGTGGTGCGGCGCGTGCGCACCGAGAAGCAGGCCGGCCGCTTGCGCGACGGCAGTGTCGATGCGGTGTGGATCAACGGCGAGAACTTCCTGGCGATGAAGCGCGAGGGCCTGCTCTTCGGGCCCTTCGCCGAGGCATTGCCCAGCCACCGGGGGGTGGATGTCGACGGCAAGCCGACCACACGCATCGACTTCTCGGAGCCTGTCGAGGGCATGCAGGCCCCCTGGGGCATGGCCCAGCTCACCTTCTTCGGCGACAGCCGGCGCGTGCCCTCGCCACCGCGCAGCCTGGAGGAACTGGGTGCCTTCATCATGCGGCACCCGGGCCGCTTCACCTATCCCCGTCCGCCCAGCTTCCATGGCACCACCTTCCTCAAGCAGGTGCTGATGGAAAGCCTCGCCGACCGCCGCGTGCTGGAGCGTCCGATGCAGCCCGAGGCCTTTGCCGAGGTCACGGCACCCCTGTGGGCCTGGCTGGATGCCCACCATCGCCACCTGTGGCGTGGTGGCCGGCAATTCCCGGCCAACGATACGGCCTTGCGGCAGATGCTGGGCGATGGCGAGCTGTGGATTGCCCTCACCTTCAACCCCAACGCTGCAGCCAACCATATCGCCCAAGGCCTCCTGCCCAAGACGGTGGTGAGCTGGCAGCACCGGCGCGGCACCCTGGGCAATACGCACTTCATCGCCATTCCCTTCAACGCGCGTGCGAGGGAGGGGGCCCAGGTGATGATCAACTTCCTGCTCTCGCCCCTGGCCCAGGGCCGCAAGGCCGACATCCGCCACTGGGGCGACCCCACGGTGCTCGCGCTGGATCGCCTGAGCCCGGCCGACCGCGTCCATTTCAGCGGGGCCGACGCGCCCGGGGGGGTGCGCGAGCCGGCGCCGGCCTGGCCCGAGCCGCATGCGAGCTGGGTTGAACCCATCGAGCGCGAATGGACGCGGCGCTACGGCGTGTGAGCCCGGCGCTGCCGTCCCTGAACAGGCTGTGGCTGGGCCTGCCAGCGGTCGTGCTGTTTGCCGTCCCCCTGGCGGTGGCGCTGACTTCGGCGGCGGCTGAGGCGGTATCGGCCGACGGATGGCGGGCCCTGTGGGCCGACCCGCAGTTCCTGCCCGCCTTGCGCCTCAGCCTGGCCACGGGCCTGGGCAGCACTGTGCTGGCCCTGGCGGTGGTGATGTGGTGGGTGCCTCGCCTGCATGGCCACCGGGGGTGGGCCTGGATGATGCGTGCGCTGGGGCCGGTGCTGTCGTTGCCGCACCTGGCCTTCGCGATCGGCCTGGCGCTGCTGGTGATGCCCAGCGGCGTGTTGATGCGCCTGGCCGCCCCCTGGGCCGGCTGGGACGCCCCGCCGCTCTGGCCCACGGTGAACGATGGCTGGGGGCTGGCGCTGCTGGTGGCGCTGGTGGCCAAGGAGGTGCCCTACCTGCTGTGGAACGCGGCGGCGCTGTTGCACCAGGGCCGGGAGGGCGCGCGCCTGCAGCGCGAACTGACCGTAGCCGCGTCGATGGGCTATGGGCCGGTGCAGGCCTGGCATCGCCTGCTGTGGCCCCAGTTGCTGCCCCGCCTCGCCTGGCCTTTGGCGGCCGTGCTGGCCTACGGCTACACGGCCGTGGACATGGCGGTGGTGCTGGGGCCCACCACGCCGCCCACCTTGGGTGTGCTGGCCTGGCAGTGGTTGCTCGAGGCCTCTCCCGAACGCCAAGCCCAGGGCGCAGCGGCGGTGGGCGTGTTGAGCGCGGTGTGGCTGCTGAGCATGCTGGCCGCGGCACTGGTCTGGCGGTTGTCGCGGGGCTGGCGCAGACGCCGCGCCACCCAGGGCGGGCGAGGCTCCTCGACGACCGCGTCGCCGGCCGGCCCCGCCCTGCTTGGCGCGGGCGTCGGGCTGTACGCCCTGGTGATGCTGGCGGTGCTGGGGGTGTCCTTCGTCGGCGTCTGGCCCTTTCCCGATCTTGTCCCGCCACGTTGGACGGCCCAGGCCTGGGAGCAGGTGCTGCGCAGCCCGGTGATCCTCGGCCACACCCTGGGTCTGGCGCTTGTGTCGTCGTCGATCGCAGCCTTGCTGGTGATGGCCTGGATGGAAGCCACTCCGCGGTGGTGGGACTGGCGATGTACACCGGCCGTGTATGCCCCGATGGTGCTGCCCTCGCTGCTGCTGACGCTTGGGCTCTACCGCGGAGCGCTCGAGCTGGGCCTGGACGCACGGTGGTGGGTGGTGGCCTGGGCGCATGGCATCTTCGTGCTGCCTTATGTGTGGGTGGCGCTGGCGCCGGCTTATCGCGCCTATGACGAGCGCTACCGCCAGGTGGCCGTGTCGCTGCGCGGCAGCGAGTGGCGTCACTGGTGGAGCATCAAGCTGCCGCTGTTGCGCGCACCCCTGGCGGCCGCCTGGGCGGTGGGGGTGGCGGTGAGCGTGGCGCAGTTCCTGCCCACCCAGTTCCTCGGGGCGGGGCGTGTGCCCACGGTCACGACCGAGGCCCTCACCCTGGCCGCCGGAGGCCAGCGTCACACCATGGCGGCCTTCGCGGCCCTGCAGATGCTGGTGCCGGTGCTGGCTTTCGCCGGGGCCGCCTGGATCGGGCATCGCGCCGCAAGAAAGGAGCGCGCGTGAGCCTCGTCCTCGACCATGTGAGCCTGCGGCTGGGCCCGCGCCTCCTGATCGACGATCTGAGCGCCACCATCGGGCCGGGCGAGGTGCTGGCCGTGATGGGTCCCAGCGGATCGGGCAAGTCCAGCCTGCTGGCCTGGCTGTGCGGCACCCTGCCGCCGGCCTTGCAGGCGCGCGGGAGGGCCTGCCTGAACGGGCGCGAAATCCATACCTTGCCGCTGGCCCAGCGCCGCGTGGGCATCCTCTTCCAGGACGATCTGCTCTTTCCTCACCTCTCGGCCATGGAGAACCTGTTGTTCGCCCTGCCGGCCGGGCCGAGCGCCGAACGGGTGACCCGCGCCCAGGCCGCCCTGGCACGGGCGGAGCTGGCCGGCCTGGGCGATCGCCAGCCTCATCAACTCTCGGGCGGACAACGCTCGCGCGTGGCGGTGCTGCGTGCCTTGCTGGCCCGGCCCGAAGCCTTGCTGCTCGATGAACCCTTCTCGCGCCTGGACGTGGCCCTGCGCACGCGCTTTCGCGCCTTCGTGTTTGCGCAGGCGAGAGAGGCCGCCATTCCCACGGTGCTGGTGACCCACGACGCGGCCGACGTGCCCGAGGGCGCCCGCGTCCTGACCCTGGACCCTGCGGAGGTGCATGATGCTTGACCGTGTCGCGCTTCGCCTGCTGCAGCCCCTGCTGCACCGCCTGGCTCGCGGGCTGCATCGTGCCGGCCTGGGAGCGGATGCCGTCACCTGGAGCGGCTTTGCCATCGGCGTGGCGGGGGCGGTGGCGATTGCCGGGTCGCAACCCCTGCTCGGCCTCGCACTGATCCTCCTGAGCCGCCTGTGCGATGGTCTGGACGGCACACTCGCCCGCCTGACCCGGCCCACGCCCCGAGGGGCCTTCCTCGACATCACGCTCGACTTCCTCTTCTACGCCAGCATCCCGCTGGCCTTTGCCCTGGCCGATCCGCCGGCCAACGCCCTGCCCGCCGCGGTGTTGCTGGCGGCCTTCATCGGCACCGGCAGCAGCTTCCTCGCGTTTGCGGTGCTGGCTGAACGCCAGGGCCTGCGCAGCGAGGCCTACCCGCAAAAGGGCTTCTACTACCTCGGCGGCTTCACCGAAGCGACCGAGACCCTGATCTGCTTCGCGCTGATGTGCCTGTGGCCGCAGCACTTCGCCTGGTGGGCCTATGGCTTTGCCGCGCTGTGCGGGCTCACCCTGGCCACACGCATCGCGGCCGGCTGGCAGATGTTCAACCACACAACTTCTTCGAAGAAGGAAACGCCATGAATCGACGCAAGCTCCTGCTGCTGTTGTTGGTGCTTGCCGGCGGCATGGCCTTCTTCGCCTTCGACCTGCAGCGCTACCTCAGCCTCGAAGAGCTGAAGCGCCAGCAGGCCGCCCTGGCCGATCTTTACCAGCGTGACCCCATCGTGCTGGTGGGGGCCTATTTCCTCGTCTACCTGGCCGTCACGGCGCTGTCGCTGCCGGGGGCGGCCGTGCTCACGCTGGCCGGCGGCGCGCTTTTCGGTCTTGTGGCGGGGACGGTGATCGTCTCGTTCGCCTCCAGCATCGGCGCGTTGCTGGCCTTCCTCGTGGCGCGCTACCTGCTGCGCGAGGCCGTGCAGCAGCGTTTCGGCACGCGGCTGGCGCAGATCAACACCGGCATCGAGCGCGACGGCGCCTTCTACCTTTTCACGCTGCGCCTCGTACCGATCGTGCCCTTCTTCATCATCAATCTGGCGATGGGCCTCACCCGCATGAAGGCCTGGCCCTTCTACTGGGTGAGCCAGCTCGGCATGCTGGCCGGCACGGTGGTCTATGTGAACGCGGGCACCCAGCTCGCGCGGATCGACTCGCTGGCAGGCATCCTGTCGCCGGCCCTGGTGGGCTCCTTCGTGCTGCTGGGGGTGTTCCCCTGGGCCGCCCGGCGCGTCCTGGGCGCGGTGCAGCGCGGCCGTGTCTATGCGCGCTGGCGCAGCGTGCGCCCGCGCCGCTACGACCGCAACCTGGTCGTCATCGGCGCTGGCGCGGCCGGTCTGGTGTCGGCCTACATCGCCGCCACCGTGCGCGCCAAGGTCACGCTGGTCGAGCGCCACAAGATGGGCGGCGACTGCCTGAACTATGGCTGCGTGCCGAGCAAGGCCCTGATCCGCTCGGCCAAGCTGGCCCACCAGATGCGCCAGGCCTCGCGCTACGGCCTCGCCGACACGCCGCCGGCGATCGACTTCACCCAGGTGATGGGCCGCGTGCAGCGTGTCATCGCCGAGATCGAGCCGCACGACTCGGTGGCCCGCTACACCGGCCTGGGCGTGGACGTGATGCAGGGTCACGCCCGGCTCGTCAACCCGTGGACGGTGGAGATCACCCGCGAGGACGGATCGGTCCAGACCCTGACCACCCGTGCGGTGATCCTGGCCACGGGCGCCGAACCTTTCGTGCCTGACCTGCCGGGCTTGAAGGAGATGGGCTGTCTCACGTCCGACACCCTGTGGACCCTGCGCGCGCTGCCGCGCCGCCTCATCGTGCTGGGCGGCGGGCCCATCGGTTGCGAGCTGGCCCAGGCCTTTGCACGGCTGGGGGCCGAAGTCACCCAAGTCGAGATGGCGCCGCGCCTGATGCTCAAGGAGGATGAGGATGCCGCCCGCCTGGTGCAGGCTGCGCTTGAGCGCGACGGCGTGCGCGTGCTCACCGCCCACCGCGCCCTGCGTTGCGAGCCAGGCCCCGACGGGAAACGCCTCATCGCCGAGCACGAAGGCCGGGAGATCGTGATCGAGGGCGACGAGATCCTTTGCGCCGTCGGTCGTGTGGCGCGTCTGCAAGGCCACGGCCTCGAAGCCCTGGGCATCCCCACCGGCCGCGTCATCGAGACCAACGACTACCTCGAGACCCTCTACCCCAACATCTACGCCGCCGGCGATGTGGCGGGCCCCTTCCAGTTCACGCACACCGCGGCGCACCAGGCCTGGTACGCCGCGGTCAATGCACTCTTCGGATCGCTCAAGACCTTCAAGGCCGACTACTCGGTCATCCCCTGGGCCACCTTCACCGACCCCGAGGTGGCCCGGGTGGGCCTGAGCGAGGACGAGGCCCGTCGCCAGGGCGTGGCCTTCGAGGTCACGCGCTATGGCATCGACGATCTCGACCGGGCCATCGCCGACGGCCAGGCCCATGGCTTCGTCAAGGTCCTCACCGTCCCGGGCAAGGATCGTATCCTGGGCGCGACCATCGTCGGTGAACATGCGGCCGACCTGCTGGCTGAATTCGTGCTGGCGATGAAGCACGGGCTGGGGCTGAACAAGATCCTCGGCACCATCCATGTCTATCCCACCCTTGCAGAGGCCAACAAGTACGCCGCGGGCGAGTGGAAGAAGGCTCACAAGCCCGAGGCCCTGCTGCGCTGGGTGGCGCGCTATCACGCCTGGCGACGTGGTGAGTGATTGTTGCGGCGGCTGAACTTTGCCGCCGCCGCTGACTCTGCCTGCCATGCGCCCCTGTTCCTTGCTGTTGCGAACCCTCCTGCCGATGACCCTGGGGCTGGGCGCTGCCGGGGTGGCCGCCGCCGACCTGACCCCCTGGGCAGGCGCGCCCGGCGCTCAGCCGCTGCCGCCCTGGCGCTTCGCGGGCCTGCCCGCACAGACCCTCCCTCGCACGCACTACAGCTTGGTCGAGTCGGACGGCGCGCTGAGCCTGCGCATCGAGGCCCAGGCCTCCTATGGCAACCTGCTGCATCCCACCCACAGTGTGCCCGGCCGGCTTCAGTGGCAGTGGCGTGTCGAGCGCTTCGCCGCCTCCACCGACCTGCGCACCAAGGCCGGTGACGACACCGCCGTGAAGGTCTGCGCCCTGTTCGACCATGCGCTGGAGCGCGTGCCCTTCGTCGAGCGCCAGTTGCTGCGGCTGGCCCGCTCGCGCAGTGGCGAAGACCTGCCGGCCGCCACACTGTGCTACGTGTGGGATACCGCTCTGGCAGCCGGCACGATGATCGACAATGCCTACAGCCGCCGTGTGCGCTATGTGGTCTTGCGCAGCAGCGAAGCCGCCCCCACGCCGTGGCAGCGCGAGTCGCGCGACCTGGCCGCCGATTTCCTGCGGGCCTTCGGCGACGAGGCGACCGAGGCCCCGCGGCTGCGCGCCATCGCGGTGGGGGCCGACACCGACAACACGGGCAGCCAGGCCCTCGCCTACGTGCGGGGCCTGCAGCATCGCCCGGGAGGATCCGAATGAAACAACTTGTGCTGGCCGGTGGCGGCCATGCCCATGTCCAGGTGCTGGCCGCTCTGGCGGCCCAGCCTCTGACGGAGGTCGAGGTGACCCTCGTCACGCCGCAGCCGACTCAGTGGTATTCCGGCATGGTGCCGGGCGTGATTGCCGGCCGCTATGCGCCGGAAGAGGCCCAGATCGACCTTGCCGCGCTGGCGCGCCGTGCGGGTGTCCGTCTGGTGCTGGACACTGTGAGCGCGCTGCGTGCCGAAGCTCGCCAGCTTCGACTCGCCGGTGGGGCCGAACTTGCCTACGATGCGCTCAGCCTGGACACCGGGGGCGAGATGTCGCGCGACCTCATCGACGGCGCCCGTGACCAGGCGCTGTTCGTTCGGCCCTTGCAGAACTTCGTGCAGCTGTGGCCGCAGGTCGAGTCGCTCGCGGCGCGGCAGCCCGGCCTGCAGGTGGTGCTCATCGGCGGCGGCGCCGCGGGTTTCGAGCTGGCCTTGGCGATGCGCCGCGCGCTGGTGGCCCAGGCACGCGTCACCCTGGTGGCCGGCAACGCCGGCCTGCTGCCCGGTTTTTCCCGGGGCCTGCGCCACCGGGCCCTGTCCATGCTGAAGTCCCGGGCCATCACGGTGATCACCGACGATGTGGTCGAGATCGAACCCGGCCAGTTGCGTCTGTCCGGAGGCAGCCGGCTGCCGTGTGACGCGCCGGTGGTGGCACTGGGCGTGCAGCCGCCGGCCTGGCTGGCCGGGAGCGGCCTGCGCCTGGCGCCCGACGGCTTCATTGCCACGGGCAGCACCCTGCAGTGCGTGTCGCACCCGGAGGTCTTCGCGGTGGGCGATGTGGCCAGTCGCGTGGACGCACCCCACCCGCGCAGCGGCGTCTACGCGGTCCGTGCGGCACCGATGCTGATTGCCAACCTGCGGGCCTGGGCGGCGGGTCGGGCCCTTGGTGCCTACCGCCCTCAGCGCATGGCCCTGGCCCTGCTGTCCTGTGGCGACGGCACGGCGCTTGCCAGCTGGGGGCCGTTGTCTGCCCACGGCGCCTGGGTGTGGCGCTGGAAAGACCGGATCGATCGGGCTTTTGTCGAGTCCTACCGCGAGGGGCTGGAGATCGGATCCCTGTCGCTGCGCTGACCCGCCAGGGCTGCAGGCTCAGTCCTTCGGTCGGAAGGTGATGAGGATGGGAGAGGGCACGCGCCCGTTGTCATCGCGGGGCAGGGTTTCGGTGCGCTCGATCGCGCGCAGGACGGCCTGGTCCCACTCCGGATGGCCGCTGGACTTGACCAGCCGCGCGCCCAGGATGGTGCCGTCGGGTGCAGCGCGCACCTCCACCTCGGCCGCCGGATTGGTGGTGAGGGTGTCGATGAAGATGATGTTGGGCTTGATGCGCGCGCGCAACCGGCCCGCATAGCCGGCCGAGGGCGTTCCAGCAGCACCGCCCTGGGCCGCGCCCGTGGCCTGCGTGCCCGTGCCGGCCTGGCTGATGATGCGTTGCATCTGCGCCTCGCGCAGTTCGGCCAGGCGCTTTTCCTCTTCCTGACGGCGCTTTTCGGCTTCGGCCTTGCGCTGCTGCTCAAGCCGTTGTTTCTCGGCGAGCTCTCGCTTTTGCCGCGCGGCTTCTTCCTGCTTCTTGCGCTCGGCCTCACGGCGCTGGGCTTCCTCGCGCTTCTTGCGCTCGGCTTCCTGCACTTCCCTCTGGCGTTTGGCCTCGGCCTCCTTGCGCTGCTTCTCGACGGCGAGCTCGGCTTCCCGGTCGGGCGCCGGTGGTGGGGGCGCAGGCGCAGGCGTGGGGGCCGGTGCAGGTGGCGGCGGGGGGGGCGGCGGCACAGGCGCGGGAGTGGGTGTGGGTGCCGGAGCGGGCGGGGGAGCCGCGGCCTGGGGCACGGCCGCCCACAACTCGGCTTCCACGGCGTCGGGCGCGCTGGACTTCCAGTTCACACCCAGGGCCAGGGCACCGATCAACGCCGCGTGCATGCCCAGGGCAATCGCCAGCCCGCGTCCACGCGCGTCAGGCGAGGGCGGCAGCAGGTCGTCACGGTCTCGGGAAGAGGTCATGGGCTCAACAGCTCCCTCGGGCGTCAACCGCCTTGCTGGCGCACCAGCAGGCCCACGCGTTCGAAACCGCCGGCACGCAGGCGCGACATCACATTGACCACCGCCTCATAGCGCACGCCTCGGTCGGCCGAGATCACGATGGGGGCGTTGTCCACGCCCTGGATCGCGGCACGCACTTCCTGCTCCAGGCGCGGCAGGGTGGTGCGCGCGCCGTCCTTGCCGTCCACGCGCAGGCGCAGGGTTTCGTCCGCCGCGACGACCACCTCGACCACCCGCTGAGGGGCGGTCTGGGCGCGGCCCACCGTGGGCAAGTCCACGACAGCCGTGGTGATCAACGGGGCACTCACCATGAAGATGATGAGCAGCACGAGCATCACGTCGATGAAGGGCACCATGTTCATCTCGCTCATGGTGCGGCGGCGGGATCCGGAGCGCGAAGTGACGGCAGGCATGAAGGGCTCCTGCTCAGTGGGCAGCGCCTGCCGACCCACCCTGCGAGAGCTGACCGACATTGCGCTGCAGGATGTTGGAGAACTCCTCGATGAAGGTCTCCATGCGGATGGCCACCTGGTCGATCTGACGCGAGAAGCGGTTGTACGCCATCACGGCGGGAATGGCGGCGAACAGGCCGATGGCCGTGGCCACCAGCGCCTCGGCGATGCCGGGCGCCACGGTGGCCAAGGTCACTTGCTGCAGGTTGGCCAGTCCGGTGAAGGCGTGCATGATCCCCCAGACCGTGCCGAACAGCCCGATGTAGGGGGCCACCGACCCCACCGTGGCCAGGAAGGACAGGTGGTGCTCGATGGCATCCATCTCGCGCTGGAAGCTGGCGCGCATCGCCCGGCGCGCGCCGTCGAGCAGCGCACCGGCGTCATTGACACGGCGCTCGCGCAGTTTCAGGAACTCGCGCATGCCCGAGGCGAAGATGCGCTCCATCGGCCCCCCCTTGCGCGGGTTGTCGATGGCGAGGTTGTAGAGGTCATTGAGGTTGCGGCCGGACCAGAACTCCCGCTCGAATTCCTCGTTGAACCCGCGCACGCGGCCCAGCCCGAAGAACTTGCCGAAGATCACGGTCCAACTGGCCAAGGAGAGAAAGACCAGCAGCAGCATGACCAGCTGCACGATGAGGCTGGCTTCCAGAATGAGCTGGATGATCGACAGATCCTGGTTGTTCATTCGAGTTCCTGAAACAATTCCTTGGGGATGCGCTGCGGGCGGAAGGTCCGGGCATCGACGCACCCGATTCTGATCTCACCTTCGGCGAGCAAAGTTCCATTGCGTAACGCCTGCTGCACGATCACCATCGAGGCGGCCCGCGCCGCCTGGACCGCCACCGTGACCTCGAGCAGATCATCCAGCCGGGCCGGTTGCAGATAACGGGTCGCGGTGTCGGTGACCACGAACATCACGCCCTGATCGTGTCGCATCGCTTCCTGCGAATACCCCAGTGTGCGCAGCCACTCGGTGCGGGCGCGCTCGAAGAACTTGAGGTAGTTCGCATAGAACACCACGCCGCCGGCGTCGGTGTCTTCCCAGTAAACGCGCACCGGGTGGCGATGGACGACGCGAGGTGGATCGACGGAGGAAGCGGGCATGGTGCGATGGCGCCCAGCACCGTCCCGCTGGGGACGAGCCGGAAAACCACCATTATCGCCGCGCGAGTGAGCGCTCGCCGGCGCTGGGCCTCATCGCCTTCAGGGCCGGGTCTTCAAGAACACCGGGCCCCACAGGGGGTGTCCTGCCTCGGACTTGCTCAGTTCGAAACCCGGGTCGGCGGCACGCGCCGCCCGGAAGGCGGCCTCGCACTGGGCCTGCCGCTGGCTGGTGCAATAAATGAAGGCCAGGTGCTTGTGCGCCGCGGCTTGGTCTTTTGCAGAGGCCAAGCCCGCCTGCAGGGCCTGGTTGAGGCGGCGTTCAGCCTCGGGGTACTGCGCATCGTCATACGCGCGCAAGCCAGCGAGCAGTGCGCCTTCGGCCGGACGGGCGGCCAGTTCGGTCACGCCCACGACAGGGGCTTGGAGGGGCATCTGGGCACAGCCCGCCAGCGCGAGGGCGGCGAGGGCCAACCAAGGCAGTTTCATGATCCAAACTTGTGTCTGACGGTCACAGGTTGATCCGGCGTGACCGTGATGGTGACGCGGTGCGGCGGGAACTCGTCGTTGCGGATGGTGATGGTGTGGCGACCCTCGGTCAAGGTCAGGCGGTTCAAGGGCGGGGCGATCCCGGCCGGCGCCCCGTTCACCTCGACCTGCCCCCAGGGACTGATGGCCAGCACCACCTCGCCAGTGGCCAAAGGCGCAGCGGCCGCGGCACTGCGTGCAACGGGCCGGGCGGGGGCCGGTACCGGCGTGGTGCGGCGCTCGCGTGGTGCCGCCACCGTCACAGGGGTGGGTTCGGGCTCGACCGGAGCGACTGCAATCGGTGTGGGAGGCGTGTCCTCGGCCTGCGTGGAAGCGGAAGACGCTGCTTCGGCGAGGGCCGGCTCCGCTGTCGGGAGGCTGCTGGCCTCGACCGGCAGCGCAGACGGTGCGGGCGGGGGGGGCTCCACCACACCGGCAGAGACCTCTGGAGTGGGCTCGGGGCCCCACCAGCCCACGGCGCCCCAGGCGAGGGCCGCCAGCAGGGCCACGCCGCCCAGGCCCATGCCCAGGCGATGCAGGCGGCGCCCGCGCTGCTCGGCGGCCAGCGCCTCGTCCTCTTCCTCGGCGTCGCCCTGTTCCTCGATCCAGTGGCGCAGTTCGCGCGAGAGCGCACGGGCCGAGCGGTAGCGGTTGTCGGGGTCCTTTTCCATGGCCCTCGCTGCGATCAGCGAGAGGGCCTGCGGCACGCCCGGGTTCAGTTCGTGGATGAGCGGCGGCTGGTGCGTGAGCACTGCCTCGGCAATCTGCGACAGGGTGGCGCCCTGGAAGGGCCGCACACCGGTGAGCAACTCGTACAGCACCACCCCCAGCGAATACACATCGCAGCGGCGGTCCACCGGATCATGGCGCACTTGCTCCGGGGCCATGTAGTAAGGCGAGCCCGCAGCGAAGTCGTCCTCGGTGCCCGAATCCTGCTGGCTGGCCACGCGGGCGATGCCGAAGTCCAGCACCTTGGGCTGGGTGCGGCCGGTCATGAAGATGTTGGCGGGCTTGACGTCGCGGTGGACGATGCCCTTGGCGTGAGCGTAGGCGAGCGCATCGGCAGCGCGTCGCACGATCTGGGCAGCTTCCACCGGCTTGGGCCGCCAGCCTTCCTTGATGAGCTGACGCAGGTCCTTGCCCTTGAGCAACTCCATCGCGATGTAGGCGCCCTGCGGGCTGGTGCCGGCATCGAAGACCGTGACGATATGCGGATGGTTGAGGCTAGCGACAGCGCGTGCCTCGTTCAGGAAGAGGCTGTTGAAGCGCTCGCGCGCCTCGGGCGCCATCTCGGTGCCCAGGGTCTTGATGGCCACCAGGCGTGACAGCAGCGGATCCTGGGCGGCGTAGACGGTGCCCAGCCCGCCTTCGCCCAGGCGGTACTTCAAGGCATAGCGGCCGATGTGCCCGATGGTGGGCAGGTCGTCCGGCGGGATGGACACCGGTGCCCCGCGGCGGTTCAGTGGGTCGGCCGTGCGCTCGCCCAGGTCGCCGAACAGCGAACCATTGGCCGTGTCGTGCTGCTGGGTGGTGTCGAAATGGTGTGACGAATCCTGGCCGTCACGCGCCATCTGCGCACGGGCCTGCTCCGGGGTCAGCGCAAAGATCGTCTTCTGGAATTCCACGTGCGCAGCTTAGACGATGGGGGCCGGGCGCAGGCAGGCCACAGTGTGAGAAATGCCCGCTCAGAAGTGCTTCGGCGCGTAATTTGTGTGTCAGAGACACCGCTGCAGGCGAGCGACGGCCTCTTCGAGCTGGGGCATGGCCGTGGCATAGGACAGGCGCAGGTAGCGTTTCGTCTCGGCCTCGCCGAAGTCCCGGCCGGGAGTGATCGCCAGATGGGCGCGGCGCATCAGCTCGAAGGCGTAGTCCCAACTGTCCGGGGCGAAGGCGGAGCAATCCGCCCAGGCGTAGAACGCACCGTCGGGCATCACTGGCACCGCCAGGCCCAGGCGGTTCAGTGCCGGCACCAGGAAGTCGCGCCGGGCCCGGAACTCGGCGCGGCGGCGCTCGTACTCGCTCAGGCTCTCGGGCTCGAAGCAGGCGAGCGCCGCATGCTGCGCCACGGTGGACGGGCAGATGTAGAGGTTTTGCGCCAGCTTCTCCACCACCGCCACCATGGCCTCGGGCACCACCATCCAGCCCAGCCGCCAGCCGGTCATGTTGAAGTACTTCGAGAAGCTGTTGATCGTGACGACGTCGTCGCCCTGCGTGAGGGCGCTCACACCGAAGGCCTCGTCGTAGCTCAGGCCGAGGTAGATCTCGTCGACGATGGTGACCCCACCGCGCTCGCGCACCTGCTCGACGATGCGACGCATCTCGTTCGGGGCGATGGAGGTGCCCGTCGGGTTCGACGGTGAGGCCAGCAAGACGCCGCGGGTGCGCTCCGTCCAGGCCTGAGCGACGGCAGCGGCGCTGAGCTGGAAGCGTTGTTCCGGACCGCTGGGCAGCATCACGGCCTTGCCTTCTGCCGCCGACACGAAGTGCCGGTTGCAGGGGTAGCTCGGGTCGGGCATCAGGACCTCGTCGCCAGGCTCCACCAGGGCCAGGCAGGCCAGTTGCAGCGCTCCCGAGGCGCCGGCGGTGAGCACGATGCGCCGGGCCGGCACGTCCACGCCGAAGCGCTGCGCATACCAGGCGCTGATGCGCTCGCGCAGCGGCAGCAGGCCCAGGGCATCGGTGTACTGGGTGCGGCCGTCGCGCAGGCAGCGCTCTGCGGCCTCGCGCACGAGCGGTGGGGCGGTGAAGTCGGGTTCGCCGATGTTCAGGTAGATCATCGGCTCGTCGCGGCACGCCGGGCTGCGCGCCAGCTCAGCCGCGGCCTTGGCGCACTCCATCACGTAGAAGGGCTCGATGCGAGCCGTGCGCGAGGCAAACTTCATGCGACGGCCCTCTCAACCCCGCGCACTGCGGGCGGCTTCCACCTCGGCCGGTCGCAGGTCGGCGGCGGCCTTGTCGAGCACGCCGTTCACGTACTTGTGGCCATCGGTGCCGCCGAAGCTCTTGGCCAGCTCGACGGCTTCATTGATGGCCACCTTGTAGGGCACGTCGATGCAATGGCGCAGTTCGTAGCTGCCGATCATCAGCACGGCGTGCTCCACCGGCGACAGCTCGCTGGTCTTGCGGTCCACATGGCGTGCCAGCACGGCGTCCAGGTCGGCGGCTTCGTGGATGCAGCCGTGCAGCAGGGCGTCGAAATGGGCCGTGTCGCACTTGGAAAAGCCGTCCTGTTCACGCACATGGGCGTCGATCACGCCGGCATCGCTGCCCGAGATCAACCATTCATAGAGCCCCTGCAGCGCGAACTCGCGAGCGCGGCGGCGTGCCGACTTGGCCGGCGCGCGGCGGGGCTTGGGGGAGGGTGCGGTCACGACAGGTCTTCCAGCAGATTGGCCATCTCCACGGCCACACGGGCAGCATCGCGCCCCTTTTCTTCGGCACGGGCCCAGGCCTGGGCCTCGTTTTCCACCGTGAGGATGGCGTTGGCGATGGGCAGTTCGTAGTCCAGCGAGACACGCGTGACGCCGGCCCCACTTTCGTTGGCCACGAGTTCGAAGTGATAGGTCTCGCCACGGATGATGCAGCCCAGGGCGATCAGGGCGTCGAAGCGCTCGCTCTCGGCCAGGGCCTGCAAGGCCACCGGCACCTCCAGCGCGCCGGGCACGCTCACGTGCTGGATGTGCTTCTCGGCCACGCCCAGGGCCGCCAGCTCGGCCCGGCAGGCCTGGGCCAGCGCGTTCGTCAGGGTCTCGTTGAAGCGGGCCTGCACAATGCCGATGCGCAGGTCCTCACCGTCGAGGCGGGCCGCCTGGCCCTTGTCAGCGCCTTGCATGGTGTACCTTCCTTGAGCGTTGTTCTGTCATTGGTCCGGGCCGATGAACGCCGTGACTTCGAGGCCGTAGCCCACCATGCTGGGCATGCGCCGCGGGCTGCCCAGCAGCTTCATCCTCGTGACCTGCAGGTCGCGCAGGATCTGCGCGCCCACGCCGTAGGTGCGCAGGTCCATCTGGGCGGGCGAGCGCGGCGGCGCCGTGGCCTCGCCCGGCGCCAGGTGGCGCAGCAATTCATCGGTGCCCTCGCCGCAGTTGAGCAGCACGGCCACCGCATGGTCTTCCTGCTGCAGTCGCGCCAGCGCCTTGCCCAGGGGCCAGGAGTGCGAGGACTCGCCCACGTCGAGCAGGTCCAGCACCGACAGCGGTTCATGCACCCGCACCATCACCTCGTCGGTGGGCGACCACCGGCCCTTCACCAGCGCCAGGTGCAGGGCGCCGGAGCGGTCGCGGTAGGCGGTGCACTCGAAGCTGCCTTGCGGCGTGTTCAAGGGGCGCTGGCCCAGGCGTTCGATCAGCGATTCGTTGCGGCTGCGGTATTCGATCAGGTCGGCGATGGTGCCGATCTTGAGCCCATGGGTCTGGGCAAACACTTCCAGTTCCGGCAGGCGGGCCATGCTGCCGTCGTCGTTCATGATCTCGCAGATCACCGCCGCCGGGGTCAGCCCGGCCATGCCCGCCAGGTCGCAGCCAGCCTCGGTGTGGCCAGCACGCATCAGCACACCGCCATCCTGGGCCTGCAGCGGGAAGATGTGCCCGGGCTGAACCAGATCGGCCGGCCGCGTGTCGCGCGCCACGGCCACCTGGACGGTGCGCGCGCGGTCGGCCGCCGAGATGCCGGTGGTCACGCCGGTGGCCGCCTCGATGGAGACGGTGAAGGCCGTGCCATGCTTGGTGCCGTTGCGCGTGGCCATGGGGGGCAGCTGCAAGCGCTCGCAGCGTTCGCGCGTGAGCGTCAGACAGATCAGGCCACGCCCGTACTTGGCCATGAAGTTGATGGCCTCGGGCGTGACATGGTCGGCGGCCAGCACGAGGTCGCCCTCGTTCTCGCGGTCTTCCTCATCGACGAGGATGACCATGCGGCCGGCGGCCAGCTCGGCGATGAGCTCAGGGATCGGGGAAATCGGCATAGGAGCGGGATTGTAGGTGGCGGCGCTCAGCCCTGGGCCGGCTGGCCGGCGGCCAGC
Organism: uncultured Caldimonas sp.; assembly: GCA_964552215.1. Lineage (GTDB taxonomy): Bacteria > Pseudomonadota > Gammaproteobacteria > Burkholderiales > Burkholderiaceae_C > Caldimonas. Next base: position 40,884 of record CAZKGD010000014.1, read on the forward strand.
ATGCGCTCGACGTAGCGGGCAATCAGGTCGATCTCGAGATTCACCCGCGCCCCGGGGACGAGCCGCCCGAGTGTGGTGTGCTCCACGGTGTGCGGGATGAGGTTGATGCTGATCTCGGCGCCCTCGGGACGGTCGCCGACCCGGTTGACGGTGAGGCTCACGCCATTGACCGTGACCGAGCCCTTGTAGGCCAGGAAACGGGCCAGTTCCGCCGGCGCCAGGAGGCGCAGCTCCCACGATTCGCCCACGCGCGCGAAGTGCGTGACCGTGCCCAGACCGTCCACATGGCCGCTCACCAGATGACCGCCCAGGCGGTCGTTGGCGCGCAGGGCCTTTTCCAAGTTGACCCAGCCCGGCGCGTCCAGGCCGGCCGTCTTGGCCAGGCTCTCGGCCGAGATGTCGATCGTGAACTGCGCCGCGCCCGCGTCGAAGCTCGTGACCGTCATGCAGGCGCCGTTGAGGGCGATGCTGTCGCCCAGCTGCACGTCGTCCAGGTAGCCGGTGGGAGCTTCGATGCGCAGGCGTTTGCCGTGGGCGGTGCTGTCGCCCAGGGGCGTGACGTCGAGGATGCGGCCCTGGCCGCTGATGATGCCGGTAAACATGGGTGGGATTGTCGCAGGGCGGCGTGGACCCTGCCGGCACCCGGGGCTAGAAACGGTCCCGCCCCGGCGGGCGGGCACGCAGCCGCAGGTCCGGCCCCACCCGTTGCACGTCGAGGAACTCCAGCGCCGGCGCGTCGTCGAGCCCGTCGATCGGCCCGAAGCGCATCATCTCCCGCCCTTGCCCGATGAGCTTGGGCGCCAGGTAGATCAGATACTCGTCGACCCGGTCTTCGCGCACGAAGGAGCCGTTGAGCTTGTGCCCGGCTTCCACGTGCAATTCGTTGATCCCGCGCCGGGCCAGGTCGGCCAGCATCGCGCCCAGGTCCACCTTGCCGCCCGTGCCCGGCAGGCAGGCCAGTTCAGCCCCCGCGGCTTCCAGGGCCGCGCGGCGGGCCGGGTGATCTTCCGCGTGATAAAGGAGAACGGCGCCCGGGGCCGGCAGGATGCGCGCCGAAGGGGGTGTTTCCAGCCGCGAATCCACGATCACCCGCAGGGGCTGGCGCGGCGTGTCCACCTCGCGCACATCCAGTCGCGGGTTGTCGTCCAGCACCGTGCCGATGCCGGTGAGCACCGCCCCGGCCCGGGCCCGCCAGGCATGGCCGTCGGCCCGCGCGGCCGGGCTGGTGATCCACTGGCTGCGCCCGTCGTCCAGGGCGGTGCGCCCGTCCAGCGAGGCCGCCACCTTCAGACGCACCCAGGGCTGGCCGCGCTGCATGCGCGAGAAAAAGCCGAGGTTGATCTCCCGCGCCTCGTCGGCCAGCAGGCCCACGTCCACCGCGATGCCTGCTGCGCGGAGCCGATCGATCCCTTGCCCCGCCACCAACGGGTTCGGGTCTTCGATGGCCACCACCACCCGCGCCACGCCTTCATGGATCAGGGCATCGGCGCAGGGTGGCGTGCGCCCATGGTGGGAGCAGGGCTCCAGGGTGACATAGACTGTGGCGCCGCGGGCCGAGCGGCCTTGCGAGGCCAGCAACTGGAGCGCCTGGGCTTCAGCATGCGCCTGCCCGGTGGCCTGCGTGTGGGCGCTGACCACCTGTCCATCGGGTAGCACGATCACGCAGCCCACGGCCGGGTTGGGGGGGCAGATCCACTGGGCCTGGGCGGCTTCGGCCAGGGCTTCGCGCATGGCAGCCGCATCCCGCTTGTCGCCCCAGCGCGCGAGCAGGTCGTGAACTGTTGCACACCGTGTGCGAAGTGGAATCCCTGCCCCCGCCATTCGTCGCCCTGTTCCTGCCTATCGTCGAACCCGCATTGTCGCCTGATCCCCTCTCAAACTACAGTCGGCACAAACCAAAGAGCGACCATGAGACCCACTCCATCTCGCGGATTCAGCGGATTCACCTTGATCGAGGCCCTTGTCGTGATTGCGATCACGGCGATCCTCCTGGCCGTGGGCGTGCCGACCTTCCAGACCTTCACGGCCGGTCGGGCGGTCGATGCCCACGTGGCGGAACTGTCCGGCGCGATGCGCCTGGCCCGAGCCGAGGCCATCAAGCGGGGCGTCCCGGTCACGCTGTGCCAGACGAATGACCCCAATGCCGCAAACCCGGTGTGCAATAACGCCGCCAACTGGGCCACCGGCTGGCTGGTGTTCGTGGATCGCGGGACCCAGGGCAGCTTTGACGCCGGTGACCAACTGGTGCAGGCTCAGAATGCACTGACGAACACTGGCGGTGTGCAACGAACCACGGGCAACGCCTTCATCACGTTTCTGCCCAACGGGGTGTCCTTGGCCAATGCGGCCGGACGTTTCTGCATTCGCCCGCGTCTCCCGGCGAGCGATACGAGTTATCTGCGGCTCACCCGCGAGGTGGTGGTGTCCTCGACGGGCGCGACGCGGCTGGGCGATAACAACGGGTGTCCTACATGATCAAGTTCAACCCACCTCGTGACTGGCGAGCCATCCGGCGCCACCGCATCCGCGGTGCCAGCCTGCTTGAAGTGCTCGTGGCCATCCTGATCCTGTCCTTCGGCATGCTGGCAATGGCCGGCCTGCATTCGGTGGCCTTCAAGTACGGCAAGATGTCACAGTTCCGTAGCGTGGCCACGCAGATGGCGGCCGACCTGGCCGACCGGATGCGGGCCAACCCGGAAGGAGCCGTGGCGGGCGACTATGTTTTCCTGGAGGTTTACAACCCCTCTCCTGAAGCGCTGCCGGCCCCGGACTGCGGTGTCGACGCGCCCTGTGCCAACGCTGCTGCCATGGCCGCCAGCGACCTCGTCACCATCCGCCGCATCGTGCAGACGGCGTTGCCCGGCGGCTGGATCCATGTGACCCAGGATGCCGGCGTGGTGCCTGCGCGGCTCTACACCGTCTGGGTGATGTGGCAAGACCCCGAAGCGTTGGGCGGCGCCGGCGACGGCAACACCGCCTCCTTCTCTCCCCAGTGCCCCGCGGCCGCGGTGGCCGGTGCCAACCCGGTGCCGCAATGCATGCCCCTGAGGGTTGCACTATGAAGTCGCTCCTCAAGTACCCATCTCGCCGCCAAGGCGGTCGCCGCGGTCAAACGGGGCGCTCGCTGATCGAGATCATGGTGTCGCTGGCCATCGGGGCGGTGATCCTCGCTGCCATCCTTGTCACCGTGTCCGGCACTGGCCTGTCAGGGCGGCGTTCCGACGTGCAGTCGCGCCTCAATGATGAGGGTCAGATTGCGCTGAACATCCTCGCGTCGTCGGTGCGGATGGCGGGTTATTGGACGCCCCCGGAGCCTCTGGCATCGCTCGATCCTGAAGAGCCACTCGTGCGCGGCTGCGTCAACGGCTTCGCCAACCCCACGGCGGGCACCTTCGAGGCGCTCACCTGCGACCCTGCCGGCCTGGGAGCGAGCATTGCGGTTCGCTACGACGCGGCGCAGCCCGGCGTGGTGGTGCGCGACTGTCTTGGCAACACGGCCATCCCGGCCACGGGACGTGTGGAGAACCGTTACTACGTTGCCACCAGCGCGGCGAGTGGCAACCCCGCACTGTTTTGTTTTGGCAACGGCGGGGGGGCTGCACCGCAGCCCTTGGTCGACAACGTCGAGACCATGGTGATCCGCTACGGTCTTTCCCAGGTCAGCACGGCGCCGATCCCTGCTCAGATGCCTTTCATGCGCTCGGCTTACACCGGCAACACCGCGCAGTACGTCGATGCGTCCGGCGTCGTGAATTGCCCCACCGGCGGCGCGGTCGCCGACTCCTGGTGCGCGGTCACCGCTGTTCGCATCTGCATTGTGGTGCGCAGTGAGAACAACGTGGCCGACGAAGCCGGGCTGCGCTACATCGACTGCGACGGCAACGAGGTCAGCCAGCCCGACCGACGCGTGCGCCGCGTCATGATGACCACGGTCAATCTGCGTAACCGCACGGCAGCGGTGTTCTGAGCCCCGCATCCAACATGTTTGCAAACCGAGATTGCTCCATGTCCAAGCCCTATGTCAGATTCTTGCCCGGCCGGCTCCGGACGCTGCGCACGGGCCGCCGCGAACGGGGCGTGGTGCTCGTCGTCGCGCTGATCCTTGTCGTCGTCATCGGCGTCAGCTCGGCAGCGGCGATCCGCTCGTCGCTGTTTGGTGACCTCGTCACGCAGAACATGCGCTCCCAGAACCTGGCTTTCCAGGCGGCGGAGGCGGGCCTGCGTTTTTGCGAGCAGCGGGTGTTCGCCAACGACCTCGCCGGCATGAACGTGATCACCGGAACGGGCGGGCCCGTGAACGAGTGGACCGACGCCGACGTGTGGTCCACGCGTGCGAATGCGCCGACGGCGGCCTTCCTGGGGGGCTCGGTGGGCTTCGCCACCCCGCCGCAGTGCCTGATCCGCATGCTTGATTACGACACGGTGGCCAGCGCTCTAACGGGATCGTCGAAATCTGTGGACTACCTGGAGAACTCAGGCTTCACCCGGGAACAGTACGCCTTCTATCGCATCACGGCCCGAGGCTTCAGCCCCGACTACAGCGAAACGGCTGGCGTGCCCGTGTCGGGCTCTCAGGTCACGGTGCAGTCGATGGTGCGCGGGCTGCTGGAGAGCGTGCCTTGAACATGCCACCGGTTTTATTGCACCCATTCATTGCTGATGCCGCTTCTTGAAGGACGCGCGCCATGACTACGCTTTTCAACCGTCGCTCCCCCGCTACCCGCTCGCGCGCCCCCATGTGGCTCGCGGTTGTCCTATGCTGGGGGCAGATGTTGCCGGCTTGGGCTGTGCCGGCGCAGTTGCCGCTGCTCAACCGCAGTTCGAATCCGGCGCAACCCAACGTCATGTATACGCTGGATGATTCCGGCTCGATGCAATGGCAGTTCATGCCGGATGCTTCACGCCCGAGTGGTGTCGACTCTTACCGCATGGCCTTTCACCACGGGGATGTGAGGGCCCAGACGCGTTCCAACAACACCAACAACACGCCGCAGGTGATCCCCACGCGGACGAACGACCTGATCGCCGCGCGGATGCGCTCGCCTTCGTGGAACCGCGTGTACTACAACCCGGAAATTCGCTACCAGCCCTGGTATCGGTCCGACGGTACGCAATTTCCGAATGCGAACCCTCGCGCTGCCTGGATCTTCACGAACAACCGGCCTGACGTCGACACCCCCACGCAGCAGGCCACAGCCATCGCCAATGGACTCGCCGTGAACCTCGTTGGTGAGGAGACGGCACCCGCCACCACCATCTGGTGTCGTTCCAACCGCAATACGGGGCCCAACAACACCGGCACGGGCGATGCCAATCGCACGGGCGCCACCTGCGGCGCCTTGACCGGGTCGGAAGTCTACGCACCGGCCACCTACTATGTGTTGAACGGTGCAAACAATGTCTACACCAATTTCACACGGGTGCGGATCATGGACTCGGCCATCTTCACCCGAGGCGCCGGCCGCACCGACTGTGCGGTGAGCGGTGGCATCGCCACCTGCACGCAGGCCCAGGAGTACCAGAACTTCGCGAACTGGTTCACCTACTACCGCAGCCGCTTGCTGCTTTCGATTGGGGCGTCTTCGCGGGCCTTTGCGGATATCGACGACAACACCGGGATGCGGGTGGGCTACGGCAAGATCAACAAGGGCCTCACCACGATCGACGGGCGGGCCAACACAGGCACGATCCAGCGTGGCGTGCGTCGATTTGTCGACTCGGGACGAACGGATTTCTTCAATTGGCTCTTCACGGAGGCCGAGAACTGGAGCACCCAGGGTACGCCGCTGAAGCAGGCCTTGGACGATGTGGGCCAGTACTTCGAGTGGGCTGACAATCGGGGACCCTGGGGGAACACGCCTGGCACGGATGACGACGATACGCCGCAGTTGGAGTGCCGAAAGTCGTACCACATCCTGATGACCGATGGTTTCGCCAACGAGGCGAACGGCGCACGTGCTGCCGCTCGTCGCGCTGATTTCGACAACACCAACGGGCCCACCATCACCGGCCCCAACGGTGAGAGCTTCACCTACACACCGACGCGTCCCTATCTGAAGGCCCAGGCTGGCACCATGGCCGACCTTGCCATGTACTACTGGAACCGCGACTTGCGGCCCGACTTGGCAAACCGGGTCCGCGTCGACTCCGCCAACCCGGCGTTCTGGCAGCACCTGGTGAACTTCACTGTGGGCCTGGGCGTGGACGGCACACTGTCCTTTCCTGGAGACCTGGAGCGAATCCGCGCCGGCACGTTGGACTGGCCCGATCTCATCAACAACCACCCGACTGGCGTGGATGACCTCTGGCATGCCGCTGTCAACAGCCGCGGGCGTTACCTGAGCGCCGCCGACCCGGAAGAGTTTGCCGCGTCGCTGTCGGGCATCCTGCAGGAGATCGTCGATCGTGAAGGCTCGGAGGCCGGCGTGGCTGCTGCCGCCGCCACCCTGCAGGCGGGCAACCGGAAATACGTGCCCACCTACCGGACCGGCCAGTGGAGCGGCAACGTCACGGCCTATGAAATCGACGCCCGAGGCCAGCAGACCCAGGAACTCTGGAATGCGGAGAGCGCGCTGCCGGCGCATGGATCGCGCAACATCTTCGCGGGCACCCGCGGTACGTCACCGCGCGCCGTGGCTTTCACTTGGGACACTTTGACGACGGCCATGCGCGCAGACTTGGGTTCCGGTGGCAATGCATTGCTCGTGAACTATCTCCGCGGGGACCGGTCGCTGGAGGGCACCACTTACCGCCGCCGCGCCGGCCGGCTCGGCGACATCGTCAACTCGCAGCCCACCTTCGTGCGTGGCCTCGTCGATCTGCGCTATGAGGGCCTTCCCGCCGGCACAGCCGGGCGAGACACCTACCGCACATTCATCAGCAGCAAGCAATCGCGTGAAGGCGTGCTGTTTGTCGGCGGCAACGACGGCATGTTGCATGGCTTCCGCGACAGCGACGGCGCTGAAGTGTTCGGCTTCATTCCTCGCGCGGTGCTCTCTGCGCTGCCAGCCCTGGCATCGCCCAGCTATGAGCACCGCTACTTCGTGGACGGCCAGATCACCGAGAGCGACGCTTACCTGAACGGTGCGTGGCGCAACGTGCTGGTGGCCAGTGCCGGCGCTGGGGCGCGCGGTATCTTCGCGCTCGACGTGACTACGCCCACCGCGATGAATGCCAGCAACGTGCTGTGGGAATTCGACTCTACCGTCAATGCCGAGATGGGCCATGTGCTCACGCCGGTGGAAGTGGGCCTGATGAAGGACGGAACCTGGGCGGCCGTCTTCGGCAACGGCTCCGACAGCGCCAGCGGCCGGGCCCGTCTGTTTGTGGTGAATCTCTCCAACGGCACTGTGATGGCCAACATCCCGGTGGGCACCAGCACCACCAATGGGCTGGGGGGCGTGCGGCTCATCCGCGACGGTCAGCGCGTGGTGGTGGGCGCCTATGCCGGCGACTTGGACGGCAACCTCTGGAAGTTCGACCTCTCGTCCACCTCGCCCACGAGCTGGAACGCCAGCTTCTCGGGCAATTCGTTGTTCCGGGCGGTCGACGCCAGCAACAACCCCCGGCCCATCGTGGCGCCGCCCATCTTCGTTCCCCACCCGGGCGGTGGCAACCTGGTGATGTTTGGCACTGGCAAGCTCTACGAGGAAGGGGACCAGGTGAACACCCAGGTCCAGGCCCTGTACGGCGTATGGGACCGTCAGGTGCTGGAGTATCAGGCTGGTGGTGCCGTGGGCTGGTCCGCGGGTTCGCGCATCACCGACATGAACACCATCGTGAGTCAGCGCTTCGAGACGGACGTGGTGGCTGGATCGGGCGGTGCTTCGTTCTACCGCGTGGTGTCCGAGAATGTGAATTGGAGCGTTCATCGCGGGTGGACCTTGCCCTTGACGCTGGCGCCAGGGCACCGCAACCTGATCACACCAATGGCACTCGGCGGTTTCGTCCGCTTTGAAACGATGGCGCCGTCTGAAACAGGCGTGGTCAATCCTTGTGACGATTCCAGCGGGGGTGTGGGCTACAACATCATCCTGAGCCCCTTCAGTGGTGCCATGCCGACCACGGCCATCTTCGACACGAACGGTGATGGCATCATCGACTCGTCCGATGCCATCGTCGCGGGCGCTCGCAGCGAGTGGGACGGCCGTGACGTGATTCTGGTCGCTCCGCCGTGCACGACGCCCGGCGGCTGCAGCGGCGGCGGCACGGGTGGCGGCACGGGTGGCGGCGGCGCGGGCGGCGCGGGCCCCGTGTGCCAGCCGGGCACGATCCGCTACGCGGTGCTGGGTCGCACCGGTGCGCCGGCCATCTGCATTCCCACCCCGGCGGCAGACCGGTGGTGGTGGCGCCAACTCATTCAGTGATTCGAGGACTCGGAGTGCTCATGAACCAAACGCATCGTGTGGGACCCCCGGGGGGCAGCCCAGTCCCTTCGGGCAGGAACGCGGGCTTCACGCTGGTCGAGGTGATGATCGTGGTGGCGGTGGTGGCCATCCTGGCGGCCATTGCCTACCCGAGCTACACCGAGCAGGTGCGCCGCGGGCAACGTGCCGAGGCGCGCACACAACTGCTGGAAGCAGCCCAGTTCATGCAGCGCTTCTACGCAGCCCATGACCGCTACGACCGCACCCGCGCCGGCGACGCCGTGGCGCTGCCGGCGCAGCTCACCCAGTCGCCGTCGACTGGCGGGGTGCGCTACAACATCCAGCTGGCCAACCTGACGGCCATCGGCTACACCTTGCAGGCGGTGCCGGCTGGCACGATGGCTGGCGACCGGTGCGGGACGATCACGCTGGACAGCAACGGGCGGCGCAACGTGACCGGCGCCACGGCCACGGCGGCCGACTGCTGGCGCTGAAGCCCGAAGGCACAGCCGGCGTCAGATTTCCTTGATCAGCCGGCTGAACTCGTCCACGTCCTCGAAGCTGCGGTACACCGATGCGAAGCGGACATAGGCCACCTTGTCGAGCTTCTTGAGTTCGCGCATCACGAACTCTCCGAGCTTGGCGCTGGCCACTTCGCGCACGCCAGAGGAGCGCAGCTTCTGTTCAATGCGCTGGAGCGAGGCGTCGATTTGCTCCAGGCTCACTGGGCGCTTGCGCAAGGCCAGCATCATGGAGGCTCGCAGCTTGGCAGGGTCGAATTCGGCGCGGCTGCCGTCCTTCTTCACCACTGCCGGCATCGTGACTTCAGCACGCTCGTAAGTAGTGAAGCGGGTGTCGCAGTGCGTGCACCGCCGCCGGCGCCGGATCACGTCGCCTTCGTCGGAGGCCCGGGTCTCGACGACCTGGGTCTCCTCGTGGCCGCAGAAGGGGCAGCGCATGGCAGCGGGCGGTTGTCAGCTCAGCGGTAAACGGGGAAGCGGCGGGTCAGCTCGTGGACCTTGGCGCGCACGGCGGCGACGTTGGCTTCGTCCTGGGGCTTGTCCAGCACGTCGGCGATCAGGTGGGCGGTGGCCACGGCCTCGGCCTCGGTGAAGCCGCGGGTCGTCATGGCCGGCGAGCCCAGGCGGATGCCGCTGGTGACCATGGGCTTCTGCGGGTCGTTGGGGATGCCGTTCTTGTTGCAGGTGATGTGGGCCTGGCCCAGCAGTGCCTCGGCTTCCTTGCCGGTCAGGCCCTTGGGGCGCAGGTCGACCAGCATCACATGGCTTTCGGTGCGGCCGCTCACGATGCGCAGGCCCCGGGCCATCAGGGTTTCGGCCAGGGCCTGGGCGTTCTTCACCACCTGCTGCTGGTAGGCCTTGAACTCGGGCGAGAGCGCTTCCTTGAAGGCCACGGCCTTGGCGGCGATGACGTGCATCAGCGGGCCACCCTGGATGCCGGGGAAGATGGCGCTGTTGATGGCCTTGGCGACGTGATCCTTCATCAGGATGATGCCGCCGCGCGGGCCGCGCAGGCTCTTGTGGGTGGTGGAG
>CAZKGD010000015.1:0-29920 GCA_964552215.1 uncultured Caldimonas sp.
TGGCGGAAGCGGTGAGATTCGAACTCACGAACGGTTGCCCGTTGCCGGTTTTCAAGACCGGTGCAATCGACCACTCTGCCACGCTTCCGAAAAGGCCCCGATTCTAGCGCTGCCCTTGTCCGGGGCGTTGGGCCTGCTCGCAAGCCACCTGGATCACCTCGCGCCGGCCGCCGTCGATGCGCACGGCGGTCAGCTGGCCGCCCCAGACGCAGCCGGTGTCGATGGCCAGCAGGTCGGCCCGGTTGATGAGGCCGAGCGTCGACCAGTGGCCGAAGGCGATGGGGGTGCCTGCGGTGCGGCGGCCGGGGGCCTCGAACCAGGGGAAGTAGCCGGCCGGAGCGGCGTCCAGGCCCTCCTTGGTGGCGAACTCCAGGCGGCCGTCCGCCGTGCAGTAGCGGATGCGGGTGAAGGTGTTGATGACAAAGCGCAGGCGGTCGTGGCCGGCCAGGTCGTCGCTCCATTGCGCCGGCTCGTTGCCGTACATCACCTGCAGGAACTCGCCCAGCGCGTCGCTGCGCAGGTGGGCCTCCACCTCGGCCGCCAGGGCCAGAGTCTGGGCAGTGTCCCATTGCGGGACGACACCCGCATGCACCATCAGCCAGCCATGGGCCTGCACCGCCAGCCGCTGCTGGCGTAGCCAGGTGAGCCAGGCCTCGCGCTCGGGCGAGTCGAGGATGGGGCCCAGGGTGTCCTTGCGATGGGGCTTGCGCACGCCGTGGGCCACGGCCAGCAGGTGCAGGTCGTGGTTGCCCAGCAAACAGGTGGCCGCCTCCTCGAAGGAGGCCAGGCGCTGCAGCACGTCCAGCGAACGCGGGCCCCGGTTGACGAGGTCGCCCAGGGCGTAGAGGTGGTCGCGCGAGGGGGAAAAACCGATGTCGGCCAGCAGCCGGTCGAGGGCATCGCAGCAGCCCTGCAGGTCGCCGATGAGGTAGATCATGGCCCCGATTCTGCTACGCTCCCTCACTCCTGTAACAACTCACCCCGTCGGCCGTGCCTGCGGGGGGCCGCATGGACGTTGCGATACTGACCTTCCTCATCGTGCTCAATGGCGCCTTTGCCATGTCGGAAATGGCGCTTACGGCGGCGCGCAAGGCGCGGTTGCAGGTGCTGGTGGAAAGCGGGGCATCGGGCGCCCCGGCGGCGATGGCGCTGCACGAGAACCCCACCAAGTTCCTGTCCACGGTGCAGATCGGCATCACTTCCATTGGCATCCTCAACGGCATCGTGGGCGAGGCGGCCTTTGCCATGCCGCTGGCCGCCTGGATGGTCGAGGACTGGGGCATGCAGGCGGGGGTGGCCAGTGTGGTCTCGACCGGTCTCGTGGTGGTGATCATCACCTTCCTCACCATCATCTTCGGCGAACTGGTGCCCAAGCGCGTCGGGCAGATGTACCCCGAGACGGTGGCCCGCCTGGTGGCGCGCCCGATGGAGTGGATCTCGCTGGCGGCCCGTCCGTTCGTGGTGATGCTGTCGTGGGCGACCGGCGCCGTGCTCAGGCTGCTGGGCATCACCGATCAGCCCAACCGGGCCGTCACCGAGGAGGAGATCGCCGCCAGCCTGGAAGAAGGCCTGGACGCCGGCGTGATCGAGGCGCACGAGCACCAGATGGTGCGCAACGTCTTCCGTCTGGACGAACGCCAGATCACGTCGATGATGATCCCGCGCGGCGACATCGTCTGGCTCGATGCCGAGGCCCCGGTGTCCGAGGCGCTGGCCACCATCGCGCAGGCCGAACATTCGCGCTACCCCGTGTGCCGAGGCAGCCTGGACGACGTGATCGGCGTGGTCACCGCCCGCCAGCTGCTGCAGCAGATGGCCCAAGGTCAGGACGTCATGCTGACCGACAACCTGCAATCGCCGGTCTTCGTGCCGGAAACGCTGACCGGCATGGAGCTGCTGGAGAGCTTCCGTGCCTCGACCATGCAGATGGTGTTCGTGGTGGACGAGTACGGCGAGATCCAGGGCGTGATCACCTTGCAGGACGTGCTGGAGGCCATCACCGGCGAGTTCAAGACGGCCGAGCCCGAGGATGCCTGGGCGGTGATGCGTGAAGACGGCTCCTGGCTGATCGACGGCCTCATCCCCGTGCCTGAGCTGAAGGATCGGCTGGAGCTCAAGGAGCTGCCCGAGGAAGACCGCGGGCGCTACAACACCCTGGCCGGCATGGTGATGCTGATGCTGGGCCGCCTGCCGCAGACGGCCGACGTGGTGCAATGGGGCGGGTGGCGCTTCGAGATCGTCGACATGGACGGCAAGCGCGTGGACAAGGTGCTGGCCATCCGTTTGCCGCAGGAGAGCCCTGCCGACGAGGTGTTTGGCACGGAGCCCCGCCGCCAGAGCTGAAGGGCGGGGACGACAAAGACAAAGGGCCCGACGCGAGTCAGGCCCTTGTGCTGGGTGTGTCTGGTGCCGGTGACCGGATTCGAACTGGTGACCTTCGCATTACGAATGCGCTGCTCTACCAACTGAGCTACACCGGCGACAGCCTTCCATTATAGCCATGGAAAAGCCGCTCGGGGAAGACTATAGGTTGCGCTGCAGGAAGCGTGGGAGAGACAGAAGGTCCTGCCACCAGCCACCGCGCCGCGCCGCGCCGGCCGCAGCGGGCATGCGGGGCTTGTGGCGCAACTCGTCGATGTGGGCCGCCAGGCGGGAGGCGCTTTCTTCGGCGCTGCCGCCGTGGCGGGCGGTGGCGCGCGCTGCGGCGGTGGGGCGGGGAGAATCGGCGGTGGCGATCGGGCGGACCGGCTGCAAGGGCACGTCCTCCGTGGAGGTGACCGGCGCGGGGTTCAGGAACACCGGGTCCAGCCATTCGAGGATGGGGGCCCATTGCTGCATGTCGGCCTCGGCCTTCGAAGGCGGCAGGTCGAACAGGGTGAGGCCGTGCTCGACGCAGCGCACGTAAGCCTGGGTGTCGCGCAGCACGCCCAGGAAGGGCAGGCCGCGGTCGTCGGCCCATTGCCGCAGCACCTCGCCGGCCTTGGTGCGCGCGTCCACACGCATGCCCACCACGGCGAGCTTGCAGCGCCCGCTGGCCACGCGCGGCAGGTTGATCAGTTCCGCATGGCATTGCGCGGCCGAGTCGCGGTCGAAGACGGAGTCGCACAGCGGCATGACGATGGCGTCAGCCGCCATCACCACACGGGCGAGGTCGCTGTCCTTCAAGCCCCCGGGGGTGTCGAGGATGACGGGGCGGATGCCCGAGGGCGGGCGCAGCACGTTGCGGGCATCGACCACCCAGCTGGTGATCGGGGCGCGCTGGCGCGGCAGGGTCTGGGTGCTGCGAAGTCGCAGCCAGGTCTGGGTGGACTGCTGGCGGTCGACGTCGCCCAGCATCACGGGAATGCCGCGGTTGGCGCAGTGGGCGGCAAGGTGGGTGGCCAGCGTGCTCTTGCCGCTGCCCCCCTTGCGATTGACGACCGCCACGACCGGCATGAGGTTCCCTTCGCGCCCGACCTTGCACCCGGCGGGTGCAGAGACCCGGATTGTCAGCGGCCAGGGTGCTGCAGAAAACGGCAGCGTTGCGTGGTCGCGACAGCTGCGTGTGGATTCCGGGCCTTTCGTGACTTCCGCACTGGCCCGGCGGGTCGGCTTCAGCTTTCGCGATGGTAGGCGGTCACGCGCTCAACCTCGTTCTTCGAGCCGAGGATGACGCTCACGCGCTCGTGCAGCTTGGCGGGCTGGATATCGAGGATGCGCTGGTGGCCATTGGTGGCCGCGCCGCCCGCCTGCTCGACGATGAAGCCCATGGGGTTGGCCTCATACATCAGGCGCAGCTTGCCGGGCTTGTCGGGTTCGCGCTTGTCCCAGGGGTACATGAAGATGCCGCCGCGGGTGAGGATGCGGTGCACGTCGGCCACCATCGAGGCGATCCAGCGCATGTTGAAGTCCTTGCCACGCGGGCCGTCCTTGCCGGCCAGGCATTCGTCGATGTAGCGCTTCACCGGCGGGGCCCAGTGCCGCATGTTGCTCATGTTGATCGCGAATTCCTTGGTGTCCTCGGGGATGGTCACGCCGTCCTGCGTGAGCACCCACGAGCCCTGCTCGCGGTCGAGCGTGAACATCGCCACGCCGTCGCCCACGGTGAGCACCAAGGTGGTCTGGGGCCCGTAGATGCAGTAGCCGGCCGCCGCCTGCTTCGAGCCGGGCTGCAGGAAGTCCTGCTCGCTCACGCCGGCGTGGGCCTCGTCCTTCTTCAGCACCGAGAAGATCGTGCCGATGCTCACGTTGACATCGATGTTCGACGAGCCGTCGAGCGGATCGAACATCAGCAGGTATTCACCCTGTGGGAAGCGGTTGGGCACCAGGTAGATGCCATCCATCTCCTCCGAAGCCATGGCCGCCAGGTGGCCGCCCCATTCGTTGGCCTCGATCAGCACCTCGTTGCAGATGACATCGAGCTTCTTCTGCACCTCGCCCTGCACGTTTTCGGTGCCGGCGCTGCCCAGCACATCGCCCAGGGCCCCCTTGTTGACGCTGATGGCGATGCGCTTGCAGGCGCGCGCCACCACCTCGATCAGCAGGCGCAACTGTGCCGGGATGTGGCCGTGCATGCGCTGCTGCTCGACCAGGTACTGGGTCAGGCTGATTCTCTTGCCCATGTCTTGATCCTCAAAGTTCCAGAAAGCTCGCACATCGTGCACTTCGCCAGTTTGACACCGTGAGGCCACGCAGGGTGCCAGCGGACACCATGGATCCGGCTTTGCCGGTCCATCGGTGTCGCCCCCTCGAGGGGGCGGCCGAAGGCCGTAGGGGGTGGGTCATTCCAGCGCGCGGGTGACGATCTCGCGCACGTCGTTGCTCAGCTCGGCCCGGGCGGCCACGCGCGCAATAGCCTCTCGCGCGGCGCTGCGGTAGGGCTCGGCAAGCTGCTTCCAGCGGTCCATTGCGCGGGCCACGCGGGCGGCCAGCTGCGGGTTGATGGCGTCGAGCTCCAGCACGCGATCGGCCCAGAACACATACCCGGCGGCGTCGGCGCGGTGGAAGGCGGCCGGGTTCATGAAGCACAGGGCGGTGATGAGGCTGCGGGCCCGGTTGGGGTTGCGCAGCGAGAAGTCGGGGTGCGAGAGCAGCTGACGGGCTCGAGCGAACACCCGGCCGTCCTTTTCGCTGGCGGCGGCCTGCAGCGCAAACCACTTGTCGATCACCAGCGCCTCATCGCGGAACAGGGCATGGAAGCGCTGCAGCGCCGCCTCGGCCAGCTCGGCATGGCTGTTCACCAGGGCGCTGAGGGCACCCAGGCGATCGGTCATGTTGGTGGCGTCCTTGAAGCGCTGGTAGGTGCGGCCGGGCCACACCGGGTCGTTGGTCACCGAGGCCCCCAGGCACAGGGAGGCGAGTGCCAGGTTGGCCAGGGCGCGCTGCCCCGCCGAGACCGTATCGGGCGAGTAGCCGCCGCGCACCTGGTGGGCCTCGAAAGCCCATTCCCAGTCGTGGTGCAGCGCCTGGGCCAGTTGCAGGCGGGCGGCTTCGCGCACCTGGTGGATGCGCTGCGGATCGACCTCTTCAAGCTGCTCGGCCAGGTAGCCCTCGCTGGGCAATGTCAGCACCAGCTCCTTGAAGGCGGCATCGAGTGTCGGGTGGCGCAGCACGCTGCGCATGGCGTCGATGAAGGCGGTATCCAGGTGCAGGGCCTGGCCGCTGCGGATAGCCCCCAGCAGGCGGTTCAGCGCGAGGCGCTGCCCGGCCTCCCAGCGGTTGAAGGGGTCGGCGTCGTGGGCCAGCAGGTGCAGCAGGTCGGCATCACCGAGGCTGTCTTCCAGCAGCACGGGCGCCGAGAAGCCGCGCAGCAGCGAGGGCACCGGCTCGGTATCAAGGCCCGTGAACTCGTAGCGCTGCTGTTCCTCGTGCAGCACGAGCACCCGTTCCGTGCCCACCGGGGTGTTTTCGCCAACGAGCTGCAGCGGCAGGTGCTCACCCCGGGGGCCGATCAGGCCCATGGCCACCGGGATGACCCAGGGCTCCTTGGTGGGCTGGCCGGGCGAGGGCAGCCCATGCTGGGAGAGCTCCAGCGTGTAGGTGCGCGCGTCGGCGTTGTAGTGGCCGCGGGCCTGCACGCGCGGGGTGCCGGCCTGGCTGTACCAGCGCTTGAAGGTGGCCAGGTGGTGGGCCAGGGCACTGCCGGGGTTGGCGTCGGCGATGGCCTGCGCGAAGTCGTCGCAGGTCACGGCCTGGCCATCGTGGCGCTGGAAGTACAGCGCCATCCCCTTGGCAAAGCCGTCGCGGCCCACCAGGGTCTGCATCATGCGCACCACCTCGGCGCCCTTGTCGTAGACCGTGGCGGTGTAGAAGTTGTTGATCTCGACGTAGCTGTCGGGGCGCACCGGGTGCGCCATGGGGCCGGCGTCTTCCGGGAACTGGTGCTGGCGCAGCGTGCGCACGTCCTCGATGCGCTTGACGGCCCGAGCGCTTGGGCTTTGCGCCAGGTCCTGGCTGAATTCCTGATCGCGGAAGACGGTGAGGCCTTCCTTGAGCGAGAGCTGGAACCAGTCGCGGCAGGTGATGCGGTTGCCCGTCCAGTTGTGGAGGTACTCGTGGCCCACCACGCTTTCGATGCCGGCATAGTCCGCATCGGTGGCCGTGGCGGGGTTGGCCAGCACGTACTTGGTGTTGAAGATGTTGAGGCCCTTGTTCTCCATGGCCCCCATGTTGAAGTCGCTCACCGCCACGATCATGAAGCGGTCGAGGTCGAGCGACAGGCCGAAGCGCGCTTCGTCCCAGGCCACCGAGGCAATGAGCGAGTTCATCGCGTGTTCGGTCTTGTCCAGGTCGCCGGCGCGCACGTACACCTGCAGCAGGTGCTCGCGGCCCGAGCGGGCGCGGATCTTCTGTTCGCGGCACACCAGGCGGGCAGCCACCAGGGCGAAGAGGTAGCTGGGCTTGGGGTGCGGGTCCACCCACTTCGCGTAGTGCTTGCCGCCGTCGAGCGGGCCCTGCTCGACCAGATTGCCGTTGGACAGCAGCACCGGGTACTTGGCGGCGTCGGCCTTCAGCGTCACGCTGAAGGTGGCCATCACGTCCGGGCGGTCGAGGAAGTAGGTGATGCGGCGGAAGCCCTCGGCCTCGCACTGCGTGAAGAAGCCGCCGCCCGAGGTGTACAGGCCCGAGAGCTGTGTGTTCTTCTCGGGCGAGCAGGTGGTGCGCACCTCCAGCGTGAACGGGGTCTCGGGCAGGTTGTCCAGCACCAGCTGCTGGTGCTCCACCCGGAAGGAGACCGAGTCCCCATTGACCAGCACGCGCGTGAGGTTGAGCTCCTCGCCGTCCAGGCGCAGGGCCTGGGCCGGCACGGCCGGGTTGCGCTCGACCTGCATGCGGTTGACGACCAGCGTCTTGGCCGGGTCGAGGTCGAACGTCAGGTCAACGCTGCGGATCCAGTAGGCCGGCGCGGTGTAGTCCTCGCGGCGGATCAGGGGGGAACTGCCTTCACGCATGGTCTTCTTTCTCAGATGCCTTGTTTGAGGCTGGCCTCGATGAATGGGTCCAGGTCGCCATCGAGCACCTTCTGGGTGTTGGAGATCTCGACGTTGGTGCGCAGGTCCTTGATGCGGCTCTGGTCCAGTACGTACGAGCGGATCTGGTGGCCCCAGCCGACGTCGGTCTTGCTGTCTTCGAGCTTCTGCTGCTCGGCCATGCGCTTGCGCATCTCGTGTTCGTACAGGCGCGAGCGCAGCATCTGCCAGGCTTCGTCGCGGTTGCGGTGCTGCGAGCGGTCGTTCTGGCATTGGACGACGATGCCCGTGGGGATGTGCGTCAGGCGCACCGCGGAATCGGTCTTGTTGATGTGCTGGCCGCCCGCGCCGCTGGCGCGGTAGGTGTCGGTGCGCACGTCGGCCGGGTTGATCTCGATCTCGAAGGAGTCGTCCACCTCGGGGTAGACGAAGACGCTGGCAAACGAGGTGTGCCGACCGCCGGCGGAATCGAAGGGGCTCTTGCGCACCAGGCGGTGCACGCCGGTCTCGGTGCGCAGGTAGCCGAAGGCATAGTCGCCCTCGATCTTGATGGTGGCGCTCTTGATGCCGGCCACATCGCCCTCGGACTCTTCCATCACCTCGGTCTTGAAGCCCTTGCGCTCACAGTAGCGCAGGTATTGGCGCAGCAGCATGCTCGCCCAGTCGCAGGCCTCGGTGCCGCCTGCGCCGGCCTGGATGTCGATGAAGCAGTTGTTGGGGTCGGCCGGGTTACTGAACATGCGCCGGAACTCGAGCCCCTCGACGTCGTGCGCCAGCGAAGCGGTCTCGGCCTCGATGGCCTGCAGGCCGTCGTGGTCGTCCTCGGCCTTGCTCATCTCGTAGAGTTCGAGGTTGTCCGACAGCTCGCGCTCCAGGCGGGAGATGGTCTCGACCACCGCTTCGAGCGACTTCTTCTCGCGGCCCAGTTCCTGGGCGTGCTTGGGGTCGTTCCAGACGGCCGGGTCTTCCAGCGCGGCGTTGACCTCGCTCAGGCGGATGGACTTGTGTTCCCAGTCAAAGATACCTCCGTAGCTCGGCGGTGCGCTGGCGCAGGTCTTCCAGGGTGGTGCCGATGAGGTTGATGCGTTCTGCTTCCATGGTGCTGTCCTTGTTCGTGCGGGGCGGGGCGGCAGGTGCCGCCCGTCGCGGCTGCTGCCGCGAAAACGGGCATTTTCGCACGGGAGGGCTGCCTGCGGTGGTCAGCCCAGGAAGGCGTCGAGGTGGGCGGCCAGGGCTTCGGGCTGGTCGTGGTGCAGCATGTGGCCGGCGGGTGAGAGCACGCGCCGCTCGAGCTGCCTCACCACTTGCAGCCGGGATTCGAAATCGGCGCGTGGGTAGCGGTCGCCCCACCACTTGGCCACGTCGGTGCGATCGCCTTCCACCCACAGCACGGGCGCGGCGATGGCGGCCCAGCAGGCCAGCACCTCGTCCTTCTGGTAGAGCACCGGGTTGCGGCGCTTGTGGGCGGGGTCGCCCAGGATCTCCCATTGGCCGTCCTCACGCTGGCGGGCCCAGTGCGGAGCCAGCCAGTCGGCGAACTCGGGCCGCAGCAGGGGGTTGTTCTTGCGCAGGCGGTGCGCCACGGCTTCCAGGCTGGGGTAGGGGCGCAACTCCTGCGGGGCCTTCAGTTCATCCAGCCAGGCGGCGTAGTGCTTCGGCGCGCTGGTGGGCCGGCTGGCGGGCAGGCCGAAGCCTTCGAGGTTGATGAGCCGGCGGATGCGCTGGGGCCGGATGCCGGCATAGAGCATGGCCACGTTGCCGCCCATGCTGTGGCCCAGCAGGTCCACGGCCTGATCGGGCAGCAACTGGTCGAGCAGGGTGTCGAGGTCGCCCAGGTAGTCGGGGAACCAGTAGCTGTCGGCCTGCGGGGCCTCGCTGTGGCCGAAGCCGCGCCAGTCGGGGGCGATCACGTAGCGCTGCGAGGCCATGGCATCGACGACGAACTGGAAGGAGGCGCCCACGTCCATCCAGCCATGCAGCATCACCAGGGCCGGCGTGTCCGGGCCGATCCACTCGGGCGAGCCCCAGTGGTGCACGTGGTAGCGCAGGCCGCGGATGGGGAGCGACGTCGGGCAGGACGGACGGCGGGGAACGTAGGGCTTCGACGGGGGCACGCTCACTCCATCGCCTGGGCGCGCACCATGCCGGCGTAGAGCCCGCCCTGGGCCATCAGCTCGTCATGGCGACCGGACTCGACCACCCGCCCGTCGGAGAGCACATAGATGCAGTCGGCGTTGCGCACCGTGCTCAGGCGGTGGGCGATGAGCACGAGCGTCTTTTCACCCTGCCACTGTTCGATGGACTGTTGAACGATGCGCTCCGATTCGGTATCGAGCGCCGAGGTGGCCTCGTCGAAGACCCAGATGCGGGCGTCCTTGTAGAGCGCTCGCGCGATGGCCAGCCGCTGGCGCTGGCCGCCCGAGAGCTTGCTGCCGTTGGCGCCGATGTTGGCGTCCAGGCCCTCGGGCTGGGCCTGCACGAAGTCCCACAGGTTGGCTGCGCGCAGGGCGGCTTCGATGCGAGGGCGATCGGGCGCCTGGGCGTAGGCCACGTTCTCGGCAATGGAGCCGTCGAAGAGCACGATGTCCTGCGACACCACGGCAAACTGCCGGCGCAGCGAGGTCTTGCGGATCTCCTGGATGTCCAGGCCGTCGAGCTCGATGCGGCCGCTGGTGGGAGCCACGAAGCCGAGCATCGCATTGATGGCGGTCGTCTTGCCCGAGCCCGAAGGGCCGACCAGCGCGATCGTGCGGCCGGCGGGGAAGTGCATCGTCAGGTCGCGCAAGGCGGGCTGCTCGCTGCCGGGGTAGATGATCTGCACATGGTCGAAGCGGATGTCGCCACGGCACTGGGCCGGGTCGAGCTCCCGCGTGCCGGGGTCGGGCTCGGCCGGGGTGTCCATCAGCTCGAAACAGGCCCGAGCCCCGATGAGGCCGCCGATGATGGGTTGCATCACGTCAGTCAGATGGCGCATCGGCGAGATGGTCATCAGCAAGGCCGCGATGAAGGCCACGAACTCGCCCACGGTGGCCTCGCCGCGGTGGGCCTCCACCAGCGCGAGCGTGAGGATGATCGCCACACCCAGGCTGGCGACCACCTGGGTGAGCGGGGTCATGGTGGCCGCAGCCGCGACGTTCTTCAGCGTGGTGCGGCGCAGCCGCTGGGCCTCGGCGTCGAAGCGCCTGCGCTCGAACTCGCCGGCGTCGAAGGTGCGCACCACGCGCCAGGCCCGCGAGATGTCGTCGACGATGCGCACCAGGCGGATCTGCGATTCGTAGGCCTGGGTGCCCACCGACAGCACGCGCTTTTGCACCTTGCGCACCACGAAGGCCAGCAGGGGCATGATGATCAGCGACAGCAGCGTGAGCTTCCAGTTCAGATAGAGCAGGTAGCCCAGCAGCGCAAAGAAGGTGGTGCCGTCACGCAGGGCCGTGGTCAGGGCGCGCGACAGCGAGGCGGTGGCGGTCTGCGGGTCGTTGATGACCTTGGCTGCGGCCACGCCCGAGCTCATGCGGTTGTACAGGCTGGCATCGGCGCGCATGACGGCGCGCATGAGGTCGGAGCGCAGCGACAGCACCGCGTGCGACACCGACCAGTTGAAAAGATAGGTGCCACAGAACGCCAGCAGGCCCCGCACGGCGAACAGGCCGATGACGGCCAGCGGTACGACCCACAGCGGGAAGCCCAGCTCGGCCTTGAAGCCGCTGTCGAGCAGCACCTTGAGCAGGGCCGGCACCAGCGGCTCGACGGCTGCCGAGAGGAAGAAACAGACCACACCCAGGCTCACGCCGGCCTTGTGGGGCCGGACATAGCTCAGCAGGCGCTTGGCGACGGTCTTGAGGCTCATGCAATACAGGACATGGGGCGGGGTGCGAGGGGGGATTGTGCCTTGCCTCGGGCGCGGAGCCGGGGCAACCCCGAGGTGCGGCTTGCCTCCAGGGCTGGCACCATCGCGCCAGTACAAGGCTCCAGGACCCCTCCGTGACACGATCCCCCCATCTGTCCTCCGCGTTCGACACCCACGGCGAACTGCATGCCTCGTTCCGCTGGCAGGTCCCCGCTCTGTTCAACATTGCCCACGCCTGCTGCCATCGTTGGGCCCGGGACGACGGGGAGCGAACGGCCGTCCTGTACGAACACGAGTCCGGCCGGCGTCTGACTTTGAGTTACGCCGATCTGCAAGCCCAGGCCAACCGGTTGTCGCATGCGCTGGAGCGCCTCGGGGTGCAACCGGGTGACCGCGTGGCCCTGGTGATGCCTCAGCGGCCCGAAACCGCCGTCGCGCACATGGCGGTCTACCAGATGGGGGCGGTGGCGATGCCGCTGTCCATGCTCTTCGGGCCGGAGGCCCTGGCCTATCGCCTCGCCCACAGCGAGGCGGTGGTGGCCATCGTCGATGAGACCTCGATCGCGAACCTGCGCCAGGCGCGCGCCGAGTGTCCGGCGTTGCGCCACGTCGTGGCCGTGGGCGAGGCCCGCGGGCAGGGGGACATCGACTGGGACGCCGCGCTGGCCCGCGAGTCGGGGCTCTATGTGGGGCGGACCACGCGGGCGGACGACCCGGCCGTGCTGATCTACACCAGCGGCACCACGGGTCCGCCCAAGGGAGCGCTCATTCCGCACCGGGCGCTGATCGGCAATCTGCCGGGCTTCGTGGCAAGCCAGAACTGGTTTCCCCGCGAGGGCGACGTGTTCTGGTCACCGGCCGACTGGGCCTGGACGGGGGGGCTGATGGATGCGCTGCTGCCCACGCTCTACTTCGGCCAGCCCATCGTGGCCTACCAGGGCCGGTTCAGCCCGGAGAAGGCCTTCGAGCTGATGGAGCGCTACAAGGTGACCAACACCTTCCTCTTCCCCACCGCCCTCAAGGCGATGATGAAGGCCGTGCCTGCGCCGCGCGAGCGCTACCGCCTGAAGCTGCGCGCCATCATGAGCGCCGGCGAGGCGGTGGGCGACGCGGTGTTTGCCTATGGCCGGGATCGGCTGGGCGTGACGATCAACGAGATGTTCGGCCAGACCGAGATCAACTACGTCGTTGGCAATTGTGGCGAGTTCGTGGATGGGGCCGGGCGGGTTCACCCGGGCTGGCCCGCCAAGCCGGGCAGCATGGGCCGGCCTTACCCGGGCCACCGTGTGGCGGTGATTGATGACAACGGGCAGATCTGCCCGCCGGGGGTGCCGGGCGACGTGGCGGTGCATCGTCGCGACATCCATGGCGACCTTGACCCGATCTTCTTCCTTGGTTACTGGAAGAACGAGGAGGCTACGCGTGGAAAGTTCACTGGCGACCCGGAAGACTCCTGGTGCCGCACCGGCGACACCGCGGTGATGGACCAGGACGGCTACCTCTGGTATCAGGGCCGCAGTGACGATGTCTTCAAGGCCGCGGGCTACCGCATCGGGCCCAGCGAGATCGAGAACTGCCTGGTCAAGCACCCGGCCGTGGCCAACGCGGCCGTGGTGCCCAAGCCCGATCCCGAGCGCGGTGCGGTCGTGAAGGCCTACGTGGTGCTGGCGCCCGGTCATGTGGGGGACGCGGCCTTGGTCGAAGACCTCCAGCAGCATGTGCGCGGGCGGCTGGCGCCTTACGAATACCCCAAGGAGATCGAGTTCATCGAGGCCCTGCCGATGACCACCACTGGCAAGGTCCAGCGGCGGGTGCTGCGGCTGCAGGAGGAGGAGCGGGCCCGCGCCGCCGGCGTCTGACCCGCGGGCCCCGATCGCAATCAGTTCTGAGGCAGGCTGTCGCTGCGCACCGACAGGTTCTGGATGCGCAGGTCGTCGGTTGCGGCCACATCGGCCGAGGCGAAGGGCGTCGTCCGCGGATGGCGAGCCGCCAGGTACTGCGCCAGCGCCCGCTGCTCGGCGCCTTCGGTGGTGAAGGTCTTGGTGGTCCCGGGGGCCACCAGGTCGACACGGTTCGGGGCGGCCAGTGCCGTCAGCGGGTAGGCATCACCGCCGCCGGCCAGGAAGTCCAACGTCACGATGCGGTAAGTCGTGTCCACGGGCACCTGGAAGCTGCCGGCAGAGTAAACCACTTGGGGGCCGGTGGCCGGCCCGCTGCCGTCAGGATCGTCCACCACCAGGGTGCGCACGCGTGAACCGGCGGGCTGGCCGGGGTCGAAGCTGAAGCGCAACCCGCCGACTTGCGGGAACTTGCCCTGGGTGGAGCTGGGGGTCCAGTCCGACACACCATGCTCGATCACGGCCTTCAGTTCGGCTGCGGTGAGGGTGAGCAGCGACAGGCCGTTGTTGAAGCGCAGTGCGAACTCGATGTCGAGCTGGGACACGTCACCGGCCTGCTTGCCCACCGCGGGGTTCGCCGCGGTCGGGGCCTTGACGCCGCCACTGGTGGAGCCCGGCGGGGCGTTGATGGTGCCGATGGACGAGCGGATGCCACCACCATTCTTGATCGAGATCGCCGTGCTGCCATCCACCGTGCGGGCCCAGGCCAGGTTGGCATCGGCCGTGAGGTTGCCCAGGTTGGACTCCTGGTTGCGCACGATCACGCGGTCGCCTTCGAGGTAGACCGAGGTCGCGCCGAAGAGATTGCCGTCCTTGGCGTTGATGACCGCCTGGATCTTGTCGGCGATGGCGGCCACGGCGGGCATGGCGTCCGCCGGAGTCAGGCCCGCGCGCGCCAGTCCTTCGGTGTCGCTGGCCCAGGCGCCGTTGAGGGCGCTGTCCAGTCGACGTATGATGATCCGGCCCTGCTCATCGAAGGGCAGCACGATGCGGCCAAGGTATTTGTAGTCGGCATCGACGTTCACCACCAGCACGGGCGCCCCGGAGGGGGAGGTGTAGCGAAGGGGGTAGTTACCCCCGTTCGTGTCGCCCGGGCGGATGCGGTCGTTGCCGTCGTACAGGCCGGTGTTGGAGCCGCCGGCGATGATCAGGTCCACGTCGCGCAGCCGTGTGGCCAGGCCTTGCTCCACCTGCAACTGCTGCATGTGGGCCAGCAGGATGATCTTGTTGATGCCGCTTGCCACGAGTGCGTCCACGGACGGCTGGATTTCGGCGGCCAGCAGGTCAAGGTCATTCGGAGCTGCCGGGCGTATGGCGATGTTCCCGACCGTGGTGATGCTGGCCAGCGTGGGCGTGGTGGCGCCCACCACACCGATGCGTTCGCCATCCACGGTGATCACGGTGTACTTGGCAATCTTTCCGTGCAGGGTCGAGGCTTCGGCCCCGTCGTTCGCGGGCAGGGCTGCGCTGGCCAGGTTGGCTTCATTCGTGAAGTCGAGGTTGGCCGACAGGTAAGGGAACTGCGCGCCCGGCCAGGCACCACTGGGTCGGATCAGGTCACTCACGGTGCGCGGACCGAGGTCGAACTCATGGTTTCCCAGGGCTGAGGCCTGCAATCCCATGGCATTGAGGATGGCGATGTCGCCGCGGCCCGCCGAGGGGGCCCCGAGTTCGGGAGTCAGAGAGGCATCGTCGGCAGCGTTGAAAAACGGCCCCGGAATGTAGTTGTCGCCAGACGACAGAAAGAGCGTGCGCTGCGGCATCTGCGCGCGGAAGTGGGCCACGAGAGCCGACAAGCCCTTCGAGTTGGTGACGAGGTCGCCGCCGCTGTCCATGTCGGCTACGTGCAGCACCTGCAGGGTGTAGGTCGCTTCGGGCGGGGGCGGGTCGTTGCTGCCGCCGCAGGCAGCCAGGCCGATGATGGCCAGCAAGGGCAGAAGGAAGGTCAGACGTCGGGTCCAGCGGGCAGGCATCAGGAACTCCTCGATTCAAAGCCCTGTACCTTGGCGCGGTCCTGTGGCAGCTTGATGACCGTGACCGATTGCACGGTCGAGCATCAATAGCTGGGTGTATCGCCATGAGATGTCGCGCTCGGGCGGGCAGGGTGCGCGCGACAATGGGGCATCGATGGAACTGCTGGACATCCGCACCCTCTTCATGGCTGACGCCCTCGTCGGGCTCAGCCTGGCCTGCGTGGTCTTCGTGGCCCGCTGGGGCCTGCCGGCGCAGGTGCGCGGTGTGTGGGTGTGGGCGGCCGGCGATGCCGTTGCGGCCGTGGCCCGGGCGCTGTACGTCGTGCGCGACGAACTGCCCCAGATGCTGGGGATCGTGGCGCCCAACTCGCTGCTGCTCGGTGGTTTCCTGCTGCACTACCTGGCGTTGCGCCTGCTGTTCGAGCGGCGCTTGCCGATGCTCTGGGTCCTGGCGCCACCGGCCGTCATCGTGCTGTCCTTTGTTGCAGCGGCGGCGTTCGAGGTTTCATTTGCATCGAGGGTGATCCTGTTCACCACGCTGGCGGTGACCCTGTGCCTGGTCTGCGCGGGTGCCGCATGGCAGGCACGCCAACGCTCGACCGGGGCACGGGTGATGGTGCTCGCTTTCCTGCTGATGGCCGCGATGGCCTTGCTCCGCGTCATCGGCGGGGCGGCCCCGGGTGTGAACGACGTCTTCGCCATGTTCGCCGGCCAGCATGTGTCCGTCCTGGGCGCCATCGTGCTGCAGATTGCCATCACCGTGGGTTACCTGCTGTGCCTCAACGAGACACTTCGGCGCGAGTTGGAGCGTCTGTCCGGCACGGACATGCTGACGGGTGCCTACAACCGCCGCGGTCTGCTGGCCGAGATGGCCCGTGACCTCGACCGTGCGCGCCGACAGGGGCACCCCGTGTCGCTCGTGATGTTCGACATCGATCACTTCAAGCGGGTCAACGATGAGCGCGGGCACCCCGTGGGGGATCTGGTGCTCACGGCGTTTGCCGAACTGGTGACGCGGCGCATGCGGTCCACCGACCTGCTGGCCCGCTATGGGGGCGAGGAGTTCGTCCTGGTGCTGCCGGGGGCGACGTCCGAGGAGGCCAAGCTGGTGGCCGACCGGGTGCGCCGGGAAGTGCCGGCGGCCGCGCTGGCCCCGGGGCTGGACGGCATCACCGTCAGCGCCGGCGTGGCCTGCTCCGATGAGCCCGGTCTGGGTCTGCAGGCCCAGGCGCTGATCGCGGCGGCCGATCGCCGCCTGTATGCGGCCAAGCGCACCCGCAACGCGGTCATTGCCCACGACGATGGCCCGGCCGACCCCGTGCCGCTGAGCGCAGCTGCCTGAGCCCCTGCGGCAGGCTGGACGAAATCCTGCGCCTGAGCGAGTATCTGAGCCTCGCCAACGGAGAGTCCATGGATTTCGTGAAGGAAATCGAGCGCTTGCAGCGCGAGCAGAGCCGGAAGCTGGGGCTCGGGGATGCCAACGCCCCCGGGGCGGTCATGCCGCCTTCCGCGCCCGAGCCAGCGGCCACCCCAGCCAAAGGGGGTGGTACGGGGCGCCAGCGCTCGTCGGCATCGAAGCCCGACCCCTCGGGGGCGGCCCCGGGGGCGACTGCAGCCCGCGGCGCAGCGGCGGTGGTGGCGGGCGTGGCCTTGCTGGTGCCGGTGGCGATCCTCGTGGGCTTTGCGCTGTCAGGCCTCGAAGACGCCTGGGACGGCGAGTACCTGTACCCCATCGAGGCGCTGTTCGTGGTCGGTCCGCTCGTGCTGGCCGTGGCCGTGCTGCAGGTGCGGCGCCAGATCGTGAGTGCCGTGCGGGCCGGGCGCACGGCCGCCCCGGGCGGGTCGCGCGTGCCCTGGCTGGTGCCGGTGCTCGGCGCGCTGGTGGCGGCGGCGATCGCCCTGTCGAGCATCTTCCCCCGCGGGGTGCCCTTGGGCTACTGAGACCGCTGGCGGGTCAGTGCGACAGGACCACCGGGATCGTCATCTGGGTCAGCAGCGAACGGGTCGCACCGCCCAGCACCCATTCGCGCAGCCGCGAGTGACCGTAGCCACCCATCACGAGCAGGTCGCTGCCCCGGTCTGCCGCATACGACAAGAGGGCATTGCCCACGTCGATCACCTTCGGCTGACGTGAGGTCGAATGCCGCACGCCATGGCGGGTGAGCCAGGCCGAGAGCTCATCCAGCTGGGCCGCGCCCGCCGGGGCACCGGCCTCTTCGAACACCACCACGTCCACCTGGCCCGCCGCCTGGAGCAGGGGCATGGCATCGGCCACCGCCCGCGCGGACTCGCGTGTGGGCTTCCAGGCCAGCAGGATGCGTTGGCCACAGGTCGCTGGTGCACCGATGTAGGGGACGACCAGCACGGGCCGCCCCGACAGCATCAGCACCTGCTCGGCCAGGGCCCCGCCACCGGTCTCCATGAGGTCTTCGGGGTGGTGCTGTCCCACCACGACGAGATCGGTGCAACGGCCGTGCAGCACGACCGCGGGTGCGCTGTCCTGTGCCTCGATCACCGCATGCGTGCTGCGCAGCCCCTGCGCCTGCGTGCGGAACCGCTCGGCCGCCTCCTCTGCGCGGCGTCGCAGGTGATCCATCGACAACTGCACATAGTTGGGCGAGCCCACGGCCAGGCCCACGTCCACCGGCATCTGCACCCAGCCCGTGGGTGCGAGGCCCGTGAGATGCGCGTCGAACCGCCGGGCGAGGTCGCATGCCAGCGCCACACGGGCTTCACAGGCAGGGCTGGTGTCGAGGTGGACCAGCATTTGGCGGATGTTCATGGAGCCTCCGGGATGGGCGTTGCGGTGGTCTGATTCTGCGCAGGCCACGGCCCATGGGCTTGATCTGGCTCAAGCCAGGCGGTCCGCCTCAGCCAAACACCGCCACCACCTGGTAGCCCAGGGCGGCGAGGCGGCCGTCCGGGCTCCACAGGTGCGTGCTTTCGCTGACATAGCCGCCAGCGCCGGCATGCGTGTCCTTGTCCACGCGCCACCACCCGGTCGAGGCCATCGCGGCATCGGGCAGCGCATGAGACTGAAGCTCCAGCGACCATGACACGGAACTCGCCGGGGTCGGGGCACGAAACCGGCTCAAGGAAGGTGTCGGAGCAGCATCGGCCAGCATCACCGCCAGCAGCTCGGCATCCACTCCCTGGGCATCATGCAGACGCAGATGGATGCGTGAATGCCAGGTGTCCGTGCCCGAAAACGGCGGGGCTCCCTCGGCCCATCGGAAATCCACATGCTGCGTGAAGGCGGGGGCGAGTCCCGCAACATAGGGCCGCCCGATCGACGCGTCCGGATCGAGCGCCACCTCGGGACGGCGTGGGTCCAGCGCGGGCAGACGGGTCTCGCGTCCGATCCCGAACACGCCCACCAGCACGGCTGCCACTTGCCCCGCCTGCGTCACCTGGGCCTGGACCTGGCGTACGTTGCGGCCCTCACGCAGCACCTGCACGGACACCTGCACCTCGCCTGCGGCCACCGGGGCGATGAAATTGGTTTGCAGCGCGCGCAGCGGCCAGTCGGCGCCCGCCACATCGCGCATGGCGGCCACGCCGTAGACGGCGATCAGGCCGCCAAAGGCGGTGCGGCCTTGCTGCCAGTCCGGAGTGAGGGGCAGCGTGACGGAGTCGTTCGTGCGGTGGCGCTGCGCGAGCAGGCGCGAAAGGGGCGTGGGCGTGTCCATGGCAGCGGGCTTGAGCGTTGAAGACGGTCAATTATCGAACGATCGTTCGATTTGGATGTCCCCAGGGCGTCACATGTACCCAATCGTTACGGTTGTCGGCCCCGGCTGACAGTGGCCTCGAGCCGCTTCCGACAGTCGCGGCGACGGGGTTTTCCTAAAGTCCTCTCAACCGCATCGCTTCGATCGGTCCGAGCAGTGGGGCTTGCGTGGCCCGGGCTGCATCAGCCGCCTCCGGTGGCACAGACGACTTGAAAGGAGAAACGCCATGAAGAAGACCGCCATCCTTGCTGGCACCGTGATCACTGCCCTGGCCCTGGTGGGCTGCGGGAAGTCCGAGGAAGAACAGACCCTGGGCCAGCGGGCCGATACGAGCATCGCCCAGGCCGAGCAGTCCATGCGCGACATGGGACAGGAGGCCCGTCAAGGCATGGAACGTGCCGGCGAGGCCGTGGGTGAGCAGGTGGAGCGCGCCGGCGATGCCATCGGCGATGCCGCGATCTCGGCCCAGGTGAACGCCGAACTCGCCAAGGACCCGCAGCTCAGCGCACTCGACATTGACGTGGACACGACCGCCGGTCGTGTCAAGCTCAGCGGCACGGCCCCCACGCCCGAGGCGCGCGACCGAGCCACCCAGCTGGCGTCCAGCGTGAGCGGTGTGCAGAGCGTGGACAACCTGCTGCAGGTTGAAACGCGTCAGCAATAAGCCCGCAGGGCTGCACTGGACGGCCGGTGAGCCCTCTGGGCCACCGGCTGTTTGGCGTCAGGCCGCGTCGTCGGCCACCTGCAGCACCAGCTTGCCGAAGTTCTCGCCGTTGAAGAGCTTGAGCAGCGTCTTGGGAAAGGTGTCCAGGCCGCGCACCACGTCCTCGCGGGAATGCATGCGGCCCTCGCGCAGGTAGCCTGCCATCTCGGCGATGGCCTGGGGGTAGCGGTCGGCGTAGTCGAACACCACCATGCCTTCCATGCGGGCACGGTTCACCAGCAGCGACAGATAGTTCTTCGGACCAGCCACCGGCGTGGTGTTGTTGTACTGGCTGATGGCGCCGCAGATGATGATGCGGGCCTTGCGGTTGATGCGCGTGAGCACGGTGTCGAGGATGTCGCCGCCCACGTTGTCGAAGTAGATGTCCACGCCCTGCGGGCAGTGGTCCTTCAGGCCGGCACGCACGTCGCCGCTCTTGTAGTCGATGCAGGCGTCGAAGCCCAGTTCGCGCACCACCCACTCGCATTTGGCCGGTCCGCCGGCGATGCCCACGACGCGGCAGCCCTTGATCTTGGCGAGTTGCCCCACCGTCTGCCCCACGGCGCCCGCCGCACCCGACACCACAACGGTTTCGCCGGCCTTCGGCTGGCCGATGTCCATCAGGCCGAAATAGCCGGTCATGCCGGGCATGCCCAAGACATTGAGCCACTGCGTCCAGCTGCCGGCCCGCAGATCGATGCGGGCCAGGCCCGCGCGGCGCAACTCGTTCTCGGCGAACAGCGCGTACTCCTGCACGCCCAGGCTGCCGGTCACGGCATCGCCGACGGCAAAGGCTGGGTTGTTCGAGGCCACGACGCGGCCCACGCCGCCGGCGCGCATGACTTCCCCGATGCCCACGGGCGGGATGTAGGACTTGCCCTCGTTCATCCAGCCGCGCATGGCCGGGTCGAGCGAGAGGTGGAGCGTCTTCACCAGCACGCCGCCGGGGCCGGGTTGGGCGACGGGTTCGGTGGTGAACTGCCAGTTGGCATCGGTGGGCAGGCCGACCGGGCGGGCGGCCAGGCGGACCTGGTGATTGACGGGGGTGCTCATGGTGTCTCCTGGTGGACCGGGCTCAGGGCCCCGGAAGGCGGCAATGAAACCACGGACGGCCCTGGCGTGCCGTCACCTTGGCGACGCAGGCGCCGGCGGAGGTGGCGCGGCGGCGGCTTCGCGATCGGCCTG
The DNA here is from genome assembly GCA_964552215.1 of uncultured Caldimonas sp. Lineage (GTDB taxonomy): Bacteria > Pseudomonadota > Gammaproteobacteria > Burkholderiales > Burkholderiaceae_C > Caldimonas. The sequence continues at coordinate 20,783 of CAZKGD010000015.1, forward strand.
CAGGCGCAGCGGGGCGCGCGGCTGCCGGCGATCGGGGCAGGCCGGGTCGTCGAGCTTGCGCATCGCCGTCTCGGCGGCCACGTTGAGGAAGTCCAGCATGATGGGCGCGCTGTCGATCAGGGTGCGACGGTCCTGGTGGAACTCGGGATGCCACTGCAGGCCGCGGGCATAGCCTTCGCCCGTCCAGCGGATGGCTTCGACCACACCGTCCAGCGACGACACCGCTTCCACCACCACCTGCTTGCCCAGCTGGTCCACCGCCTGATGGTGGATGCTGGTCACGCGCAGCTGGGTCGATTTCGGGTACAGCTGGGCCAGCTGCGAGCCCTGCAGAAAGGTGATGTCGTGCTCGAACTGGTCATACAGTTCGGAGTCCACATGGCGGTGGGTGTTGGGGCATTGCGTCTGCAGGTCCTGGTAGAGCGTGCCGCCGAAGGCCACGTTCAGGAGCTGGCAGCCGCGGCACACGCCGATCACCGGTTTGCCCTGGTCGAGGAAGGAACGCAGCAGGGCCAGCTCGTAGCGGTCACGCACCGGGTCGCCGCTCCAGCGTGGGTCGATCGGTTCCTGGCCGTAGGTCTGGGGGGCGACATCGGCACCGCCTTGCAGCACCAGGCCGTCGAGCTCGGCCACGTATTCGTCCACCGACAGATGCCGGGCGGCGCGGCGGCTGTCTTCGGCCACGGCCGGCACCATGAAGGCCATGGCGCCATGCTCCATGATCCAGTGGGCGAGCGATTGCTCCAGGTATTGCAGGGTCTTGTTGCGAAACCCCAGCTCGGGAGGCACCTGGTAGAGAAGACGCGCCGAGATGCCGATGCGCAGGGGCCGCGTCGGAAGCGGTGAGTAGCGGGTCATGCCTGATTGTGACGCCAGGCTTGCAGCTGCGGTCAAGCCGGGGCATTGCAAGAGGCGAAAAAAAACCGCAGCGGATGCTGCGGTTTCTTCGGTTCGGGCGACAGCCCGAGGGGATTACAGCGGGCGGATGTTGGCCGCTTGCAGGCCCTTCTGGCCTTGCTTGACTTCGAATTCGACGCGCTGGTTTTCCTGCAGCGTCTTGAAGCCATTGCCCTGGATGTCACGGAAGTGGGCGAACAGGTCGGCGCCGCCGGCGTCCTGGGCGATGAAGCCATAGCCCTTGCTTTCGTTGAACCACTTGACGGTGCCGGTTTGGGTGCTCATGGAGCTTTCCTTCAAATAAAAATAGATAGAACAAGGCAGGCGCGCACAGCGTGCACGATGCACCTGCAGGAAACACTCAAGAGACGGAACCCGGGGGATTCAAACGAGGCTTGTGCGGGCGAGCCCGGACAAGACGGGGAAGACCTCAAAGACCGACGGTCTGGCGTGTACCTAGGTCGGACTGTACACCATTCGCACCGTTCGTGGGCGCGATGGGCGACTTTCGCCATTTCGGGGGGAAAACCCGGTGCATCGGCGCAACGACCGGGCTAACGTGGCGTGTTGCTCTTTCCGGACTTTCCAGTGGAGACGCTGATGTTTGAAACCACCATTGCCGGCAGCCTGCCCAAGCCCGACTGGCTGGCCGAAACCCACAAGCTCTGGCCGCAGTGGCGCGCCCAGGGCGAGGCCCTGAAGCAGGCCAAGCTCGACGCCACGCTCCTGTGGATCAAGACCCAGGAGGATGCGGGCCTGGATGTTGTGACCGACGGCGAGCAGTCGCGTCAGCACTTTGTCCATGGTTTCCTGGAGCAGGTCGAAGGCATCGACTTCGAGCACAAGGTGAAGATGGGCATCCGCGACAACCGCTACGAGGCGATGGTGCCCCAGGTGGTGGGGCCGCTGCGCCTGAGGGGGCGGGTCCATGCAGACGAGGCCCGATTTGCGCGGGCGCACACGAAGCGCAAGCTCAAGTTCACGCTGCCCGGGCCCATGACCATCGTCGACACGGTGGCCGACCGCTACTACGGCGACAAGGTCAAGATGGCCATGGCCTTTGCCGAACTGCTGAACCAGGAAGCCCTGGCCCTGCAGGCCGATGGCGTGGACATCGTCCAGTTCGACGAGCCGGCCTTCAACGTCTACATGAAGGAAGTCAATGAATGGGGCATCCGTGCGCTGGAGCGCGCGGCCCAGGGGCTCACCTGCACGAAGGCGGTGCACATCTGCTACGGCTACGGCATCCAGGCCAACATCGACTGGAAGAAGTCGCTGGGCGAGGAATGGCGCCAGTACGAGCAGATCTTCCCGGCGCTGGCGGCCAGCAGCATCGACCAGATCAGCCTGGAGTGCTACCACTCGCATGTGCCGCCTGACCTGATGGGCCTGCTCAAGGGCAAGGACGTGATGGTGGGCGTGATCGATGTGGCCAGCGACACGGTCGAAACCCCCGAGGAAGTGGCCGACACCATCGGCCGCGCCCTGCAGTTCGTGCCGGCTCGCCACCTGCTGCCCTGTACCAACTGCGGCCTCGCGCCCATGGACCGTGACGTCGCCGAGCGCAAGCTGCGCGCCCTGGCCGAAGGCGCGGCGCTGGCGCGCCAGCGCTACGGTGGCTGAGGCATCATCGGGCCCCATGAAGCTGTCTCGCATTTTCCAGCCCCGCAATCCGCTCTTCTGGCTGATGCTGGCCTTCAGTGTCCTGTCTTCGGTGTGCGCCTGGGCCTTGCGCGCCATGCCGCTCACGACGCTGGGACTGGTGCTTGTCGGCAGTGTGGGGCTGGCCAATGCGCTCATCAGCCTGGCGCTCACCTGGCGCCTCATCCGGGATTGACGGCGGCGCATCACGATCCCGTCACACGTCCGGCCTATCGTTCGCGCCATCCAACCGAGGAGAACGCGCATGACGACACAACGACGCACTGTCCTGATGAGCCTGTGGCTGCTGGGGGCTGCGGCCCTCCTGCCGGCCATCCCGGCGCAGGCCCAGGGCCCCCAGGGGCCGGGACGGGCGGGCCAGGCCGAGCCCCTGGTGATTGCCCACCGCGGGGCTAGCGGCTACCTGCCCGAGCACACGCTGGCCGCCTACTGGCTGGCCATTGAGCAGGGTGCCGACTATGTGGAACCCGACCTGGTCATCACCAAAGACGGGGTGCTGGTGGCCCGCCACGAGAATGCCATCGCCATCCTCAACGCCGATGGATCGGTGCGCGAAGCCACCACCGACGTGGCCGAGCGGCCGGAGTTCGCGGCGCGCCGGACCACCAAGATGATCGACGGCCAGGCCGTCACCGGCTGGTTCACCGAAGACTTCACGCTGGCCGAACTCAAGACCCTGCGCGCGCGCGAGCGCATCCCGCAGCTGCGGCCGGCCAACACCCGCTTCGACAACATGTTCGAGGTGCCCACGCTGGAAGAGGTGCTGCAACTGGTGGAACAGGCCAACGAGCGCCGCCGCCAGCAGGCGAAGGAGGCCGGTGGCAAGGGCAAGGCAACTGCGTTCCGTCCCATTGGCGTGTACCCCGAGACCAAGCACCCCACCTACTTCCGCAGCATCGGCCTGCCGCTGGAGGAGCCGCTGGTCAAGGTCCTGCACAAGTACGGCTACCGCCATCCTCACTCGCCGGTCTTCATCCAGTCCTTCGAGGTGGGCAACCTGCGCCAGTTGCGCCAGATGACGCGTGTGCCGCTGGTCCAGTTGCTCAGCGCCAGCGGACGCCCCTACGACTTCGTGGTGAGCGGCGATCCGCGCACCTACCGCGATCTGGCGCAGCCTGCCGGCCTGGCCGAGATCGCCACCTACGCCCAGGGCATCGGCGCCAACACCAACCTGATCATCCCGCTGGTGGGCGGCCGCCTGGGCACGCCCACCACGCTGGTGCGCGATGCCCACCAAGCCGGCCTGGTGGTGCACGGCTGGACCTTCCGCGCCGAGAACCAGTTCCTGCCCAACGACTTCGACGTGGGTGACGATCCGCGCGGCCTGGGCGACATGGGGGGCTGGGTGCGTGCCTTCCTGCAGCAGGGCATGGACGGTTTCTTCACCGACCAGCCCTACGAAGGCCGCCTGGCCCGCGACGCCCATATCGGGCGCTGAGCCAGCGGGGTGAACGCCTCGGCGCTACAGTGAAGGGCTTGCGAGCCCCTCATTGAACGCCCGATGCTGCTGCCCCCACCCCTGACGCCGCCCACCCTGGTGGGCGATGCCCTGCGAGAGCGTGGCTTCGCCGTGCTCGATGCCGCCGGCCTGGCCGCCCTGAGCGGTGTGGGCGAAGGCGGCTTTGCCGACCTGGCGCCGCTGTGGAACGACCTCCCGCCCGACGCCTACCTGCGTGACGGCGGGCGCTACCGACGCCGGCGGCACGCCTGCCTCGTGGCGGAGGGCGACCGGTTGACCGTGGCGCCGCACCGGGCGCACTGGCAGCCCGTGGAATACAACGCCCTGCACGGCGGGCTGGAGCGCTGGTTCGAGCCGGTGGCGCCGCAGATGATCGAGGCGACGGCCTTCCGCCGCATGGTGCACGCCCTCGCCGCATGCGCGAGCGAACTCAAGGGCGCTCAGCCCTGGTACGTGGAAGTCCATCAGTTCCGGATCGACACCACCGATGGGATCGGACGTCCCACGCCGGAAGGCGCCCACCGGGACGGCGTCGACCTCGTGGCGGTCGTGCTGGTGGACCGGCACCACATCAAGGGCGGTGAGACCCGGGTGTTCGAGGCCCACGGCACCCATGGCATCCGGTTCACGCTCACAGAACCCTGGTCGGTCCTGCTGCTGGACGATGCCCGCGTCATCCACGAGAGCACGCCGATCCAGCCGCAGGGTGAGGCAGGTCACCGGGATACCCTGGTGCTGACCCTGCGCGCAAAGGGCTTCCAGGGCCCCTGACAGCGTCAGTGCCGGGGGGCGTGCCGCTGGCGGAGCAGCCAGTCTTCAAAGGCTTCGCGAGGAAGGGGAAGGGTGATGGCTTCGCCCTGCAGTTCCTCGCAGCCATGGGCCGCAAGGAAATTGCGCTGGGCGGCCGTCTCCACGCCCTCGGCGACGACGGCATGCCCCAGGTTGTGCGCCATCTGGATGATGGCGCGGGCGATGGCGGCCGAGTCCACGGCCACCGGCAGGTCGCACACGAAAGAACGATCGATCTTGACCTTGTCCACCGGGAGTTCGCGCAAGTAGCGTAGCGAGAAGTAGCCGGTGCCGAAATCATCGATGACGATGGTGGCGCCCAGGGCCTTCAGGCGTGACAGGCGCTGCTTCACCTGGGGCACGTCAGTCATCAGCAGGCGTTCGCTGAGCTCGAACTCCAGCCATTCGCCGCGACCGCCTTCCTCGACCAGCAACTGCTCGATGCCGTCGACGAAACCGCTGGCCTGGAATTGCACCGCCGAGAGGTTGACGCTGATGCGCACGTCGGTGAGGCCCTGGGATCGCCAGCGCCGGGCGGTGCGGATCGCCTCGCGCACCACCCAGTGGCCGATGGGCAGCATCAAGCGCTGCTGCTCGGCCACGGCGAGGAAGTCGCCCGGCATCAGCAGCCGCCCATCCGGGTGCTGCCAGCGGATCAGGGCCTCGACGCTGCTCAGTGCCCCATCGACACAACGCACCTGCGGCTGGAAGTGCAGCCGGAACTGCCCTTCGGCCAGGGCCCTTGAAAGTTGGCTTTCCAGTTCCAGCGCCTCGTAGGCCGCGCTGGCCAGGGCGGGGTCAAAGAAGCGGTAGGTGGCGCGCCCGTGGCCCTTGGCCTGGTACATGGCGCTGTCGGCGTTCATGATCAGTTCGCCCGGCGATTGCGCCTGCGTGGGGAAGAGGGCGATGCCGATCGAGGGCGTCACGCTGAGCCAGCGCCCATCCACCTCCACCGGGCGCTCCACGGCCTCCAGCAGTTTTCGAGCCACGTCTTCCACGTCGCTGCGCTGCTGCACGCCGCCGAGTAGCACCATGAATTCGTCGCCACCGAAGCGGGCCACGCGGTCGCTTGCCCTCAGGCTATCGGTGATCCGCTGCGCGACGGTCTGCAGCAGCTTGTCACCCGCCAGATGGCCGAGCGAATCGTTGACGCGTTTGAAGTCGTCGAGGTCGACGAAGAGCAGTGCCAGCGATTCATTGGTGCGCCGAGCCAGCGTCATGCGCTGGTCGAGGTGCTCCATGAAGGACATGCGGTTGGGCAGCCCGGTGAGCGCGTCGTGGTGGGCCAGGTGATGGATGCGCGCCTGAGCGGCTTGTCGGTCGCGGATGTCGCGCACGATGGACATGCGAAGCCGCTGGCCATTGCGCATCATCGTGCGGCCGATGAACTCCACCGGGATGCGACGTCCGTCCCGATGAATCAATTCGCTTTCATAAGTGGCGTCCTGGGCTGCCGCCAGCAGGGCCAGCACCTTGGGGTGATATTCGGGAGGGACGAAATCGAGCGCATAGCGTCCGATCAGTGCTTCGCGGCTGTGGCCGGTCAAATCGCAAATTGGCTGATTGACATCCTCGATGATCCCGTTGCGATGGAAGACCACGCCTTCGGCGCTGGCGTGCATGAAGCGCGCCATGCGCTCTTCCGATTCGCGCAAAGCCTGCTCGGCAGCCCGCTGCTGCGTCACGTCGGTGATCAGCACCAGCGCAGCGAGTGGGTTACCCTGCGCGTCCAGATGGGGCATCAGGTTGACCTTGATCCACTGCACCGACCCGTCAGGGCGCGCGGCCCGCCGTTCGTAGCTGATCGAGCGGTGCTCTCGCAGCATGGCCTCCACATGCGGCTGGATCTCTCGTGCGGCTTGTTCGCCGATCACCTCCGCGAAGGTATGGCCAATGATGGACTGCTCGTCCCAGCCGAAACCCTGGGCATAGGTGCGATTGGCAAAGACGCACCTGAAGTCATGAGCGTCATAGTAGGCGAGCGCTGAAGGCACGTTGTCAGCCAGCAGGCGCAGCTGTTCGGCCTGGGTGCGGGCCGAGTGCATCAGCGCCGAGATGTCGTGCAACAGGCAGATGTAGTGCTGAACCTGAGCTTGCCAGTGCGCGGCACAGTCGATCCACAGATCGCGCCCGTCCCGTCCGCGCAGGGTCAGTTGCTGGGAGAACGAGGATCGGCCCTTCAAGGCCGCGTGCAGGGCGTCCCGCGATGCAGGCTCCAGCGTGGCATCCCAGCCCGACCCGTGGGCCGGGTCAAGGGCCGTGCCCGTGGCCTCGGCATAGGTCTGGCTGATGAACAGCCCCTGGCCCTCCGGCGTGAGCACCACCACCATGCCGGGGATGCGTTGCCACAGCACGCTCGCATCGACCAGCGGGGCGACCAGGGGGAGAGGGTCGGTGTGCATCGGGGGTCTGTCTCTGCCGTTTCGGCTTGAGCTCATGATAGGCGGCCCCCCTCCGACTGCCCAGCCCTGAAGGCTCCCCCAGGGGTGGGAAGTGGCATCCCTCCCAAGGGGGATGCCATGACCTGTGTCAGATGTCGCGCACGTCGGCCACGGGCGCCTCGCCGAAATCGGCGCGACTCAGATATGCAAGGAGGCGTTGGGCGGCCTCGTCTGGTGTGCTCAGCTGGTGCTGGGCCTGCAACTGCACGAAGCGCTCACGGTCGGGGAAACCGGCTGGGTCGCTGCTGCGCAGCTGCGCCTGCATGTCCGTGTCGATCACGCCAGGCGCCAGCGAGACGATGCGTGCGCCGTGTGGCAGGGCGGCCTGTTCGAGGGCCACGCTGCGGGTGAAGTGATCCATGCCAGCCTTGGCTGCGCAATAGGCCGCACTGCCCGCCATCGCGCGGCGACCCAGGCCGGAGGAAACATTGAGCACCTTGCGCGGCGCCGTCCAATGCCGCGTCGCATCCAGGAAGGCGGAAGTCAGCAGCATGGGCGCCTCCAGCCCCACCCGCAGGGCGTTGGACACGTCAGCGTCGTCGCTGTCTTCCAGCGCACCGATGCGGGAGATCACGCCGGCATTGTTGATGAGCGTGGCACTCGCGCACGCGGCTGGATCGAACGTACGCAGCCAGGCGCGCAGACGCGTCGCCGCGGCAGGCGCGTCGGCCAGGTCCTGCGGCCACTGCTCGCACGTGCATCCGCACATCTTTGCTTCCGCTGCCAGGTCGGCATTGATGCTGCGGGCCAGGCACAGCAGGCGATGGGAGGGTGACAGGAGCTGCTGCGCCAGGGCCAGGCCCATGCCGCGCGAGGCGCCGGTGAGGATGTAGAGGTGGGGCATGTCCGGAGTCCGGTGGTTCAGAACCAGTCGACCAGGCCCGACTGCTGGGCGTTTTGCGGGTTGGACCCGGCGGCGATGACCTGCTGGAGGGCCTGGTCGCGAGACCAGCCCAGCTGCTTGAGGACGCAGGAGGCCACAGTGCCGGTGCGGCCGATGCCCGCAGCGCAATGCAGCAGCACCGATTCACCCGCGCGCAGGCCATCGGCCAGCGCCTGGATGTGATCGCGGTAGGCGGCCTCGTCCAGCGGCAGACCGAAGTTGCGCATCACGAGCTGCTCCCATCGGCAAGGGAGTTCTCCCTGCCCGATTGCCTGGGCGTAGGGGGGCGCCAGCGACGCGACTTCGTCCAGGCTGGTCAGGCAGACGACCCTGTCCAGGCGATGGCGCGAGGCCTGCGCCAGAAACTGGCTCCAGGGTTCGAAGCGTCCGGGCATGGCATCCAGCCAGAGCTGGCCGGCCACGCCAGGTGGCAGAGCAAGTGGGCGGAACATGGAAGCCGCTTGTCAATGGAGTAACCCTTCATTCTGCCTTTGACGGACACGATCGTGTGTTGCTGTGCCTATGATGGACTTCCACCACCTTCAACCCCAACTCCCGAGGAGGCGCCCACGATGGCCTACACCCGTGTCCAAGCCCGAAAGCTGCTCACTGCGACCGAGTTCGATCTGTTCGAACAGACCACCGGCCCTGCACTGAAGACCCTGACGCTTGCCCGCCTTCGCAGCAAGCTGGGTCGTGCACGCCAGTTGCGCGACAAGTTCCAGGACCTGTATCGGCGCCAGACCGTCGCGCTGCGAGGCAGTGCGCGTGCTGGTGCGGCGGCTACCAACGAACGAACCCAGGCCAAGGCCGTGATCTTCGCGGAAGTGCTCGCACGGGTTCAGGCACAACTGGACAAGGTGGAAGCTGCCGCCGCCAAGGCCGCCGCCAAGGCCGCCGCCAAGAAGCCTGCCGCGAAGAAGGCCGTTGCGAAGAAGGCCGTTGCGAAGAAGCCGGCCGCCAAGGCGCCCGCAAAGAAGACGGTCAGCCTGACCCAGGCCGTGAAG
>CAZKGD010000015.1:29930-48462 GCA_964552215.1 uncultured Caldimonas sp.
CCGCCAAGAAGGCCGCCCCCAAGAGCAAGAAAGCGGCATCGGGCAAGGCGCCTGCTGCAACCAAGTCGTTGGCAGCCACGCCGAAGCCCCGGAAACAAGCGGCTGCCGCAGCACGAGCGCCTGCGCTCAAGACGCCCCGCAACCAGGCCATCAGTGCGCACGTCGGTGCACGCAACCAGCGCGCCCAGGCGCGCCGCGACAAGCGTGGCTAGATCCAGGACGAGGGCAAACAAAAAGGGCGGCCAGGAGGCCGCCCTGACTTCTTGATGCCGTCTGCGTCAGTGCATTGCGTTCTGCGTGATGCCGGCGATGGCCCACTCGCGGCTGTCATCCAGCGGCTTGACGAAGTGCCAGACCTCGTCGAAGGATTCCGCCGGGGCTTCCGCAGCCTCGCGGATCAGGCCGTGGAAGCGCACGCTCACCACCTGCTGCCCGTCTTCCTGGGCGACATCGATCACCTGGGCATCAAGCTGCAGCACGTCAGTCTGCTGCGCTGTACCCTGGCGGTCGTGCAGGTCCAGGCGCACGGCCGCGAAAAGTTCGGGCGTGGTGAACTTCCGCAGGTCGTCCAGCGCGCCGGCATCATTGGCTGCCTGCATGCGAATGAACAGCATTTTCGCAATGCGCTCGAAACCGGCGGCATCGAAGTCGGCGGGCACGGTCTGTGTCTGCACAGGCATCACGGGCTGGGAGGCCGCCGGTGAGAACGGGGAGGCCGAGCCGCCTGAGGCCGTGCCTGCGGGAGCTTGCCAAGCGGGTATGCCACCAGACGCCGAGGCGCCGGCGTACTGCATGCCACCGCGTGCCGGCTGGGGCGCCACGCGGCTCATGATCCAGCGGATGGCGACGAAGGCCACGATGGCCAGCAGAGCCAACATCATGAAGTTGGCCAGGCCTTCACCGAAGCCGAGGTGACTGGCCAGGGCCATCAGGCCCAGGCCGGCGGCCAGACCTGCCACCGGACCCATCCACGAGCGCTGGCCAGCGGCCGCGGCGCCGCCGGCCGCCTGGCTCGGATTGGTGGCGGTATTGCCCGGCTGCTGGGCCGGGCGTGCCGGGGCGGCATCTGCCGGGCGGGGCGGTGGGGCCTGTCGCTGCATGCCCGCGGAGCCACCCCCGCCGAAGCGGCGGGCTTCGGCATCCACCGGGGCCAGGCCCAGGCTCACGCCGGCCACGGCCATCGAAAGTGCAACCAGGACTGCTTTCAAGCCGATCTCCTTGTGTTCATCGTGAGAATCGCGGGACACAACGGCCCGCCAACCTGCATTCGACCAAATCCGAGCCAGGAGGTTCACCATGGCCCCAGGATCTGCAGGAATTGTTGCGGGGGATTGACAGCGCACATGTTACTTCCTGATAAACCCCAGCCCCTGGCGGGGGCAGGGTGGTCACAGGCGAGGCGCACCTCCACACTGTCCGGTGTCTGGAAGAACGCGGAGGACATATGCAATCACGAATCACAGGATGGGCCCTGGGTGTGCTGGTCGCCGTCTTCCTGGCGGGGGCGGCCTGGGTCGTCTGGCAGCGCCTGGCGCCACCCGCTGCCAGCCCGGGGATCGAGTCGGCCGCGCCGGCCGAACCGGCGACCTCGGAACCGGCGCCCACCGACGTCGCCCCGGCCATCCAGCACCCGGTGGACGGGCTGCCGGTGGCATCGGGGCCTGCTGGTCCCTCGGTACCGCCGGCCCCGAGCGGCGACCCCGTGCTGGACAGCCTGAGGGACCTGCTGGGACGAGAGGCGCTGCTGCGCTACGTGAACACCGACGCCTTCGTGCGGCGCGTGGTGGCCACGGTGGACAACCTTCCCCGCGACCAGGCGCCCTCCCGGCTGTGGCCGGTGGTGCCGGCCCCCGGACGGCTGGCGCTGGAAACCCGCGACGGGCAGACCTTCCTGGCGGCCTCGAACGCCACCCGCCATGAACCCATCGTCCGTTTTGCCGAAGGCGTGGACTTGCGGGCGGCGGCAGCCTGGTACGTCCGTCACTACGCACGCTTCCAGTCGGCCTACGAGGAGCTCGGTTTTCCGGGGCGCTACTTCAACGACCGCATGGTGGCCGTGGTCGATCATCTCCTGGCCACTCCGGAGCCAACGGGCCCGGTGGCCCTGCGTCTGCCGGAGATTCAAGGGCCCGTGCAGCCGGCTCGCCCCTGGGTGATGTACGAGTATGCCGACCCGGCATTGCAGCGCCTGTCGGCCGGGCAGAAGCTGCTGCTGAGGCTGTCCGATGACCAACGGGCCCGCCTGAAGCAACTGCTGACCCAGTGGCGCGAACTGGTGACGGCCCGGTAGCGTGCGTTTCACGATGTGTCTGCTCGGCCGAGGCCTCTTCCTCAGCCGTTAAACTCGGCGCCTTTTGCCAAGGCTGTTCGATGGCTGCGATTGCCGGTGCTCCCCTGCCTGCCCTGTTCGAGTTGCGCAGTGCCTCGCTGACGCTGGAGGCCCTGCTGCTGCGCACCCGGGACCTGGCCGCGCTGCGGCACTCGCTGGACGAGCATTTCGCGACCCTGCCGGGCGCCTTCGACGGCGAGCCGGTGCTGCTCGATCTTGGCGCCGCGCCCGACGAAGCCGAGGCGCTGGATCTGTCCGCGCTGCTCGAGCTGCTGCGCGGGCATCGTCTGCGGCCGGTGGCCGTGCGCGGCGGCACGCCGGCTGACCGAAAGGCCGCCGCATCGCTTGGGCTGATCGAAGCCCCCGAATCGTCCGGTGCGCGCGAACCGCGCACGGTGTTCAAGGAGGTGGTGCATGAGGTGCGGGTGGAGGTGCCGGTCGAGGTGCCCGTGGATGTGCCCACACTCGTCATCGACAAGCCCCTGCGATCGGGGCAACAGGTTTACGCCAAGGGCGGCGACTTGATCGTACTGGCGGCGGTGAACTTCGGCGCGGAAGTGATCGCCGATGGCCACGTGCATGTGTACGCACCCTTGCGCGGCAAGGCCATTGCGGGTGCGCGCGGCAACACCGAGGCGCGCATCTTCAGCACCTGCCTAGAGCCCGAGCTGGTGGCCATTGCCGGTACCTACCGCACCACCGAGACGCCGCTGCCCGCCGAGGTGCTGGGCAAGCCGGCCCAGATCCGCCTGGAAGGCGACCGGCTCGTCTTCCAGCCCGTGTGAGCTTCATCCAACGTTTCACCCTCTTCAGACACAAGGACTGCCTTCCATGGCCAAAATCATCGTGGTGACCTCCGGCAAGGGTGGCGTGGGCAAGACCACCACCAGTGCCAGCTTCGCCTCGGGCCTCGCGCTGCGGGGCCACAAGACCGCCGTGATCGACTTCGACGTCGGCCTGCGCAACCTCGACCTCATCATGGGCTGCGAGCGGCGTGTGGTCTATGACCTGATCAATGTCATCCACAAGGAAGCCAACCTCAACCAGGCGCTGATCAAGGACAAGCAGTGCGAGAACCTCTTCGTGCTGGCGGCCTCGCAGACACGCGACAAGGACGCGCTCACGCAGGATGGGGTCGAGCGCGTGCTGGCCGAGCTGGAGGAGATGGGCTTCGAGTACATCGTCTGCGATTCGCCAGCGGGCATCGAAACGGGCGCCCTGATGGCCATGCACTTCGCCGACGAGGCCCTGGTGGTCACCAATCCCGAGGTGTCCTCGGTGCGGGACTCCGACCGCATCCTGGGCATGCTCAACTCAAAGACCAAGCGCGCCATCGACAAGCGCGAGCCGGTGAAGGAGCACCTGCTCATCACCCGCTACAACCCGCACCGGGTGGAGGGCGGGCAGATGCTGTCGCTGGAGGACATCCACGAGATCCTGCGCATCCCGCTCATCGGCGTGATCCCCGAGTCCGAGACCGTGCTCAATGCTTCCAACCAGGGCGTGCCGGCCATCCACATGCAGGGCAGCGATGTGTCCGAGGCCTACAAGGACGTGGTGGCCCGCTTCCTGGGCGAGGACAAGCCCATGCGCTTCGTCGAGGCCGTCAAGCCGAGCTTCTTCAAGCGCCTGTTCGGAGGGAAGTGACGTCATGGGATTCCTCTCCTTCTTCCTCGACAAGAAGCCCAATTCGGCCAGCACGGCCAAGGAGCGCCTGCAGCTGATCCTGGCCCACGAGCGCAACGGCCGCAGCCGCAGCCCGGACTACCTGCCCGAGCTGCAGCGCGAGCTGATGGCGGTGATTTCGAAGTACGTGTCGGTCAACCCCGACGACATCAAGGTGCATCTCGAGCGCCAGGACAATCTGGAAGTGCTGGAGGTCAAGATCGAGCTTCCAGACACGGTTCGCTGACGCCTGCGTGCCATGCTTCGATTGGGTGGGTGATTTTCCCACGCAAGTGAGGCATCATGGACGCGTGCAGGCCCTCGGCGGTGGGTCTGCCCGTCTTCCTGGAGGCCTGCGATGCGCGACTTTGACGACTCCACGCTCTGGCGCATCAGCGCCTTCGAGCGCATGCGAGCGCAGACCGGCACCACCGGATTCCAGCGCCTGGAAGGGCCGACCCTCCTGCCCACCACGTTGCTGGCCGACCTGCAGCGCCTGGAGTTCGATCCCACGAACAGCGATGCACTCGAGGTCGTGGCCGCCTGCATGCGCCATCGCGAACCGGCCTTGGTCTACCTCCAGCACCAGGGGCTGGTCTGGCCGGTGACGCTCTTTCCGCGTGATGGGCTCTATCACTCGCCTCGTGACGTGCTGCAATCACCGGGAGCCGGACTGGCGCAGCTGACGGTTCTGGCCACCGAGCCGCCCGGCGTGCGCCCCCCGGGGCACTGGATGCACGAACGTGTGGGGCCCGCCGACCACTATCGACCTCTCGCACCACTGCTGTGGCAGCTGGCCCTGCAGGGACCCCGCCGGACCTTGCTGACGGAAATCGACGGGACGGCAGCCTACCGCGTGGTCTTTGCCTCCAGCGCCGAGCACCTGATGGCGCCGGGCGCGCTCGGGCCGGCGATCGAACGGTTGCGCCGCACCACGGCATCGCTGCGGGAGGTGGCCGGCTGGCCGGGGATGAGCCTGGAGCGTGCGAGTCGCCTGCTCAACGCGCTGTACCTCTCCTCCAGCCTCATGGTCACCCACAGCCATCCGTCGGCCCGTCGGGCGCCGGGGGCCGGCCTGTTCGGCTGGCGCAAGACCCGGCGCTAAGGGCCGGCGACCCTCGCTGCCTGTGCAGGAAAGCACACCCCGAGCGTCTGCGTGGGGGTCCGCTGAGCGCGATGGCCCCGAGCCGCCGTAAGCTTCGGGCGTGATGAACAGTCTCCCCGCCATTGCCTACTCGGGTCTGCAGGCCGCCTCGGCCCAGTTGGGCGCAGCCGCGCACAACATCGCCAACGACCAGACGCCGGGATTCCGGCGTCAGCAGGTGGTGCAGGAAGCCCAGCCCTCGGGTGGAGTGCAGGCCACGGTGGTGCAGGCGGAGCAACCCGGCGTGTCGCTTCCTCAGGAGGTGGTGCAGCAGATGGTGGCGAGTTACGCCTACAAGGCCAATGCGCTCACGCTGCAGACCCACCAGCGCATGCTGGGCAGCCTGCTCGACACGCAGGCCTGACGGCCTCAGAGAACGCGGCCGACCGTCGCGATCCCGTAGACCACCACCCCCAGCACCAGGTTGAGCGCCACGAGGCGGCGGATGCCATCCAGCACCGGCGCGGCCGCTTTCCATTCGCTGGAGTCCACCGCGCGCTGCAGGCGGGGATAGACGGCCCAGCGGATGTGGCCGAACACTGCCATCATCACCAGCCCGAGCGTGAACATGGCATGCACGCTCCAGTGGGCGGCGCCAAAGCCGCCTCGCCCAAAGATCATGGCCAGTCCGGTGACCAGGATCACCACGACGGTCACGGTCACCCCGGTGAAGAACCGCGCCAGGGCCGCAGTCATGAAGGGCAGGCGCTGCGGTGGGTCCAGCCGGGCCACGGCAGCGGGCCTCACGGCGAAGTGCATGCACGCCATGCCGCCCACCCAGAAGGTGGCGGCCAGCAGGTGAACGAGGAGGAGCGTTGCGTACAAAGTCATGGCAGTGTCGGTGTGCGTGAGGAATCTCACGGACATTGTTGCAGCCTGTCGGGCAAGTTCCTACGGCGTCCATGGAAACGCCCCGACCCCGCGCATGGGGGAGCGGGCAGTGATGTCGGCGTCCCTGGCGACTAGATTGAAGACATCAGGTCATGCCATTCGGGAGATGTTCACCATGGACGCCATCCTTGAGCTGCAAAGGCCCGCCGTGTGCTTCGAACTGCGCTTCCAGTCGCTGTTCCATCCCGGTCGGGGGCTGTGTTTTCCCTGCGATGCGCAGGGGCGCGTCGACCTCGACGCGCTGAGCGACCGCGCACGCGAGAACTACCTCTATGCGCGCGCGGTGGTCGGGCGGGAGTACGCCGTGCCCAGCGTGGTCCCCCGCCACTGAGGGACTTCTCGCTACTTGCTCCAGGAATCCTTCAGCCCGGTGATGCGGTTGAACACCGGGCGGCCGGCGGCATGATCGGTGCGGTCGGCGCAGAAGTAGCCGTGACGCTCGAACTGGAATTTCTCGTCGGGCTCGGCCCGGGCCAGCGAAGGCTCGACGAAGGCCTGGACCACGCGCTTGCTGTTGGGGTTGAGTGAGGCCTTGAAGTCCTTGCCGCCGGCGTCGGGCTGCGGATCGGTGAAAAGGCGGTCGTACAGCCGCACTTCGCCGGCCAGCGCTTCATGCGCCCCGACCCAGGTGATGACACCCTTGACCTTGACGGCATCTGCCCCCGGCGTGCCGCTCTTGGTGTCGGGCACCAGGGTGGCCAGCACGGCGGTCACCTCGCCGGCGGCATTCTTTTCGCAGCCGGTGCACTCGATGACGTAGCCGGACTTCAGGCGCACCTTGTTGCCGGGGAACAGCCGGAAGAATCCCTTGGGCGGCACCTCGGCGAAGTCCTCTCGCTCGATCCAGAGTTCCGGCCCCAGGCTGAAGCTGCGCTGTCCCAGCTCGGGCCGGTGAGGGTGGGCCGGCGCCGCGCAGGGCTCGCGGTGGCCCTCGCTGCCGAACACCTCGGCCCAGTTCGTGAGGTGCAGCTTCACCGGGTCCAGCACGGCCATCGCTCGCGCGGCCTTGCCCTCCAGGTCGTCGCGCAGGGCGATGTCCAGTGTGCCGTAGTCGATCCAGGAGTCGCTCTTGCTGACGCCGATGCGTTCGCAGAAGAGCTGGATGGCTTCAGGGGTGTAGCCGCGGCGACGCAAGCCCGCAATGGTAGGCATGCGCGGGTCGTCCCAGCCCTCCACGACGCCTTCGTCGACCAGTTGCTTCAGTTTGCGCTTGCTGGTGATCACATAGGTGAGGTTGAGCCGCGCGAACTCGTATTGATGGGGCAGGTTGTAGGGTTCGATGCGCCGTTCCTGCAGCGCATGGGCCAGCAGCGGCGTGAACTGTTCCGGGTGCTGTTTGAGGAGGCCGAAGAAGGCAGGCAGGTCCCTCAGGACGGCGCCGCGATCATGTTCCCATTCGCGGAACATCGCCAGCATGCGCCGCTCGGGCTCGCTGCCAAAGAGCTTGTGCGCGAGGTTATGGCAATGCAGCGCAAACTCCTTGCCGGCTTCCAGGCCCTGGGCTTCGATGGCCTCGACCAGGCGCCGGCCTTCCTCGAACTGGGGCGCGCGAAGGATCGGCACGATGCGCTCGAGCACCCAGTCATAGAAGGGCCGCTGGTCCTCGAACTCGAGCGTGCAGATGCTGTGGGTGATGTTTTCCAGCGCATCCTCGATGGGATGCGCGTAGGCGTACATCGGGTAAATGCACCAGCGGTCACCGGTGTTGTGGTGGGTGGCGTGCTTGATGCGATAGATCGCCGGGTCGCGCAGGTTGATGTTGGGCGAGGCCATGTCGATCTTGGCCCGCAGCACCATCGCGCCGTCGGCATGCCGGCCGTCGCGCATCTCCCGAAAACGAGCCAGGCTTTCCTCGCGTGGGCGGTTGCGGTAAGGGCTGTCGGTGCCGGGCGTGGCGAAGTCGCCGCGGTTGGCGCGCATCTGCTCGGGCGTCTGCTCATCCACGTAGGCGTGACCAGTCTCGATGAGGTACTCGGCCGCGCGGTACATGAAGTCGAAATAGTTGCTGGCGTAGTACAGATGGGAGGTGCCGTGGGCATCCCAGCTCCAGCCCAGCCACCGCACCGCGTCGAGGATGGCGTCGACGTACTCCTGTTCCTCCTTCTCGGGGTTGGTGTCGTCGAAGCGCATGTGGCACACGCCCCCATAGTCGCGTGCCAGACCGAAGTTCAGGCAGATGCTCTTGGCATGGCCCACATGCAGGTAACCGTTGGGTTCGGGCGGAAAGCGCAGGCGCACGCGCGCGGGGTCGGGCACGCCCCGGGCATGGTGCGTACCGTCGCCCGGCGAGCCGCCGAAGGGGCGTCCGCGGTAGCGCCCGTCCAGCAGGTCGCGCTCGATGATGCCGCGCAGGAAGTGGGTCGGCTTGGCGTCGTCTTTGGAAGGCTTGTGCGGGGCGGATGCCGTCATGGAGGTGCTGAAGGTACGGACGTCGGGTGCCCATTCTATCGACCGGACTTCCCCCTTCAGGGGGTGGACGCCTCCCCCTTTTGGCTGTGTCGGGGCGGGCCGATCTGGCCTAGATTGAATCCATGGACACGGATGGAGGTGTGCCATGGAAGAGCAAGACTTCGAGACCCTCCTGGCCGATACCGCGGGCGAGGTGTTCACCTTGTGGGCGGGCGCCATCGGCTTGGTGCTGGTGGCGGGCCTGGGCCTGATGTTGCTCGGCTTCAGTGCCGTCATGTGAGTGAAGACTTCCGTTCTCCGACCTGTTTCATGGGGCCGTTCGTGCTCGGCATGCTGTGACAAGGCGTGACAGTGTTGGGCCGGCTTGGCCGTTTCGTAAAGAAGTGCGAAATCCGACCACCTCCGGCCGTGGAGATGCGTTAATCCGGCCAGACCCACTTCCAAAGGGTCGATCAGGAGAAGCGCTATGAACCGACGAGTCCTCTTTGCCAGCCTGGCCGTGGCCGCAACCGCCCTGGCGGCGGCGCCGGCTCACGCCGACAAGGTGTACTGGTCCATCGGCATCAGTTCACCCGGGGTGTCCACCACGGTGTCCAATGCCCGGCCCATCGTCCACTACGCCCCGCCGCCTGTGGTGTACTACCCGCCTGCACCCGTGGTGGTGCACCCGCCGGTCGTCTACCAGGCGCCGCCCGTGGTCTATCGGCCGCCGCAGGTGATCTACCAGCCGGCGCCGGTGGTGGTCTATCCCCACCCGCATGGCCATTGGAAGGAGCGCAAGCATGGCCACCGGCACCACCACAAGGGCTGGGAGCGCGCGCACTACCCGCAGTACCGCTACTGAGGTGTCGCGCTGGGGCCCTGTAGCGGCCCCGGGTCGCCGACCCAGCGCTCGCGCAAGGCCTCGATGCGCGCCCGGTTGACGCCGAAGTCGCGCTGTCCCAGGCGCGAGGCCGAACGGACGTGGATCACGCCGGTGGCGGGATCGGCCCAGAACTCGGCATCGTCGACGAAGCGCAGCCAGCGGGTGGTGTAGCTCAGTCGCAGGTAATCGGCTCTCGCTTCCTCGACGCGGGCGCCGGGCAGGGCGCTGGCGAGAGAGCGCAGCCGGGCCATCGCTTCCGGCGCCGACCCCTGCAGCGGCAACGGGTCAATACGGGCGGACTCGCGCATCGGGTGGTCGGGGTGCAGGTCGGCCTGGCTGGACACGCTGTTGGGCGTGGGCGAGGGAGCTTTCAGCCGGCCCTCGCGCACGCCCAGATCCGACGGGGTCTGGCCTTGCAGCAAGCCGGCCTGGCCGATCAGCACCAGCGCGATGGCCATGCTCAGCACGAGCCCGAGGAGTCGGCGCAGCCAGCGCATCGGTTCAGCGGCGCCGCCCGCCCAGCAGTCCGCCCAGCACGCCGCGGATGATCTCGCGGCCCACGCTGCTGCCAATGGAGCGGGCAGCCGACTTGGCCAGGGCATCCACGACACCTTCGCGCCGGCCGCCCCGCGGGCCGGTGGAGCCGAAGAGCACGTCGCCGAGTCCGCCGAATGCGCCGCCGCTGGCGCCATCACCGGCGGCTGGCGTCTTGGCGGCCTCGGCCTGTGCCCGCTCCGCCCCGGCCTGGGCGCGGGCCTTGAGGTGCTCGTAGGCCGATTCGCGGTCTTCCGCCTTCTCGTACACCCCGGCTACCAGCGAACGCTGGATGAGCGTCCGTCGTTGCTCGGGCGTGATCGGCCCGATCTGGCTGCCCGGGGGCAGCACGAAGACGCGCTCGGTCACGCTGGGACGTCCTTTTTCGTCCAGGAAGCTGATCAGGGCTTCGCCCACCGCCAGCTCGGTGATCGCCGCCTCGGAGTCGATCTTCGGGTTGGCGCGCATGGTGCTGGCCGCCGCCTTCACCGCCTTCTGGTCGCGCGGCGTGAAGGCCCGCAGGGCGTGCTGCACGCGATTGCCCAGCTGGGCCAGCACGCTGTCGGGCACGTCCAGCGGGTTCTGGGTGACGAAATACACCCCCACCCCCTTGGACCGCACCAGACGCACCACCAGCTCGATACGTTCGACCAGGGCCTTGGGTGCGTCCTTGAAGAGCAGGTGGGCCTCGTCGAAGAAGAACACCAGCTTGGGCTTGTCCAGGTCGCCCACCTCGGGCAGGGTGTCGAAGAGCTCCGACAGCATCCACAGCAGGAAGGTGGCGTACAGGCGCGGGGCGTTCATCAGCCGGTCGGCGGCCAGGATGTTGATGACACCCTGTCCCGCTTCGGTCTGCATGAAGTCGCCGATGTCGAGCATGGGCTCGCCGAAGAACTTGTCACCGCCTTGTTCCTCGATGCGCAGCAGGCCGCGCTGGATGGCGCCCACGCTGGCGGCGCTGATGTTCCCGTACTCCGTGGTGAACTGCTTGGCGTTGTCGCCCACGAACTGCAGCATGGACCGCAGGTCCTTCAGGTCCAGCAGCAGCAGCTGGTTGTCGTCGGCGATCTTGAACACCAGGGTGAGCACGCCCTGCTGCGTTTCGTTCAGTTCGAGCATGCGGCCCAGCAGCAGCGGGCCCATGTCGCTGATGGTGGCCCGCACCGGATGGCCCTGTTCGCCAAACACGTCCCACAGCGTGGTGGGGCAGACCCAGGGCTCGGGCGCAGGCAGGCCGCGGTCGGCCAGGATCTTCGCCACCTTGTCGGGCAGGCTGCCCCGTTGCGAGATGCCGGTGAGGTCACCCTTGACATCGGCCATGAAGACCGGCACGCCGATCTTCGAGAAGTTCTCGGCCAGGGTCTGCAGGGTGATGGTCTTGCCGGTGCCCGTGGCCCCGGTGATCAGGCCGTGGCGATTCGCCAGGGCGGGCAGCAGGTGGCACTGGATGTCGCCGTGCTGGGCGATCAGGAGCGGGTCAGCCATGGCGGGGTGGGGTGGTGGCACAAGTAAAATCGCAGTCTATCCAACAAAACCACATTGCACGCAGGCCGCCGGCATCCCCGGTGCCGCGCCGCCCTCCAGGAGCATTCCCATCATGGCCGGACATTCCAAATGGGCCAATATTCAACGCCGCAAGGGCCGCCAGGACGAAAAGCGCGGCAAGGTCTGGACCCGGGTGATCCGCGAGATCATGGTGGCGGCCCGCCAGGGCGGGGCTGACCTCAACGCCAACCCCCGGTTGCGCCTGGCCGTGGACAAGGCCAAGGCGGCGAACATGCCGGCCGACACCATCAAGCGCAACATCGACAAGGCCACCGGCAACCTTGAAGGTGTGCAGTACGAGGAAATCCGCTACGAGGGCTATGGCATCGGTGGGGCCGCGGTGATCGTGGATTGCATGACCGACAACCGCGTGCGCACGGTCGCCGAGGTGCGCCATGCCTTCAGCAAGCACGGCGGCAACCTGGGCACCGAAGGCTCGGTCGCCTTTCAGTTCAAGCACTGCGGCCAGTTCGTGTTCGCACCAGGCGTCAGCGAGGACAAGGTCATGGAAGTGGCCCTGGAAGCCGGGGCCGAGGACGTGCTGAGCGACGACGACGGCAGCGTCGAGGTGCTGTGCGCGCCGGTGGATTTCGAGGCCGTCCAGCAGGCGCTGGAGGCCGCCGGGCTGAAGCCCGAGGTGGCCGAGGTCACGATGCGCGCCGAGAACACGATCGCCCTGGATGGCGAGGACGCCGCGCGCATGCGCAAGCTGCTGGACGTGATCGAAGACCTCGACGACGTCCAGGAGGTCTATCACAACGCCGAGATCAACGACTGATCCCGGTTCACACGGACACCCCGAATGAAAGTTCTCGTCATCGGCTCCGGCGGCCGCGAGCACGCCCTGGCGTGGAAGCTGGCCCAGTCGGGTCGCGTGCAGATGGTCTACGTGGCTCCCGGCAATGGCGGCACGGCGCTGGACAAGCGCCTGCGCAACGTTCCGATCACGGACGTGGCTGCCCTGGCCGACTTCGCCCAGTCTGAGAAGATCGCACTCACCGTGGTCGGCCCCGAGGCGCCGCTGGCTGCCGGCGTGGTCGATGCCTTCCGTGCGCGCGGGCTGCGCATCTTCGGCCCGACGCAGGCCGCGGCCCAGCTCGAAAGCTCGAAGGCCTTTGCCAAGGACTTCATGAAACGCCATGGCATTCCCACGGCGGCCTACGAGACCTTCAGTGACGTCGCTGCTGCGCATGCCTATGTCGATCGGCTGGGCGCCCCCATCGTGATCAAGGCCGACGGCCTGGCCGCCGGCAAGGGCGTGGTCGTGGCCATGACCCTGGCCGAAGCGCATGAGGCGGTGGACTGGATGCTGCTGGACAACACGCTGGGCGTGCAGCACAACCAGGGCGGCGCCCGCGTCGTGATCGAAGAGTTCCTGCAGGGCGAGGAAGCCAGCTTCATCGTGCTGTGCGACGGCAAGAACGTGCTGGCCCTGGCCACCAGCCAGGATCACAAGCGCCTCCTCGACGCCGATGCCGGCCCGAACACCGGCGGCATGGGCGCCTATTCGCCCGCACCGGTGGTCACGCCCAACGTGCATGCTCGCGTGATGCAGGAGATCATCGGGCCCACCATCGCCGGCATGGCCAAGGACGGCATCCCCTTCACCGGTTTCCTGTACGCCGGCCTGATGATCGACGCCGAAGGGCGCGTCAGAACGCTGGAATTCAACTGCCGCATGGGCGACCCCGAGACCCAGCCCATCATGATGCGCCTGCGCAGCGACCTGCTGGAGGTGCTGTTGGCGGCCACCGATGGCACGCTCGACCGGATCGAGCTCGACTGGGATCGTCGCGTGGCCCTCGGGGTGGTCATGGCGGCTCACGGCTACCCGCTGAGTCCCCGCAAGGGCGACGTCATCGAAGGCCTGCCGCCCGAGACACCCGATGCCATGGTCTTCCACGCCGGCACGACGCTGGATGCCGAGGGCCGCACGCTCACTTCGGGGGGGCGTGTGCTGTGTGTCACCGCCCTGGGCGATTCGGTCAAGACTGCACAGCAGCGGGCCTATGAGATGCTGGACAGCATCCGCTTCGACGGCATGCAGTACCGTCGCGACATTGGCTACCGTGCCATCAAGCGCTGATCCGGCACCGCAGGTGCTGGACTCGCACCCCGTGCCCTTTCGGGGCAGCCGCCTGGCGCGCGGGCTGCTGCGGCTGGGGGGGTGGGAGGTTCGCTTCCGGGGCCTGCCGGCCGACCAGGGGGTGATCGTGGTCTACCCCCACACCTCCAATTGGGATTTCGTGGTCGGTGTGCTGGCCAAATGGTCCATCGGCATCCCGCTGAATTTCTGGGGCAAGGACAGCCTGTTCCGCATTCCCCTGCTGGGGCCCTGGCTGCGTTGGCTCGGGGGCATCCCGGTGGATCGGCAGTCGCCGAGAGGCATTGTCGGGCAGATGGTGCAGGACCTGCGTCGGGCGAAAGAGGAGGGCCGCTACCTCTGGCTCGCGCTGGCCCCGGAAGGCACGCGCCGCCACCAGCCGCGGTGGCGCTCGGGCTTCTACCGCGTGGCACTCGAGGCCGACGTTCCGCTGGGCCTGGCCTACATCGACTACCGCGAGCGGGTCGTCAGCGCCGAACACTTCGTCCGTCTCAGTGGCAACGCCACCGATGACAAGGCGGCCGTGCGGCGCTATCTTGGGGCCAGGCAGGGGCGACACCCGTCGCAGGCTGCCCCCATCGACTGGAACACATGAACATTCAAGACGTCCGTCTGTATCTGCTGGGGCTGCAGGACCGCATCATTCAGGCCCTTGAGGCGGCCGATGGGCATGCCTTTCTGCGCGACGGGTGGACCCGAGCGCCGGAAGAGCGGCTGCAGGGGGATGGCCTGTCGCGGCTGGTGGAGGACGGCGCCCTGTTCGAGCGAGGGGGCTGCAACTTCTCGCATGTCCGTGGGCCCCAGCTTCCCCCGTCGGCCACGCAGCACCGGCCCGAACTGGCGGGAGCGCCGTTCGAGGCCCTGGGCGTGTCCCTCGTGCTGCATCCTCGCAACCCTTATGTGCCCACGGTCCACATGAACGTGCGCATGCTGGCCGCCTTGCCCGAAGGTAGTGAGCCGGTCACCTGGTTCGGTGGCGGCATGGATCTGACGCCCTACTATGGCTTCGAGGAGGACGCCGCGCATTTCCATCGCACCTGCCGCGATGCCCTCGCACCCTTCGGCGAGGACAAGTACCCGCGCTTCAAACGCTGGTGCGACGAATACTTCTTCCTGAAGCATCGCAACGAACCCCGTGGCATCGGGGGCATCTTCTACGACGACTTCAACGAGGGTGGGTTCGAAGCCGGCTTTGCGATGACCCGCGCGGTGGGCGATGCGTTCCTGCTGGCCTATCTGCCCATCGTGGAGCGTCGGCGCCATCTGGCCTACGGCGAACGCGAGCGCGACTTCCAGGCCTATCGGCGCGGCCGCTATGTCGAATTCAACTTGGTCTGGGATCGTGGCACCCACTTCGGCCTGCAGTCGGGCGGACGCACGGAATCCATCCTGATGTCGATGCCGCCGATGGCCCAATGGCGCTACCGCTGGTCGCCTGAACCGGGCACACCCGAGGCCCGCCTGTACACCGACTTCCTCGTGCCCAAGGACTGGACTTGACCACCATGGGCGCCCGGCGCGTGGGCCTGTTCGGCGGCAGCTTCGATCCGGTGCATAACGCCCACCTGGCGCTGGCCCGCCTCGCGCTTGATCACCTGGGCCTGGACGAGGTGATCTGGGTGCCGGCCGGCCATCCCTGGCAAAAGGCCCGCCGGCTGGCGCTGGCCGAACACCGCTTGGCGATGGTCCGGGCGGCCATCGAGGGTGAACCCCACTTCCAGGCGGATGACTGCGAAATCCGCCGGTCCGGCCCGAGCTACACGCTCGATACCGTGCGCGAACTGGCCGTGAGACGGCCCGACGTGGGTGCATGGTTTCTCGTCCTGGGGGAAGACCAGTACACCGGTCTGCCGACCTGGCAAGGCTGGCGGGAATTGCTGCAGTGCGTCACGCTTGTGGTGGCAGCCCGTGAGGGGCGTCAGCCCCAGCCCGGCGAGCTTCTGCGGGACACACCCCACCGGCTGGTGGTGCTGCCCTTGCCACCACTGGCCATCTCCTCAACCCTCGTGCGCAGCCGGCTGGCGGCGCACGAGCCCATCGACACCCTGGTCCCTCCAGCGGTGGCAGGCTATATTGCTCGCCATCGCCTCTACCTCACCGACTGAATTGCCGGAGCTGCCCCTTTCAATGGATATTCGCAAACTGCAACGCGCCATCGTCGATGGCCTGGAAGACGTCAAGGCCCAGGACATCGTGGTCTTCAACACCGAACACCTCTCTCCGCTCTTCGAGCGCGTGATCGTGGCGTCGGGCACCTCGAACCGGCAGACCAAGGCGCTGGCGGCCAGCGTGCGCGACGAGGTGAAGAAGCAAGGCTTCCCGGTGATGCGCACCGAGGGCGAGGACAACGGCGAGTGGATCATCGTCGACTGCGGGGCGGCCGTGGCCCACATCATGCAGCCGGCCATTCGCCAGTACTACAACCTCGAGGAGATCTGGGGTGACAAGCCTGTCAAGCTGAAGCTGGGAGAGGCCAAGGCCCTGCCGAAGGCCAGCGAGCCCGAGGAGAAGGCGCCGGCCCGCAAGGCGGCCAAGACGGCGCCCGCTGCGAAGAAGGCCCCGGCTGCGAAGAAGGCGCCTGCAGCCAAGAAGTCGCCTGCCACGAAGACCCCCGCGAAGACGCCGACCAAAGTATCGGCCAAGGTGTCGGCCAAGACCCCGGCCAAGACCCCGGCCAAGACCCCGGCCAAGACCCCGGCCAAGGCGCCGGCAACCAGGACGGCCGCAGGCAAGACGACGCGGACCACGGGGACGGTGTCGCGCAGCACGCCGGCGCGCTCCACGGCGGGCAAGACGATCGCCGCCAAGAAGACCGCTGCGGCGAAGTCGCCCGCCAAGTCGCCCGCGAAGTCCCCCGCGAAGAAGGCCGCGCCGCGCAAGAAGGCATGAAGCTCGCTGTCGTCGCGGTCGGCCAGCGCATGCCGGGCTGGGCCGAGACGGCCTACGAGGACTATGCGAAACGCTTCCCGCCCGAGCTGCGGCTGGAGCTCAAGGCCGTCAAGACCGAGCCGCGCGGTTCCAAGGCCCTGGAGACCTTGCTGGCCGCGGAGCGCGCGCGCATCGAAGCGGCCTGCCCCAAGGGCGCGCGCATCATCGTCCTGGATGAGCGCGGCGACCGCCTCACCACCCAGCAGCTGTCGGGGCGCCTGAAGGCCTGGATGCACGAAGGACGCGACGTGGCCCTCCTGATCGGCGGCCCCGATGGCCTCGACCCTGCGCTGCGCGATGCGGCCGACGAGCGCATCCGCCTGTCGGATCTCACGCTGCCGCACGCGATGGTGCGCGTGCTGCTGGCCGAGCAACTCTACCGGGCCTGGTCGCTGATGGTGGGGCACCCGTATCACCGCGAATGAGACCGACCCTGGCATGACGACGCCTGACTTCATCTACCTCGCTTCCCAGAGCCCCCGTCGCCGGCAGCTGCTCGATCAGATCGGTGTGCGCCACGATCTCCTCTTACCCGATGCCGACGAAGACGCAGAAGCCCTCGAAGCGGTGCTTCCGGGGGAGGCGCCACCCGACTATGTGCAGCGCGTCACCCAGGCCAAGCTCGAAGCCGCACTGGCCCGGCTGAAGCGCAGGCGGTCCCCATCCGCCCCCGTGCTGTGCGCCGACACCACCGTGGCACTGGGTCGGCGCATTCTCGGCAAGCCCTCGGATGCCTCAGAGGCCCGGGAGATGCTTATGGCCTTGTCCGGCCATGAGCATCGGGTGCTCACCGCAGTGGCCATTGGCCAGGGCCGCCGGCGCGAGATGCTGCTCAACGTGTCGCGTGTGCGTTTTGCCGAGGTCCCACCCGAGCAGATCGAAGCCTACGTGGCCAGCGGCGAACCCATGGGCAAGGCGGGTGCCTATGCCATCCAGAGCCGGGCGGCGCTGTGGATCGAACGCATCAGCGGCAGCTACTCCAGTATCATGGGACTGCCCCTGCACGAGACCGGCCTGCTGCTGCAGCGCTTCGGCGTGCGTTTCTGACGTGAACGGCCCGAGCGCTGCATGCAAGACATCCTGATCAACTGGTCACCGCAAGAAACCCGTGTGGCCATCGTCGAGAACGGGGCCGTGCAGGAGTTGCATGTGGAGCGCACGCTCGAGCGCGGCCTCGTCGGCAACATCTACACCGGCAAGGTGGCGCGAGTCCTGCCTGGCATGCAGTCGGCCTTCATCGACATCGGTCTCGAGCGCGCGGCCTTCCTGCATGTCGGCGATCTGGTGCAGCGCAATGGCAACGGGGATGGCGGAGCAGCCACGCCGATCGAGAAGCTGGTCTATGAAGGACAGTCGCTCACCGTGCAGGTGATCAAGGACCCGATCGGCACCAAGGGGGCCCGCCTGTCCGCCCAGATCAGCATTGCCGGGCGACTGCTGGTGTTCCTGCCGCACGACAACCACATCGGCATCTCCCAGAAGATCGGCTCGCCCGAACTGCGGGAGCAACTGCGCGCGCGAATGGCACAGCTGGCGGGATCGCCCCAGGGCGGGGACACCGGCGGCTTCATCCTGCGCACCAATGCGGAAGACGCCAGCGATGATGAATTGGCAGCCGACATCGCCTACCTGCGCAAGACCTGGGCGGGTGTGCGAGAGCGCTCGTTCAAGAGCCCACCGGGCACCTTGCTGCACGAGGACCTGAACCTCGCGCAGCGGGTGCTGAGAGACCTCACCGACGACGACACACACGCCATCCGCATCGACTCGCGCATGCAGTTCGAGGCGCTGCAGGCGTTCGGACGTGAATTCACCCCCGGCGCCGTGGGCAAGCTCGAACACTACGCCGGAGAGCGGCCCATCTTCGATCTCTACAACATCGACCAGGAAATCGAGCGGGCCCTGGCACGCCGTGTGGACCTGAAGTCCGGCGGCTACCTCATCGTTGACCAGACCGAAGCGCTCACCACCATCGATGTCAACACCGGCGGCTATGTCGGCGCGCGCAACTTCGACGACACCATCTTCAAGACCAACCTGGAGGCGGCCCAGGCCATCGCGCGCCAGCTGCGCCTGCGCAACCTGGGCGGCATCATCATCATCGACTTCATCGACATG
>CAZKGD010000016.1:0-47997 GCA_964552215.1 uncultured Caldimonas sp.
CTCGCGGAAGGCGCGCACGCGGTGCGGGATGCCCTTGGAGTAATCGAGCCGGTCCACGCCAATGAGCAGGCGCCGGCGCGAGTACTGCTCGCGCATGGTGTCGTAGGTTTCGCAGGCTTCGCGTGCGTGGGACAGGCGCGCGAACTCGTCCACGTCGATGCCGATGGGGAAGGCCCGGGCCACGGTGGTGCGGCCGAAAGCGCGGTAGCGGTCCTCGCCCAGCACCTGGGCATCGGCCTCGTTGCGCACGTAGCGCGAGAAGTGCTGCACGTCGACGTTGGACTGGAAGCCCACCAGGTCGTAGGCGAAGAGGGCGCGGATCAGCCATTCATGCTGCGGGATGGCCGCCAGCATCTGCGGCGGCGGCAGCGGGATGTGCAGGAAGAAGCCGATGCGCTGCGTGCAGCCCATCGCGCGCAGCTCGGCCGCCAGCGGGATGAGGTGGTAGTCGTGCACCCAGATCACGTCGTCGGGCTGCAGCAGCGTCATCAGCTTCTGCGCAAACAGCCGGTTCACGCGCCGGTAGCCCGCGATGTAGCCCGCGTCGAAGTCGGCCAGGTCGAGCCGGTAGTGGAAGATCGGCCAGAGCACGCCGTTGCTGTAGCCCAGGTAGTAGGCATCGTGGTCCTCGCGCGAGAGGTCCACCGTGGCCAGCGTGACCCGCCCGGCCCGCTGCAGCTGCGGGCCGCCGCCCTCGGGCTGGCCGGGCTCGACGATCTTCCCGCTCCAGCCGAACCACAGCCCGCCAGTGTCGTTCAGGGCGTCGCCCAGCGCGACGGCCAGACCGCCGGCGGCGCTCTTGCGCGGGTCGGCCACGCGGTTGGATACCACCACGAGACGGCTCATACGACGCAATCCCAGGGGGCGGACAGTCGCACCGCGCCGTTGATGATGCCCACCATCGAATAGGTCTGCGGGTAGTTGCCCCACAGCTCGCCGGTTTGCGGGTGGGTGTCCTCCGACAGCAGGCCCAGGTGGTTGCGCGTGGCCAGCATGGCCTCGAAGATCTCGCGGGCCTGCGGCTTGCGGCCGATGCGCGCGAGCGCGTCGATGCGCCAGAAGCTGCAGATGTTGAAGGCCGTCTCGGGCTTGCCGAAGTCGTCGGCCGCTTCGTAGCGGCGCATGTAGGGACCGTCGCAGAGGTGCTTCTCCAGCGCATCGACGGTGGCGATGAAGCGCGGGTCTTTCGGGTCGATGAAGTGGACCTCGGCCATCAGCAGCACGCTGGCATCGAGGTCGCGCCCGCCGAAGCTTTCGACGAAGGCCTGGCGCTCCTCGCTCCAGCTTTCGGCCAGGATGCGCTCGCGCAGGCGCGAGGCGTGCAGGGACCAGTAGCCCGCGCGATCGCTGAGCTGCAGGGTGTGGGCGATCTTGGCGAGGCGGTCGCAGGCGGCCCAGCACATGAGCGCCGAGGAGGTGTGGATGCGCGCACGCGTGCGCAGCTCCCACATGCCGGCATCGGGCTGGTCGAACACGCGCACGGCCTGCTCGCCCACGGCCTCCAGATGCTGGAACTCGGCCGGGCCGGCGCGGTGCAGCAGGCGCGTATCGTGGAAGGCCTGGGCGGCGCCCAGCACCACGTTGCCGTACACATCGTGCTGGAAATGCTCGGCCGCCTGGTTGCCCACGCGCACCGGGCCCATGCCGCGGTAGCCGGGGAGATGCTCCATCAGGGACTCGGGCAGCTCGCGCTCCAGCCCCACGCCGAAAAGGGGCTGGATGTGGCCGCCGCGCGCCTGCGCCACCGCATTGGACAGCCAGCGCAGGTAGTCTTCCAGCGTGCCCACCTCGGACAGGCTGTTGAGCGCGCGCACCACGAAGAAGGCGTCGCGCAGCCAGCAGTAGCGGTAGTCCCAGTTGCGGCCGCTGTGGGCGGCCTCGGGGATGCTGGTGGTCATCGCGGCGATGATGGCGCCGGTGTCCTCGAAGAGCGACAGCTTGAGCGTGATCGCGGCGCGGATGACCGCGTCCTGCCACTCCAGCGGGATGTGCAGGCGCTGGCTCCAGTGGCGCCAGTAGGCGGCGGTCTCCTGCTCGAAGTGGCGCGCGGTGTCGCCGATGCCGTCGGCCAGGGTTTCGTCGGAGCCGAACAGGAAGTTGTACTCACGCGTGACGACGAAGGGCTCCTGCGACAGCACGTAGGCCAGCGGCGCGTCGGTGTTCAGGCGCAGCGTCAGGGTGTCGCCCACGTAGCGCAGGTGGTTGCTGCCCTGGGTGAGCACGGGCGTGCGCCGGCCCCAGTCGAAGCGGGGGTTGAGCCGCACGCGCAGGCGGGGGGCCCCGCTGAGCGGGCGCACGCGGCGCACCATTATCATCGGCCGGAAGTAGCGTGAGCGTGACTGGAAGCGTGGCGCGAAGTCGATGATCTCCAGGCGCTGGCCGTGGGTGTCGGTGAGCACGGTGCGCAGGATGGCGGTGTTGGGCACATAGGCCTGTTCGGCCGAGGCGAAGTCCTCGATGTCGAAGGCCCAGTCGCTGCCGCGTTCGGAGGGGTCGAGCAGGGCATTGAAGACCGGGTCGCCGTCGAAGCGCGGCAGGCAGCACCACACCATGCGCGCGCGTTCGTCGATCAGCGCGCTGTAGGCGCAGTTGCCGATCACGCCCAGGCGCAGCGAGGGCGGGGCGGGCGGGGGAAAACGGTCACTCATGCGGGGTTTCTCCCTTGGTGTGTCTGGTCCAGGCCCTGCGACCACGCGGCCAGGGTCTGGTGCAGGGCGGCCGGGTTGTCCAGGCGGTGCGGCGCCCGCGTCGGGCCATCGCCCACCTTGAGCGCCTGGCCGCCCAGGCGCAGCACGGTGTCGAAGCCGGCCTCGTCGGTGACGTCGTCGCCGGCGAAGGCGGGCTGGCGCCCCAGGAAGGGCGGCTCGGCCAGGAAGCGCTCGATCGCGCGGCCCTTGCTCACGCCGGCGGGTTTGACTTCGAGCACACATTTGCCCTGGAGCAGTTCCAGCCCCGGGCTGGCGGCCACGGCGGCCTGCAGATGCTGCAGGCAACGCTCGGCCAGATGGGGGGCCCGGCGGTAGTGCAGGGCCAGGGCCACGGCCTTGCGCTCGAGCTGCAGGCCGGCGTCCAGGGCCAGCAGCTCACGCACGACGGCCTCGACCGCCCCGAGCGCCGGGGGCGGCAGTTGCCAGCCGCGGCCATCGGCATGGCGGCCTTGTGCACCATGGATGCCGGCCACCGGCAGGCGCAGCGGCCGCAGGAAATGGTCGATGTCGGCGATCGGTCGGCCCGTGACGATGGCGAGGGCCCCGTCGAGCTGGGCCTGCAGGCGCTCCAGCAGCGACACCAGGCCGGGCTCGACGCGCACCGCCTCGGGCCGCTCGGCGAGGTCGGCGAGCGTGCCGTCGAAATCCAGGAACAGGGCCACCGGGCGCCCGGTGGATAGGGGCCAATGCATCCGGCCGACCTTAACAGACTGTTTCGTGTCCGTCCGTCGGTGTCTGGCTGACAGGGCGCCCGGGCAGTCTCTCAGGCGGCTGGCAGGTCGAGGCTGAAGAGCGAGCCCTGCCCAGGCTGGCTGTCCACCCGGATCTCGCCGCCCATCAGCCGGGCCAGTCCCTGGGACAAGGCCAGGCCGACGCCGGCACCGTCGATGCGGCCGTGCTCTCGGCCCAGGCGGTTGAAGGGGGTGAAGAGCTCGCCCAGGCGGTCGGGTGCGATGCCGGGGCCGGTGTCGCGCACCTGCACTTCGATGCGGCCGGGAGCCCGGGAGGTCAGGTGCAGCCAGACCTCGCCGCCGCGGCGGTTGTACTTGATGGCATTGCCCACCAGGTTGAGCAGCACCTGGCGCAGGCGCTGCGGGTCGCCGAGGGCCTGCAGGCCCGACGCCGCCGGGGGGTGCAGGCGCACGCCGGCAGCCTCGGCCTGGGGTTGGAGCATGGACAGGCAATCCCCCACGATGTGGTCCAGGCCCACGCGCTCCCGGCGCACGAGCAGCGCACCAGCCTCGATACGGGTGAGGTCGAGCAGGTCGGTGATCATCTCGAGCAGATGCTGACCGGCCGCATGGATGTGCTCCACCCACACGCGCTTGGCTGCAGGCAGTGCCAGGCTGGCGTCGTCGCGCAGCAGCTGGGCAAAGCCCAGCACGGCGTTGAGCGGGGTGCGCAGCTCGTGGCTCATGTGCGAGAGGAAGAGTGTCTTGGCGCGGTTGGCGGCCTCGGCGGCTTCTCGGGCGCGCCGTGCCTCCTCCAGCCGGCCCAGCTCGGCCTCCATGTGCTTGCGCTCCGTGGTGTCGGTCAGGAAACCATGGAAGAGCACGCAGCCATCGTCCTCCAGTTCAGGGGTGGACTGCCCGAGCACCCAGCGCACCGCGCCGTCCGGGCGCACGAAGCGGAACTCGTACACCCAGGGTTGCACCTCGCGCCCGGCCAGCAGGATGGAGTCGATCAGGCCGGGGCGGTCGGCGTCATGCACGCGTTCAATCAGCTTGAGCACGTCATCCTGGACCTCGGCCAGAGGCACGCCGAAGAAGTCCTCGAAGTTGTCGCTGGCGAACGGGAAGCTCATCTGTCCGCTGGGATGGAGCCGGAACTGGTAGAGCACCCCGGGGGCCTGACGGGAGAGCTTGCGCAGGCGCGACAGAGCATCCTCGGTGGCGGCCTGCTGTGCCAAGGTGGCGCTCATGTCGGTGATCACGCCCACGGCGCGGCGGGCGCGGCCGTCGGGGCCGCGGTCGATCACCTTGCCGCGCAGCAGCACCCAGCGGTACTGGCCGTCGGCTGCGCGGGCCCGATGGCGGCTCACCATCATCGGGTCCTCGCCGCGCAGGTGGCGCATCGTCGCTGCCACACAGGCGGCGACATCGTCGGGGTGGATGAGGGTGTTCCAGTCAGCGATGCGCGTGCCGACTTGTCCTTCGGCGTAGCCCAGCACGGCATGGCCCACCCGGGAGTAATAGACCCGGTCATGCTCGATGTCCCAATCCCACACGCCGTCGCCAGCCCCCTCCAGAGCGAACTGCCAACGCGCTTCGCTCAGGCGCAGGGCCTCTTCGGCCTGCCGCCGGCCGGTCTCGCTGCGAGCGGCCACGGTCAACGCCGCGCAGGTGGACAGCAAGGGCTGCAGCCCCGTCACCAGGCTGTCGTCATAGCCGCCGGGCCGGTTCGCCACGCCCACCATGCCCAGCATCTCATCCCCCCGGAAAAAGGGCAGGCCCAGGAAGTTGTCCATGGACCGGTGGCCAGCCGGCAGGCCGCCGGAGCGGGGATCCTGCCGCGGATGGTTCGACAGCACGGGTTGGCCGCTGGTGATCACATGCCCGAAGAGCGTGTGCAGGTTGCGAAAGGCCACGCCTTCGATGGCATGCCGGGCGTACATGGCCCGCGAGGCCTCGTCCCAGGAGATGTCGGTGAGCGCCAGGGTGCGCAGATAGGGCGTGTCTGCCCCGTCGCGCAACACCTCACCGATGAATCCATAGGCGCTGCCAGTCACATCGAGCAGCACCTGCAGAAGGCGGTCGAAGGCGCGTGGCAGGTCGGCCTCCTCGATGAACTGCATCTGCACACGGCTGATGGCGGTGAGCAGCGTCTCGGCGGAGGCCGGCTCAGCCGGCGGCGCGGTAGGGGGGGCAGGGCCGGTCGACACGGCAAGGACAGGGAGGCTGCAATGCTCCAGACTGTAGCCGCCCTCCCGTCCAGCCACTTGCAGGCAAACCCCAGCGGGTGTGACGCACGCCGCAGGCTCACAGCGGTTGACGCAGGTCAAGCACACCCCGTCGGCGAGCGCTCACACTGTCAGTGCAGCCTGTTGCTTTGATGGAAGGACGACATCATGAAAGTCAATGTGGGCGGTATCGACCGCATCCTGCGCATTGCCGTGGGGCTGATCCTGATCGCGCTGGCCGCCACGGGCACGGTGGGCCTGTGGGGATACATCGGCGTGGTGCCGCTGCTGACGGGCCTGTTCCGCGTCTGCCCGCTCTACAGCGTGCTGGGTTTCAGCACCTGCCCGGTGTCCCAGCGGCGCTGACGGCGCGCGCCCGGGGTGGCGCGGCATTTGCTAGACGCGACGGGACTTCGCACGGCAAGGAGACCCGTCTTGAGCCTGTCAGAGAGCGAACGCGTGGCCATCGCGGCCCACCTGCATGTCCTGCTGCGGCGCAAGCTGGGCCGCGTCACGGACACGGAGTGGATGGCCACCAACTGGGAATATGCGCAGGAGATCCTGCGCGTGTGCCGCGGCGAAGCGGATGGCGACCTCCAGGCCTGGGCGGCCAAGCTCGAACAGGCCATGCAGCCGCTGCGCCCCAAGCCGGTGCCTTCCCCCAGGGCCTGGGCAGACAGTGCCCCACCGGGCGACGCGCCGGTCAGCCGGCGCGCGGCCGAACTGCAGCAGCGTTACGTCGGCCGCCTGCGCTGAGCGGGCGTCACACGGCCGCGCAGACGCCATCGGCCCGCGGGTCGGTGGCGCCCTCGATCAGACCGCTGGCGTGCACGCTCACGGCGCCGGCGTGGCCCATCATGTCCTCGTAGGCCCCCACCACCTGCACCTCGTGGCCGGCCGCGCGCAGCGCATCGACCAGGGCGGGGTCGAAGCGCGACTCCAGCTTGAGGTTGGTGGAGTCCTCGCCCCAGGTGCGCCCCAGCAGCCAGCGTGGTGCGGTGACGGCCGCCTGCAGGTCCTGGCCGAAGAGCACGTGGCGGCTGAACACGGCGGCCTGGGTCTGCGGCTGGCCTTCGCCGCCCATGGTGCCGTAGGCCAGCGTGCGACCGTCCTTCAGGCGCGCCAGCGCCGGGTTCAGGGTGTGGAAGGGCAGGCGTCCCGGCGCCAGTTCGTTCGGTCCGGGGCCGAGGGTGAAGCTCGCGCCGCGGTTCTGCCAGTTCACGCCCGATTCGTGCAGCACGATGCCGCTGCCGAACTCCCAGTAGATGCTCTGGATGTAGCTCACCACCCGGCCCTGCGCATCGGCCGCGCCCATCCAGATGGTGTCGCCGGGCACGGCCGGCAGCGGCCAGGGGGCGGCGCGGCCCGGGTCGATCCGGCGGGCCTCGGCGTCGAGCGAAGCCTCGCCCAGGAAGGCCTGCGGATCATCGCCGCGCGCGGCCATCGCGTCGGGGTCGCCCAGCCGGGCATTGCGCCACACGAAGGCCCGCTTGGTGGCCTCGACCAGGCCGTGCACGTGCGCGAAGCCCTCGGCGTCACGCACCCCGAGCCGGTCGAACAGGGCCAGGATGGCCAGCGAGGACACGCCCTGGGTGGGCGGCGGCTGGTTGTAGAGCCGCCCGGCCGAGATCGACACCGACAGCGGCGCGACACGCCGGGCGCGGTAGGCCTGCAGATCGCGCAGTCGCAGCGGGCTGCCCACGGCGGCCAGCTCGCGCGCCATCGAGCGGGCCAGGTCGCCGCGGTAGAAGTCGTCGAGCCCTGCGCGGGCGAGCTGCTCCAGCGTGGCGGCCAGGCGGGGCTGGGCCAGGGTGTCGCCCAGGGCGGGCAGGCCGTGGGCCGCGAAGGTCTCGGCAAAACCGCTCACGTCCTTGAGCTCGGGCCACTTGCTGGCGGTGAGCCCCACCTGCGAGCGCGTGACCGGCACGCCGCGTCTTGCATGCCCGATCGCATCGGCCAGCAGGCGCGACAGCGGCAGGGCCCGGCCCCAGCCCTGGGCCACGGCCAGCGCCTCGGCCCAGCCGCCGATGGCCCCGGCCACGGTGAGCGCGGCGCGCGGGCCCCGCGTGGGGATGGCAGCCAAGCCGTGCTCGGCATAGAAGCCCGGCGTGGCCAGCGCGGCCGCGGCACCGCAGGCCCGCACCGCCACGGGTTCCTGGCCGGGCTCGGCGATGAGCCAGAAGCCGTCACCGCCGATGCTGTTCATGTGCGGATAGACCACCGCGATGGCGGCGGCGGCGGCCACCATGGCCTCCACCGCATTGCCGCCCTCGCGCAGGACAGCGGCGCCCGCCTGGGCGGCCAGGTGGTGGGGGGCGGACACCAGGCCGCCGCGGCAGGTGAGGCTGTGCAACATCGTGACAAGGGTGGAAGCAAAAGGGGCAGTGTGGCGCCGCTGCCGCATCCAGCCAAGTGCCGACAGGTCAAAACTGCGTTGCAGCGGGGCTTTGGCACGCCCGCAGGCAGGTTTCGAGCCGACAATCCCCGCCAACATTCCTGATCTGCGCCACGGCCCCGTGCCCCGCGCACCCGGCCCGAATTGACCACGCACCACCTGTCCCGCCTGCTGTTCGTCTGCCTGGCCTGGCTGGCCTGGCCCGCATGGGCGCAGCCCGATGCCGTGCGCCTGTCGCAAGCCCAGGCGCGCCAGCCCCTGGGCCTGTCTCTGGAGGTGCTCGAAGACCGCGAGGGCCGGCTCACGCTCGAGGAGGTGCGCAGCCGCCCTGACGCCGACTGGCGCCCCAGCACGGACGAGGTGCTCAACTTCAGCTTCTCGACCTCCACCTGGTGGGTGCGGGGCCGCGTGGTCAACGACACCGACGGCCCTGCGACCCGGGTGCTGGAGGCCGCCTCGGCCCTGCAGGACGAACTCGACCTGCATCTGCTGCGCGAAGGACGCCCGGTGCGCAGCTGGCACACCGGCGACCGCCGCGCGCTGGACTCGCGCGATCTCGTCTATCGCTACCCGGCCTTTGCGCTGACGCTGGCGCCGGGCGAGACAGCGAGCTTCATCGCCCGCCTGGGCAGCCACGACGGCCTGCACGAGGCGGTGCCCTTCGTGCTGCGCACGCAGCGCAGCTTCCTCGACCACGTCCAGCGCGAGACCATGGTCTTCGGCGCCTACTACGGTGGCCTCCTGGCCCTCCTGCTCTACAACCTGCTGCTGTCGGCGATCACGCGCGACCGGGTCTTCCTGCTGTACGCCATCTACCTGGGCACCTACCTGCTCTGGAACTTCACCTTCCTGGGCTATGGACAGCAGCACCTGTGGCCCGATCACCCGGACTTCAACAACCAGGTCCTGGCGCTGAGCATTCCGGCCATCTTCATCGCGCTGGCGGTGTTCTCCTGCAACTACCTGCAAACGCGCCAGCAGGCGCCGCGCTGGCACGGCGCCATCGTGGGCCTGGCGGCGCTCGCCTCGCTGGCCGTGGTGCCCGCGCTGCTCGACCGTTATGCGCTGAGCATCCTGATGGCACTGCCTGCCGGTGGCGCGCTGCTGCTGGTGCAGCTGGCGGCGGCCCTGCACATCGCCGCCCGGGGCTACCGTCCGGCGCGTTTCTACGTCCTGGCCTGGACGGCCCTGGCCCTCGGGGCGCTGGCCACCTTCCTCAAGGTCTTCGGCGTGCTGCCCTCGAACGTGTGGACCGAGTACAGCCTGAACATCGGCTCGGCCATCGAGTTCGTCCTGCTGGCGCTGGCGCTGGCCGACAAGATGAACACCCTCAAGGCCGAGAAGCTGGCCGTGCAGCGCCAGGCGGCCGTGGAGCTGGAGCGTCAGGTCGCCGAGCGCACGCACGAGCTGGCCGCCGCCAACGAACGCCTGCAGCAGGCCTCGATCACCGACGAGCTCACCGGCCTGTACAACCGCCGCTACTTCAACCTCATCGCCACGCGTGAGCTCAATCGCTGCCGACGCGAAGGCCGCCCGCTGGCGATGGCCATGCTCGACGTCGATCGCTTCAAGGCCTACAACGACCGCTACGGCCACAGCCAGGGCGACCAGGCCCTGGCGGCGCTGGCTCGCGCCATGGACAGCCAGGTCAACCGCGCCACCGACTACCTCTTCCGCCTGGGCGGCGAGGAGTTCGCTGTGCTGCTGGTCGGCGTGGGCCAAGAGGAGGCGCGCCAGCACGTGGAGCGTGTACGACGGGCAGTGTCGGACCAGCAGCTTGCGCACGAAGGCAGCGAACGCGGCGTCGTCACCGTGTCGGCCGGGCTGGTCTGGCGCGAGACACTCTCCGACCTCAGCGCCGACCAGCTCTACGTCCTGGCGGATGAGGCGCTCTATCGCGCGAAGGCGGCGGGACGTGATCGACTGAGCGAATAGCGTGCGGGAGACCCGCGGATGCGCGCACCAGCTTGGTGTGTGACGTGATATCCGCCCGCGCCGGGGCGAACACCTTGGTGCACACCCTCAAGACGGGTCGCGCCGCGTCGAAAGACCCGCCAGCGGATCAGGCCGGGCATGGGGCTCGGCCGACCTCTGCGCGGAAGAGAGCTCAACATGAAGCTGGTGACCAAGCTCACCCTCGTGATCGCTGGTGGTCTGGTGGCGGCCGTGGTGGCCGGTGGTATCGGCCTGGCCGTGATGCAGTCCGCCGTGGCCACCTATGCGGGCGAGGTGCAGGCGATGAATGCCGCCGCACGGGACGTGGCCCAGGTGCG
Organism: uncultured Caldimonas sp.; assembly: GCA_964552215.1. Lineage (GTDB taxonomy): Bacteria > Pseudomonadota > Gammaproteobacteria > Burkholderiales > Burkholderiaceae_C > Caldimonas. Next base: position 10,276 of record CAZKGD010000016.1, read on the forward strand.
CAGCGATTTCCAGACCCAGGTGCAGGAGTGGAAAAACGTGCTCCTGCGCGGGGGCGACGCCAAGCAGCTCGACCGCTACTGGAACGGCTTCCAGAAGAGCGAGGCGTCCGTGAAGGACGCCGTCGCCAGACTTGCGAAGGAGCTGCCCCAGGGCGCCTCACGCGATCTGCTGGTCCAGTTCGAGCAGGCCCATGCCCGCATGGGCGCCGGCTACCGCCAGGGGCTGGAGGCCTTCAAGGCGGCCAACTTCGATGCCGCGGCCGGCGACGAGGCGGTCAAGGGCATGGACCGCGAACCCAACCGGACCCTGGCCGCGACCATCGAGACCCTCAGCGACGAGGCCGCCGCCGTGGCGGCGCGGGCCGACCGCTCGGCTCAGCGGGCACTGATGCTGGCCAGCCTCGGCATGCTGCTGACCGGTGTGGCCGTCGTGGTGGGGGCGGCGGTGTACGTGCGGGTGTCGATGCGCCGCCTGCGTGACGCGGCCGAGGCGGCCGACCGCGTGGCCCAGGGCGACCTCACCCGGCCCATCGAGCCGCAAGGCAACGACGAACTCACTCAGGTGGCCCAGGCGCTTCTGAAGATGCAGCACAGCCTGGCCCGCATCGTGGGCACCGTGCGCGGCAACGCCGAAAGCGTGGCCACCGCCAGCAGCCAGATCGCCCAGGGCAACCTCGACCTGAGCCAGCGCACCGAGGAGCAGGCGAGTGCCCTGGAGGAAACAGCATCCTCGATGGAAGAGCTGAGCACCACCGTGCGCCAGAACGCCGACAACGCCCGCCAGGCCCATCAGCTCGTGCAGGGCGCCAGCTCGGTGGCCGCGCGCGGGGGGGAGGTCGTGGGCCAGGCCGTGCACACCATGCAAGGCATCAGCGAGCGGGCGCAGAAGATGTCCGACATCATCGGGGTGATCGACGGCATCGCCTTCCAGACCAACATCCTGGCGCTGAACGCCGCCGTCGAGGCCGCCCGCGCCGGCGAGCAGGGCCGCGGCTTTGCCGTGGTGGCTGGGGAGGTCCGCCACCTGGCCCAGCGCTCCGCCCAGGCTGCCAAGGAGATCAAGCTGCTGATCACCGACAGCATCGACAGCGTCGAACAAGGCGCCACCCTGGTCCACCGTGCCGGCGAGACCATGCAGGAGGTGGTGCAGTCCGTGCGTCGGGTGTCGGACATCATCGGGGAGATCAGCAGCGCGTCCTCGGAGCAGAGTGCCGGCGTGGCCCAGGTGAGCCAGGCCGTGACGCAGATGGACCAGGCCACGCAGCAGAACGCCGCGCTGGTGGAGGAGTCCGCGGCGGCGGCCGACAGCCTGCAGCGCCAGGCCCAGGCACTGGTGCAGGCCGTGGCCTTCTTCCGCCTGGAGGCGCAGACGCAGACGCCATCTCAGACGCGAGCCCCGGCCCAGGTGCTGCGTCCGAACTTCGGTGCCCGTGCGCCGGCCCCGGCCCCCGCGCCGGCGCGCACCGGCACCGACGACTGGACGAGCTTCTGATCAGCCGCCTTTCGGGTAGAGCACCATCTGCGTGCAGCGGAACAGCGCGAGCGTGCGGCCGCTTTCCCGGTGCGTGACCACGGCGTCCCAGACCTGGGTGGTCTTGCCCAGGTGGACCGCGGTGGCCACGCAGTCGATGTGGCCGTCGCGTGTGGTGCCCAGGTGGTTGGACTTCAACTCCACCGTCGTGAAGCCCGAGGCGCTTTCGGGCAGGTGCGCCACGCAGCCGTAGCCGGCGCTGGTGTCGGCCAGCGTGACCACCGTGCCGGCATGCAGGAAGCCGTTGGGCGCCATCAGCTCGGGCCGCACGGCCAGCGAGGCGCGCAGCTCGCCCGGCTGCACGGCATGGATCTGGATGCCCAGGAGGCCGGGCAGGTGGCCGGGGCTGCGGCGGTTGAAGTCGTCGGGGGTGAGCATGCGAAGCCTGTCAGGGTCGTGAGCGGGTCGTGGGGCCTGGCGTCTGCGTTGGCCAGACGCCAGTGTGCTCCAGTTGCGGCGCATACGCCGGCGCCGACCACCGCAGCGGCAGGGCAGCGGGGCGCCACAGGCTCTCGTGCACCCTCAGGCGCAGCAGGCGCTGGGCACCTTGGAAGGCGGCCACCTCGGGGCCGTCCCAGACGATCTCGGCCTGGCCGGCCAGTTGCAGCAGGTCGCCGGTGTCGGGGTCGAAGCACAGCAGGCCGGCGCGCGGGTTCACTGCCAGGTTGCCCAGGGTGTTGAAGAAGAAGTTGCCGCGGAAATCGGGCAGCGTCAGCACGGTGTGGTCCGGCCTGTCGTCGATGCGCACGAAGCCCGGGCGACCGCCACGGTGCGAGACGTCCACACCCTGGCCCGGCGCGGCGCTGGCGATGAAGAGCGTGTCAGTGCGCGCCAGCAGCACGCGCTCCGCGGCCCCCAGCGGGCCCGGGTGCCGCTCGGCGGGCTGCGCTGGCTCGTGCACCCAGCGCAGCTCGCGTGCCTGGATGTACTGCGGGCAGTTGCCGAAGCTCTGATCCACCGCGACGGTGAAGCGGCTGGCCTGGGTCTGCACTTCCACAACGGGTCCGTTCATGCGGTTGCGCCGGCGCGTGTGGGGTTCCAGGCCCAGCAGGCCCAGCGGGGCGCCCACGGCCAGGGTGGCCTGGAGCGGATCGTCGGGGTGGGGCCAGGCGCTCACTTCCATGTGCCGCGCATCGGGCGTGTGGAGGAAGCCCGGCGGCCCCGCCAGCATCGAGGCCCAGGGCTGGCCGGTGGCATCCAGGCTGCCCACCAGCAGCGTGGGCAGCTTCTCGAAGAGCTCGCGGTGCTGGTCGGGCATGTGGTCGCGGATCACACGCCCTTCGATCTCGGCCAGGCGTTCGCGCACGCCGGCGCGCTGCTGCAGGGCGATCTCGCCGGCGTGAAAGCGCGGTGGGGAGGGGGTGTCGGCCATGGCGCGGTCCTTTCAGGCGGCGGTGGGCAGGGGCGAGCGCACCATGCCCACGAAGCCAGGCAGGGCCTCGACGCGGGCGAGCCAGGCGCGCAGGGCGGGGTAGGCGTCCAGGCCCACGCCGCCCTCCGGCGCATGGGCGGTGTAGGTGTACATCGCCACGTCGGCCAGCGTGGGGTGGGGTGCGGCCAGCCAGTCCTGGCCTGCCAGATGGGCCTCCATCAGCGTGAACAGGCGTTCGGCCACCTCGTGGCAGCGCGGGTCCTGGGGCCGGCCGAAGAGCACCGCCACGCGGGCATTGCCGGGCCCCTGCACGAGCTGGCCGGCGGCCACGCTGAGCCAGCGCTGCACACGCGCCGCACCCAGCGGGTCTTGCGGCCACCAGCGGCCGGTGGGGTCGTAGCGGCTGGCCAGGTAGACAAGGATGGCATTGCTGTCGGGCAGCACGACCTCGCCGTCTTCCAGCACCGGCACCTGGCCGAAGGGGTTGAGGGTCAGGAATTCGGGGCGGCGGTGGGCGCCTTGCATCAGGTCGATGTCGACGGTCTCGAAGGGCAGGCCCAGCAGCGACAGGAACAGCTCCACACGGTGGGCATGGCCGGACAGGGGATGGCGGTACAGGCGCAGCGGCTGCGCGGGGCGATCTTTGGCGGGCATCAGGGTCTCCAGGCAAACACCCCACGAGGGGGCGGGTCAGAACCAGGCCCAAGCTTAGGCATTCCACATCCAAAGCAGAATCCGTGAGGGCTGAACTTCAGCATTCCGTTTTCTGGAAGACTCATGGACCGACTCGAACACCTGCGCGTGCTGGTGGCCGTGGCCGACAGTGGCGGCCTCGCCGCCGCCGCCCGCCGCCTGGGCCATTCACCCCCGGCCGTCACCCGGGCGGTGGCGCAGTTGGAACGGCGCATTGGCGCCCAGCTGCTGGTGCGCACCACCCGGCACGTGCGCCTCACCGATGCCGGCGAGCGCTTCGTGGCCGATGCCCGGCGCATCCTGGCCGAACTCGACGAGGCCGAGGCCCTGGCGGGTGGGGCCTTCCGCGAACCCCAGGGCCTGCTGTCCATCACCGCCTCCTCGATGTTCGGCCGGCTGCACGTGGCGCCGCTGGTGCTCGACTACCTGGACCGCCACCCTCGCGTGCAGGTTCGCACGCTCTTCGTCGACCGCATCGTGCATCTGGTGGATGAAGGCTATGACGTGGCCGTGCGCATCGCCCATCTGCCTGATTCGGGGCTGACGGCGGTGCGAGTGGGGGCGGTGCGCCGTGTGATCGTCGCCTCGCCGGCCTACCTGGCTGCGAGAGGCGAACCGCGCTCGGCGCAGGACCTGGCCACCCACGTGGGCATCGGCTTCACGCAGAGCGGCGGATCGGCCGCCCCCTGGGCGCTGTATCCCGGCGGACGGCGCGAGGCGGTGGAGCTGGCCACGCCGCTTGTCGCCAACACCGGCGAGATGGCCATCGCCGCCGCCGTGGCCGGGCGTGGGCTCACGCGGGCCCTGTCCTACCAGGTGGCCGACGAGGTGGCCGCGGGCCGGCTGCGCATCGTGCTGGCCGACCAGGAGCCGCCCCCGATCCCCGTGCACGTGGTCTATCCGGCCGGGCGCAAGGCGGCGGCCAAGGTCAGGGCCTTCATCGACCTGGCCGTCGAGCATCTGCGGGGCCAGCCGGCCCTGCAGAACTGAGCGGTGGGCCGATCAGATCGCCATGTTCTCGGGCGTGAGCCGCGTCTTCTTCACATGCACGCTGATGACGGCCAGCACCTCGTCGGGGTCGGCCGGGCGCAGCAGCTGCTCGGACTCCACCGTGACCTTGGTCACCAGGGAATCGTCCTCCAGCAGGCAGAAAAAGGGGATAGGGTCGGGCACGTCGGGCAGTTCCTGGCGGCCCTCGTTCGAGCCGCGCGGGATGCGCAGGCCGTCCAGCAGGGTCTTCAGGCGGTTGTCGATGTCGCCACCGTCGGTGATGAGCGTGCCGCGCGGCTGCTGGCGAAACAGCAGCACCGAGATCTCGGCATAGAGGTGCAGCCGGCGCGTGATGAGGGGGGCAAAGCGCAGCCCGTCCTTCTCGACGACCACCGAAGGCAGTCGTCCCCGGGCGGGAAAGGCCAGCAGGTCGGCGGCCACGTCCTTCAGCGGCTGCTCCTGCCACAGCCGGCGCAGCTGCGGATGCAGGGCGCGGCGGATCTCCCACTTGTGCGGCGACTTGGCCCCCTGTCCGTGCAGCGACCCTTCGTAGATCAGACGGAACTCCATGGTCAGCTCAGCGCCAGCAGCACCAGGCCCACCGCCGCCGGCAGCGCCTGGATGTAGAGGATCTTGCGGCTGGCCGTGGCGGCGCCGTAGAGCCCGGCCACCAGCACGCAGGCCAGGAAGAAGACCTTCACGCCGAAGCCGGCTTCGCCCAGCCACAGGCCCCACACCAGGCCGGCGGCGAGAAAGCCGTTGTACAGCCCCTGGTTGGCCGCCAGCACCTTGGTGGCTGCGGCCGACTCGCGCGTCAGGCCGAAGGCCTTCATGCCGGCGGGCTTGTCCCAGAGGAACATCTCCAGCACGAGGAAATAGAAGTGCAGCAGCGCCACCAGGGCGATCACGAGGTCGGCAAAGAGCAGCATGGCAAGGCGCTCGACGGCGCAGGTGGCGCGGACGATGCAGCCCGCATCGCGCAAGCTTGCCATGCCGCGGCCCTCGCCCTCAAGGTGACCGTGCGCGGTATCGAAGCGTGGACAAACTTCCCATATTGAGCCGACATCCTTGGACCTCTGTCAAGTCGTGTCGGCCGACCCCAGGCGCCGGGTTGACGGGCTTCGTCGAGGTTGTTGCTGGATGCAACAAGCCGGGCCACCACTTCCCCCCGATTCAGGTGGGGATTTGTGACTGATTGAAAAGCTTGTCGCTGCCAGCCGGCTTTGACAAACGTTGGGTCACAGGCCCTCCCTAACATGAGCTGAACCACAGGCGTGGTGGGCTTGGCAGGGCGGTCGCAAGACCCCCTCCCGAGGCCCGGCCCGCCACAGAAAACCGGGGGAAACGGATGGCAAGGCGCGGGCCGATGGCATGCCGCTTGCCTTTTCTGAGGTCCTACGAGGGGGAGTTGCATGTCCACCGGCTTGCTCAGCGCCAGCCATCGCCATCGCCTGGGGGCCTTTGCGCGCCCGCAGCGCCGTCCTGCCGCCGCCCGGTGGTGGGTGCGCGAGGCCGCCATCATGGGCACGCTGATCCGTGCCGAGTTGTGGGCCGACGATGCGCAGGTGGCCGAGGCGGCGCTGTCGGCGGTGATGGCCGAGATGCATCGCATCGACGCGGCCATGAGCCCGCACAAGCCCGGCTCCGAACTCTCGCGCATCAACCGCGAGGCCGGCGAGCGCCCCGCGCCGCTGAGCGACGAGATGTTTGCCCTCATCGAGCAGGCCCTGGTTTGGTCCGAGCGCTCCGGCGGGGCCTTCGACATCACCTATGCGGCCGTGGGGCGGCTGTATGACTACCGCAGCGGCCGTCGCCCCGATGAAGCCACCCTGGCGCGCGCACGCGAGGCGGTGGGCTGGCAGCACCTCGAACTGGACGCGAAGCGCCGCACCCTGCGTTTTGCCCGCCCGGGCATGTGCATCGACCTCGGCGGCTTTGCCAAGGGCCATGCGGTCGATGGTGCCGTGGCCCACCTGCAGTGCCTGGGCATCGAGCACGCCATGGTGGCCGCCGGCGGCGACAGCCGGGTGATCGGTGACCGCCAGGGCCGGCCCTGGACGGTGGCCATCCGACATCCACGCCACGAGGCGGCCCCTGCGGCCGTGCTGCCGCTGCGGGACGTGTCGATCTCCACCTCGGGCGACTACGAGCGCTACTTCATCGACACCGATGGCGTGCGCCACCACCACCTGATCGATCCGGCCTCGGGCCGCTCGCCCGACCAGGTCCACAGCGTCACCGTGATCGCCCCTGACGGGCTCACGAGCGAGGCGCTGTCCAAGTGCGTGTTCGTGATGGGCGTCGAGCGAGGGCTCGCGCTCGTGGAGGCCCAGGCGGGCGCCGACGCGGTGGTCGTCGACGCGCAGGGGCGTCTGCATGTGTCCGCGGGCCTGCAGCGTGCAGGTGCCGCGATCCCTGAAAGAGAAGTTGGTGTCTGACGGTCGATGACGCCGGCTCACGAGGCCGGCCCCACGGAGAACAGCATGAAAACCCATGAGACCCCGATGAGCCTGAGAATCCTGGCGCTGATGTTGCCCCTGCTGGGCCTGGCGGCGTGCAGCGGCAGCGGCAGCGACGGTGACAACGTCACGGTGGAAGGTGATGTGGCCATCGCCTATGTGATGCGCTCCAGCAGCGTGAACCTGGACCCGACCAACGGCAGCCCCTTCGCCCCGGGTGGCGACCTGATGCTGCGCGAGCGCTCCTCGCCCAGCGCGCGCGAGATCAACCTCACGCGCCGCTTCACGCAAGGGGTGGGCGACGCCTCCGACCCCGAGGTCTCCTACGACGGCCGCAAGATCGTCTTCTCGATGCGCTGCCCCGCGAGCAACACCGCCACGATCAACGGCCAGCCCGCCTGCACGGGCCGCTGGAACATCTGGGAATACGACATGACGTCGGGCGGCCTCACGGGCGGCACCTTCCGGCGCATCACCGATTCCACCCAGCACGACGATGTCGACCCCTACTACCTGCCGGCCGGCCGCGGCTTCGTGTTTGCGTCGAACCGCCAGCACAAGTCCTCGCAGGACCAGGCCCTGGGCCGCAGCTACTTCGCGCTGGACGAATACGAGCGCGAGCGCGTGCTCAACATCCATACCATGGATGCCAACGGCGGCAACATCCAGCAGATCTCCTTCAACCAGAGCCACGATCGCAACCCGGTGGTGCGACCCAACGGCGACATCATGTACTCGCGCTGGGAGCACATGGCCGATCGCAACCGCTTCGCGATCTTCCGCTCCAAGCCCGACGGCACCGACACCTTCGTGTTCTACGGCGCCCACAGCCCGGGCAACAGCTTCCTGCACCCGCGCGACATGGACCCGTCCGGCCCCTATGCCGGCTTCCTGGCCTCCTCGCTGATGCCGCTGCAGCGCACCGACGAGGGTGGCGCCCTGATGTTCATCGACGCGGCCAACTACTCCGAGCAGAACACGCCGGCCAACACCACGGTGCCGGCCCAGGGCGGCCAGCGTCAGGTCACGGCGCAGGAACTCAACATGGACCGCGGCCTGTCGCTGCATGGCCGTGTGACCACGCCCTACCCGCTGTGGGATGGCACCAACCGCGTGCTGCTGGCCTACCGTCCGTGCGAGGTCACGCGCGCTGCGCGCACCGTGTCGTGCAGCACGCTCACCCAGGCGGAGATCCAGCGCCTGTCCGACCGCAGCCGCACGATGCAGGCCGTGGCCGAGGATGAGCTGCAGGACAACGTCCCGCCCAACTATGCCATCTACATGTTCAACCCGGCCAACCAGACGTGGCGCATCGTCGCTGCGCCGCCGACCGGCTACATGTACACCGACCCGATCGCCCTGCAGGCCCGCAGCGAGCCCCAGGCGAGTGACCCGACCAATGTCGATCCCGCGCTGGCCGCCCGCAACATGGCCCTGATCGAGGTGCGCAGCATCTACAACACCGACCGTCTGGGCCGCATGGCCGAGATGATGCTGACGGCCGACGACCTGCCGCCAGGCTGTGCCCGCGGCATCGCGATGACGGCCAACACCGATCCGACCAGCACCGCCACGCAGGTGGCGGACCTGCTGGCCATCAAGGACCCGGCCAACCCCGCCTACCATTGCACGCCGGTGCGCTTCGTTCGCGCCACGCGGGCCATCCCGCCGCCGTCCTCGTCGATGGGCCTGCGCCAGGCCATCGGCGAAACCGAATTCGAGCAGCAGCAGATCCTGGGTTACGCCCCGATCGAACCCGATGGCTCCTTCAAGCTCGAGATCCCGGCCGACATCCCGCTGGCGCTGGCCGTGGTCGATGCGGAAGGCCGCGCTTTCCAGACTCATGCAAACTGGATCCAGGTGCGTCCCGGCGAGCGCCGCACCTGCAATGGCTGCCACAGCCCGCGCCGGGGCGCTTCGCTGAACTCGGGTGCTGTGGTCGACACCCAGCCGGCAGCGCTGCTGCCAGCGATGGCGGCAGCCCACCAGAGCGGCCAGACCATGGCCTCCACCCGCACCTTCCTCGACCCGGCGGCGCTGCAGCTCGTCACGGACATGCTCTACAGCGATGTCTGGGCCGATACCTCACGCCCCGGTGTGAACGCCCGTGCGCCCATCATCGTGCGCTACACCGGCAACCCCGACCCGGCCAACGACCTGGCCACGCCGGCGCCGGTGAACGGCGTCATCAACTACCCCGAGCACATCCAGCCGCTGTGGGAGCGCACCCGCGCGGCCGGCACCTGCGTGTCCTGCCACAGCGACCCGACGCGCCTGGACCTGCGCGGCACGATCAGCGGCACCGGACGCATGACCTCCTACGAGGAACTGCTGGTGGGCGACCCCTTGCTCGACGGCAGCGGCCAGCCCGTCACCCGCATCCGCGACGGCGTGCCCATGCTGGAGCGCCAGCCCCCGCGAGTGCAGGCCAGCTCCAGCGCCGCCAACACCGCCGGCATCGCACGCAAGAGCCGCCTCACCGAGATCCTCTTCGGCCACACCCTGCTGGCCGGCAGCGGCCCGCGTGCGATCTACCCCACGCCCTCGGGCAGCGCACCCAACCACGCCACGATGCTCAACGCGGCCGAAAAGCGCCTGCTCGCCGAGTGGATGGACCTGGGCGCCCAGTACTACAACGACCCGTTCAACGGGGCCAGCGGCGTGCGCACGGTGCAGACCCTCAGCCAGACGGCCTTCGAGGCCACCGTGCAGCCCATCCTGATGAGCCAGTGCGCGAGCTGTCACCAGGCGGGCGGCAACAACAGCGGGGCGTCGTTGGGTGACGCGCTGGCCGTGAGCTTCGCCGGCAACCGCTACGTGCTCACCGGCGCCACCGAGGGCGATTTCAACGTCACGCTCACGCTGATCAACGACACCTGCAACCCGGCCAACAACCTGCTGCTGTCGCGCCCGTCCACGGCGCCGCATCCGGCCGGTGGCACCGGCGGGGCGGTGTTGCCGGCGGGCAGCGCGAACTACAACGCCATCGCCAACTGGATCCAGTCGGGCTGCAATCCATGAAATCCGTGTCGCCGAGCGCCCGCCAGGCCGTCGCAGGGACATCGCTCGCACTCCTCGTGCTGGCGGGCTGCGGCGGCGGCTCCAACCCCCTGGACAACCCGCCGGTCGTGAGCAACCCACCGGGCGCGGGTGGGCAGCGGCTGTCCTTTGTCTATTTCCAGAAGTGCGTCAACCCCATCTTCCTGGCCCAGCTGCCGGTCAACCAGAACGGGTCCATTTCGCTCAACACCTGTGCGAGTTCGGGCTGCCATGAGGACCGTGCCGGCACCGGGGGCGCTTTCCGGGTGGTGCCCGAGGCGCAGGAGGTCGATCTCTCGGATGCAGCCAACACGCCCGACGTCGTGCGCGACACACCGATGTACCGCAACTTCTACTCCTCTCAGGGCGAGGTGGTCTTCGGTGCGCCCCTGCAGAGCCGCCTGCTCACCAAGCCCATGGTGCTCAACGTGCTGCACGGCGGCGGCCTCATCTTCCAGGACGAGAACGACCCGAACGTGCGCCTGATTCGCTACTGGATCAGCCGACCCATGCCGGCCGGCCAGGACGAGTTCAGCAGTGCAGCCAACAGCATGTTCACGCCGCCCGACCCGGAGACCGGCGCCTGCAATACCGAATGAGATTGCCGATGCCTCTTGCAGTACCCGGGCGCCGGTTCGGTGCGCAGTGCCTCCTCGTCGCAAGCCTGACCGTGGGCGCCGCCTTTCCGGCCGCGGCGCAAGTCAGCGCCGTCTCAGCCGACGACGGCTATGAGCGCGTGCAGGTGGCCGACCCCTACATCGAGTTGCGCACCGGCCCCGGGCGCGGCTACCCCATCTTCCATGTGGTCGACCGGCACGCATGGGTCGCCATCACGCTGCGCCAGACCGACTGGTACCAGGTGCGCGCGGAAAACGGCAAGGAAGGCTGGGCGCACCGCCGCCAGCTCGAACGCACGCTCACCGCGGCCGGCAGCGAGCGGACCTTCCGCGACATCGTGCTCGACGACTACCTGAGCCGGCGCATGCTGGCCGGCGGCAGCTGGGGGCGCTTCGACGGCGAGCCCATGCTCAAGCTCACGGCCGGCTACCGGCTGTCGACCTCGCTGAGCGTGGACGCCCACGTGGGCCAGGTGCAGGGCAGCTTCTCGGGCACGAGCTTCTGGCATGTGGGCCTGGCCGCCGAGCCTTGGTCCGACCGCCGGCTCTCGCCCTTCTTCAGCGTGGGCGTGGGGCGCTTCTCCAACGTGCCCAACAGCAGCCTGGTCAGCGCCATCCGCACCGACGCCAACCTGGGGCAGGCCACCCTGGGCCTGCGCTGGCACCTGAGCGAGCGCTTCATGCTCACCGCCGACTACAGCCTCTACACCGCCTTCGTCGCCGACGAGCGCTCCATCGAATACCGGGCCTTCACCGCGGGCCTGGCCTTCTTCTTCTGAACGGACGTCCTCATGCCTTCCAAGCGCGCCCTTCACCCCTGGCTCACGGTGGCCCTGCTGGCCGCGGCCCTGCTCCTCACCCCGCTGCTGGCTGCCGCACAGGCCAGCGAGCCCCAGCGCCCGGCCAACGAGCAGGTCATCGTGCCCGAAGTCGAGCGCCGCGAAGTACGCCTGCCCCGCATCCCCTCCAAGGACATCATCGCCGGGCTCTTCACCGGCATCTACTCCACCGACAGCTTCGGCGCGAGCCCCGTGGTGGGCGTGCGCCTGGGCTACCACCTCACCGAAGACTTCTTCTTCGAGGCGGCCTACGGCCGGGCACGTGTCAGCGACGAGTCCTTCCGCCGCATCCTGCCCGGCGGTGTGTTCGAGAGCGAAAAGTCCACCCTCACCTACTACAACGTCTCGCTGGGCTACAACATCCTGCCCGGCGAGGTGTTCCTGGGCGCCAAGCGCGCCAAGGCCACCGTCACCTACCTGATCGCCGGCATCGGCAGCACCGAACTCGACGACCAGCGCAACCAGACCATCAACATCGGCCTGGGCACACGCTTCCTGCTGGGCCAGCGCTCGGCCCTGCAGCTCGACTTCCGCGACCACATCTTCTCCTTCGACCTGCTGGGCGAACGCCGCAGCACCCACAACCTCGAGCTCACGCTGGGCTTGAGTTTCTTCTTCTGAACCACCTTGTCGTGCACGCCCAGGAGTCCCGCATGCACCGGATCCCCGCCCTTCGCCACCTGACCCCCCTGGTCGCCGTGGCTGTCCTCTGCCTCGCCATCCCGGTTCTGGCCGCGCAGCCGAATGCACCTGCCCCCGACTTCACGCTGAGCACGCTCAAGGGCTCGGCCATGCGCCTGCAGGAGCAGCGCGGCAATGTGGTGCTGGTGAACTTCTGGGCCACCTGGTGCGGTCCCTGCCGCGAAGAGATGCCCCATCTCAACCGCTTGTATGACAAGTACCGCGCCCTGGGTTTCACCGTGATGGCAGTGAGCATCGACGACGACCCGGCCAAGGCCGCCAGCATGGCGTCGAAGCTGGGCCTGAATTTCCCGGTGCTCTTCGATGCCGACAAGAAGGTGAGCCGCCAGTACGACCTCAAGGCCATGCCCTACACCGTGATCGTGGACCGTGACGGGCGCGCGCGGCATCTGCATCGCGGCTACCAGAGTGGCTACGAGAACCTCTACGAACAGCAGATCCGCGCCTTGCTGAAGGAATGACGACGATGCGCTGCCTCACCGTGCTCGCCCTGGCCGTGCTGCTGTCGGCCTGTGCCACCGAACCCTGGGTCAAGCCCTACGAGCGCGAGCGCCTGGCCGACCCGATCATGCAGGTCAACCGGGATGCGCTGTCGGCCCGCCACACCGAACACGTGCGCGAGGTGCGCGAAGGTGGCCGCGGCGCCAATGGCGTGCAGGGAGGCGGCTGTGGCTGCAACTGACACCGCGCTGCGCAGCGCCCGCTGGCTGCGTGGCTTCATGACCCGGTGGCGCACACGCACCCCGCGAGCGCTGCATGCGGCCGCCGGGCTGGCCCTGGCGGCAGGCACCGCTCAGGCGGTGCCCCTGCCCGAGGACAAGGCCGAAGCCCTCTACCACCTCTATGACGGCGGCGGCACGCGCGCCTACGGCCCGGCCCTGCTGGTGCGCAAGGGCCTGGCCGATCGTTATTCGTTCTCGGCTTTCTACAACGTCGATGCGGTGAGCAATGCCTCCATCGACGTGGTCACCACCGCCAGCCCCTACTCCGAGCGGCGCACCGAGTACGGCCTGGGGCTCGACTATGTCTACCGCGACTCGCTGATGTCGCTGTCCACCACCCGCAGCACCGAACCCGACTACGAGGCCAACTCCGTCGGCATCGATGTCTCGCAGGACGTCTTCGGCGGCATGACCACCGTGAGTCTGGGCTTCACCCGCGCCTGGGACAAGGTGGGCCGCTCCGACGTGGGCTTCTTCGACGAGGCCCTGCACTGGCGCTACCGCCTGGGCGTCACCCAGATCCTCACACCGCGCTGGATCGCCAGCCTCAACGCCGAGGTGGTGTCCGACAGCGGCTACCTCGGCAACCCGTATCGTGTGGCACGGGTCTTCGGCGCGGCCGTGCCCGAACGCAACCCCCGCACGCGCACCAGCCGGGCGATCAAGGGCCGCGTCACGGGGGCCATCGGCAGCGAGGCCGCGGTGCATGCCGAGTACCGCTACTTCTGGGACACCTGGGACATCACCGCCCACACCGTGGAAGTGGGCTACAGCCGCTATGTGCGCGAAGACACGCTGGTCGACGGCTTCCTGCGCTACCACAGCCAGTCCAAGGCCCTGTTCTACAGCGACAACGCCACGGCCGAGACCACCTACATCTCGCGCAGCCGCCAGCTCAGCACCTTCAACTCGCCCTCGGTGGGCGTGAAGCTCAGCTACCGCGCCAAGCGGGTGCCCGGACAGTACGAGCTCAAGGCCCACGCGGCCTACGAATACAAGCTCTACAACTTCAAGGACTTCACCGACATCCGCACCGGCCGGCCGTACTCGTACAACGCCAACGTGTTCCAGGTCTACCTGTCGGCCACCTTCTGAACGAGCGCGCCCATGAGAGCCACCATGCCGTACCGACACCTCCTTCGCTTCCTGGCTGCCGCCCTCGGCCTCGCAGCCGGCCTCGCCTGGGCCAATCCCAGTGCTGCTCCCGCCCCGGCTGCCTCACTGGACGACCGCGTGCAGACGCTCAAGAACGACCTCATCCAGCTCAACCGCGACCTGCTCGTGCTCGAGGAAGAACTGCTCTTCCCGGCCAGCACCCAGGTGGCCGTGTTCGTGTCGATGGACGTGGGCAAGCTCTTCGAGCTGGAGTCGGTGCAGATCAAGCTGGGCGACAAGCTCGTGGCCAGCCACCTGTACACGCCGGCCGAAGTGCAGGCCCTGCACCGCGGCGGCGTCCAGCGCCTGTACCTGGGCAACCTGCGCACCGGCAACCACGAGCTGGTCGCCATCTTCACCGGCGGTGGCCCGCACCAGCGCGACTACCGGCGCGGCGCGACCGTGAAGTTCGACAAGGGCGCCGACCCCCAGTACATCGAGCTGCGCATCCAGGATTCCACCGGCAAGCTGCAGCCCGAGTTCAACGTGAAGGTCTGGCAGTAAGGACCGGACCATGCGTCTTCGACCTCTGGCCTCCCGTTCCTGGCGCCGCGTGCTGTGCACCGGCCTGGCGGTGGCCGTGCTCAGCGTGGGTGCGGCCGCGCAGACCACGCGCGGCCCCGGCCCTGTGAAGGACCCGCACTACGGCGACGGGCTCTTCCACTTTTTCCAGGACCAGTATTTCACCTCGCTGACCACGCTGATGGTCTCGCAGCACTTCGAGCGGGTGCCCCAGCACGCCGACGAGGCCGAGATCCTGCGCGGGGGCATGTTGCTCTCGTACGGCCTGCACCGCGAGGCCGGGCGCATCTTCGAGACGCTCATCGAGCAGGGTGCCCGCCCAGCGGTGCGCGACCGTGCCTGGTACTACCTGGCCAAGATCCGCTACCAGCGCGGCTACCTCGACGAGGCCCAGGCCGCGCTCGACCGCATCGGCCAGGACCTGCCCACCGAGTTCCGTGAAGACCACGCCCTGCTGCGGGCCCAGGTGTTGATGGCCCGCGAACAGTACGCCCAGGCCGCCGCGCTGCTGCGCGAGCAGGTCGAGGCCAGCCGCGCCCAGGCCCGCCGCAACGACCCCGAGCCTGCGATGCGCGCCGCCTATGCGCGCTACAACCTGGGTGTGGCCCTGATCCGCAACAACGAGACCGAGGCCGGCACCCCCTGGCTCGACGAGATCGGCAAGGCCGGTGCCACCAGCGAGGAATACCGCGTGTTGCGCGACCGGGCCAACGTGGCCCTGGGCTTTGCTGCGCTCCAGGCCGAGCAGCCCCAGCAGGCGCGCCAGTACCTGGAGCGGGTGCGCCTGCACGGCCCGCAATCGAACAAGGCCCTCCTCGGTTTCGGCTGGGCCGCGGCCTCGCTCGACCAGCCCCGCGAGGCCCTGGTGCCCTGGATGGAGCTGGCCGGCCGCGAGGGCGATGACGCGGCCGTGCTCGAAGCCCGCATTGCCGTGCCCTATGCGCAGGCCGAGCTCGGCGCTTTCGGTCTGGCGCTGCAGGGCTACCAGGATGCGATCGCCGCCTACGAGCGCGAGCACGCGGCGCTGGACGAATCCATCGCGGCCATCCGCGCCGGCAAGCTGGTCGAGGGCCTGATGTCGCTCAACCCCGGTGTGGAAATGGGCTGGTTCTGGCAGCTGCGCGAGCTGCCGCAGATGCCGCATGGCAGCCACCTGGCCCAGGTGCTGGCCCGCCACGACTTCCAGGAAGCCTTCAAGAACTACCGCGACCTGCAGTTCCTGGCCGACAACCTGGCCCAGTGGCGCGACAAGCTCGCCGCCTTCCACGACATCCTGGAACATCGCAAGCAGGCCTTTGCCGACCGGTTGCCCCGCATCCAGGCCGCCGCGCGCGAAAGCGAAACCGGCGTGGCCGCGCTGCAGCGCCGGCGCGATGCCGTGCAGGGCGAGCTCGAGCGCGTGATCGCGCAGCGCGATGCCGCCGCCCTGGCCACGCCCAAGGAGCGCGAGCTGCTGGAGCGCCTGGCCCGCGTGCGCGAGATCCTTGCGCGGGTGGGCGATGCGCCCGAGGCGGCACCCCTGCGCGAGCGCCATCGCCTGGCCGAAGGCGTGTTGCGCTGGACGCTCGACCAAGACTACCCCGTGCGCCTGTGGGAGGCCCGCAAGGCCCAGCGCACGGTGGATGAACAGCTCGCCCAGGCGCAGGCGCGAGAGGCGGCCCTGGCCCAGGCCCAGCGCGACGAACCCGCGCGCTTCGCCACCTTCGAAGGCCGCATCCCGGCCCTGGGCGGGCGCATCGAGGCCCTGGCCCCGCGCGTGGCCGAACTCACCCGCGAGCAGCAGCAAGCGGTCGAGGCCCTGGCCGTGGCCGAACTCACCCGCCAGCAGCAACGCCTGGCGGCCTATGCGACCCAGGCCCGCTTTGCCGTGGCCCAGCTGTATGACCATGCCACCCGCGCGGCGGGCGGTGCACAGGAGCGATCCGATGCGGCACCGCGCTAGCCTCCTGCCCCCGCTGCTGATCGTGGCCGCCGCGCTGGCGGCCTGCTCGGGGCCGCGCAAGGGCAGCCCCGACAACGAGCCCACGCTCAAGAGCCTGGCCGGGCGCAAGGTCGAGCTGCCGGCCGACCCGGGCATCCGCACCACCGAAGAGCAGACCATCGCGGCCTACCAGAAATTCCTGGACGTGGCCCCCAGGGCACCGCAGCGCGCCGAAGCCATGCGCCGCCTGGGCGACCTGGAGATGGATCTGGCCGACCGCCGCATGGCCGAGGGCACCGCCGCGGGCACCGAGGCCGACTTCCGGGCGGCCATCGCCCGCTACCAGGACTACCTGCGCACCTACCCGAAGGCACCCGACACCGACCGCGTGCTCTACCAGCTGGCCCGCGCCCATGAACAGGGGGGGCAGCTCGAACAGGCCCTGGCCGTGCTCGACCGCCTGGTGGCCGCCTACCCCGACACCGCCACGCGCGACGAGGCCCACTTCCGCCGTGGTGAAATCCTCTTCGCCGCCACGCGCTACCCGCAGGCCGAAGCCGCCTACACCGCCGTGCTGGCCAGCGGCGACGACACTCCCTACCGCGAGCGTGCGCTCTACATGCAGGGCTGGTCGCGCTTCAAGCAGGCCCGGCTGGACGAAGCCCTGGCGTCCTTCTTCGGCGTGCTCGACCTCACGCTCGCAGGCCGCGGCGGCGAGGCCGGGCTCGATGGCATCGAAGGCCTGTCGCGTGCCGAGCGCGAGCTGATCGAAGACACCTTCCGCGTGGCCAGCCTGTCGCTGGCCAACCTGCAGGGCGCGGAATCGATCCCGCCCTACATCGACAGCGAGGTGCGCCGCGGCTACGAATTCCGCGTCTACGAGCAACTCGCCGAGCTCTACCTGCAGCAAGAGCGTGTCAAGGACGCCGCCGACACGCTGGGCGCCTTCGCACGCCGCCAGCCGTTGCATGCGCAGGCGCCGGTGCTGCAGGCCCGCGTGATCGACATCTACCAGGCCAATGGCTTTGCCACGCTGGCGCTGGAGGCCAAGAAGGAATACGTGGGCCGCTACGGCGTGGACAGCGAGTTCCGCCGCGCCAACCCCGAGGGCTGGGAGCGCGCGCAGCCGCTGGTCAAGACCCACCTGAGCGAACTGGCCCGCCACTACCACGCCAGCGCACAGAAGACCAAGGCCTCGGCCGACTACCAGGAGGCCGTGCGCTGGTACCGCCTCTACCTGGTGTCTTTCCCCGATGATCCGCAGGCACCGCAGAACCACTTCCTGCTGGCCGAGTTGCTCTTCGAGGACAAGCGCCACGCCGAAGCCGCGGTCGAGTACGAAAAGACCGCCTACGGCTACCCGCAGCACGCGCGCAGCGCCGATGCCGGCTACTCCGCCCTGCTGAGCTATGCCGAGTTGCAGAAGGCCGCACGGCCCGAGCAGGTCACGCCGCTCAAGCGCGAGGCCGTGGAAAGCAGCCTGCGCTTTGCCAAGGCCTTCCCCGCCGACCCGCGCACCGGTGCCGTGCTCACGAACGCTGCCGAAACCCTGTTCGCGCTGAACGACGCCGAGCGCGCCGAAGCCGTGGCTCAGCAGGTGCTGGCCCTGCAGCCGCCGGCCACCGACGCACAGCGCCGGGTGGCCTGGACCGTGCTGGCCCACACCGCCTTCGACGGCGGGCGCTTCGACATCGCCGAACGCGCCTATGGCGAAGTGCTGGTGCTCACGCCCGCACAGGCCGCCGGCCGCAACGAACTGGTCGAACGTCAGGCCGCGGCCATCTACAAGCAGGGCGAGGCCGCGCGCGACGCCGGCCGGGCCCGCGAGGCCGTGGGCCACTTCGAGCGCATCGCCCAGGTGGCGCCGCAGTCGGCCGTGCGCGCCACGGCCCAGTACGACGCCGCGGCCGTACTCATCGGCCTGAAGGACTGGGACGCGGCGGCCCGCTCGTTGGAGGCCTTCCGCCAGCAGCATCCCAAGCACCCGCTGCAGGCCGACGTTCCCGCCAAGCTGGCCACGGTCTATCTCGAACAAGGCCACTGGGCCCAGGCGGCCGGCGAGTTCGAACGCGTGGCGGCCACCCACCGCGACCCGGCCGTAGCGCGCGAGGCCCAATGGCAGGCCGCCGAGCTGCACCAGAAGTCCACCGAACGCGGCGCCTCGCGCGGGGCCGCCACGCGCGCCTACGAGCGCTACCTGCAGCAGCATCCGCAGCCGCTGGAGCGCGCCGTGGAAGCACGCTTTCGCCTGGCCCAGCTCGCCAAGGCCGACGGCAACGCCGCGCGCGAACAGCACTGGATGCGCGAAGTGATGCTGGCCGACCAGCGCGGTGGCAACGCCCGCACCGACCGCACCCGCTTCCTGGGCGGCACGGCCGCCCTGGCCCTGGCCCAGCCCAGCTACGAGGCCTACCGCCAGGTCGCGCTGGTCGAGCCGCTGGACCGCAACCTGCGCCTCAAGCGCCAGCGCATGGAGGCCGCGCTCAAGGCCTATGGGGCGGCGGCCGAGTACGGCGTGGCCGGCGTCACCACCGCGGCCACCTACTACACGGCGGCGATCTACGAAGACTTCGGCAGCGCGATGCTCAAGTCGCAGCGTCCGCGCCGCCTGTCCAAGCTGGAACTGGAGCAGTACGAGGTGATGCTGGAAGAGCAGGCCTTCCCCTTCGAGGAAAAGGCCATGGAGCTGCACGAGATCAACGCCCAGCGCACCAAGGCCGGCATCTACGACGAATGGGTGCAGCGCAGCTTCGCCGCGCTGGCCAAGCTGCGGCCGGTGCGTTACGGAAAAAATGAAAAGAGCGAAGGAGCGATCGATGCGATCCGCTGATGTCGCTCCCCCCCTACGCGCTGCGCGCGCCCCCTCGAGGGGGCAACACCAGCGGCCCGGCAGAGCCGGTTCCGCGGTGTTCGCTGGCACCTTGCTGACGTGGGCGGCTTTGCTGGGAGGGTGTGCCACGGTCAGGTTGGACACCCCACCTGCACCTGCTCCGGCCCCTGCAACTTCGGCCGTTGCGGCACCCGCCCCAGCAGCCCCTCCGGCCGTGGACCCGGCCGCGCAGCGGGCCTTCGACGAAGCCCGTCGCCAGCTCGTGGCTGGCCGCGCCGACCTGGCGCAACGAGGCTTCGAAACCCTCACACGCAGCCACCCCGACCTGCCCGGCCCCCATGCCAACCTGGGCCTCATCGCCCGCCAGGCCGGCCGCCTGGACGATGCGGCCAAGGCGCTCGAAACCGCCACACGCCTCGGCCCCAGGCAGCCGTCCTACTGGAACCAGCTGGGCATCACCTACCGTCAGCAGGGCCGCTTTGCGCAGGCGCGCGAGGCCTATGAACGGGCGCTGGACGCCAGTGAAGACTACGCCCCCGCGGTGCTCAACCTGGGCATCCTGCACGACCTCTACCTCGGCAATGCGGCCCAGGCCCTGGGCCTGTACGAGCGCTACCTGAGCCTCGTGCCCGGCGGCGACGCCGAGGTGAACAAATGGGTCATCGACCTGAAGAACCGCAAGCCGGCCCCCGTGGCCGCGAACCAGAAGGAGCCGCGATGAGAACGCTCACTGCCTCCCTGCTGCTGGGCCTGATGGCCGGGTCCGCGCTGGCGCAGGATCGCGCCGAACTCGACCGCACGCAGATCATCGGCAACCGCGAGCTGCCCAAGGTGCTCTACATCGTGCCCTGGAAGAAGCCCGTGCCCGGCGAGCTGGCCGGCCGTCCCGTCGAAGGGGTGCTCGACGAGGCGCTGGCCCCGGTCGACCGCGACGTCTTTCGGCGCCAGCTGCACTACAACCGCGTGATCCAGAACCAGGCGGCACCGGCCGCTGCGGCGCCCGCGCGCTGACCCCTTCAATACCCACACAACCCTTTCAGTCGTACCCGGAGAGACGTCCATGAACACCTTCGAATTCATCGTCAAGTTCGTGCAGGACAGCGGTGCCTTCATCTACATCAGCATGCTGATCATGGCGCTGGGCGTGGCCATCGCCATCGAGCGCTATGCCTTCCTGCGCCGTGCCCGTGCCCAGAACAAGAAGCTGTGGGCCAAGCTGCTGCCCATGCTGCAGAACGGCAAGTTCAAGGAGGTCTATGGCCTGGCCGCCGACTCCGACGCGGCCATCGGCAAGATCGTGGCCAACGGCCTGCAGCGCATGCAAAGCCCGAGCCGCCGCGAGGACATCGACGCCGCGATGGAAGAAGGCATGATGGAGATCGTGCCGCGCCTGGAAAAGCGCACCCACTACATCGCCACCTTCGCCAACGTGATCACGCTGGTGGGCCTGCTGGGCACCATCGTGGGCCTGATCAAGGGCTTCACCGCGGTGGCGCAGGTGAACCCGGCCGAAAAGGCCGAGATGCTGTCGGCCTCGATCTCGATCGCGATGAACAACACCGCCTTCGCGCTGATGGTGGCCATCCCCTTCCTGCTCATCCACGCCTTCCTGCAGGCGCGCACCAGCGAGATCGTCGACGGCCTGGAGGCCGCCAAGATCAGCTTCCTCAACCTCGTGCAGCGCGCGAAGTCCGACGCCGCCACGCCGGCCACGAAGTGAACGGGCGCCGGGCCCCGTGAAGGAACCATCATGCGCGTGAGACGTCTGCGCAAGCACCCGGCGGAGCTGGAAGTCACCGCCTTCATCAACCTCATCGTGGTGCTGCTGCCCTTCCTGCTGTCCACCGCGGTGTTCACCCGCATGTCGGTGCTCGACCTGAGCCTGCCGGCGCGCAACACCGGGGGTGTGGAGCAGCTCCAGGCCAACGACCTGAAGCTGGAGATCGTGATCCGCCGCGACGCCATCGAGGTGGGCGACCGCATCGGCGGCCTGATCCAGCGCATCCCGGCCGTGAACGGCACGCAGGACCTGCGCACGCTGTCGGCCCTGATGCTGGAGATCAAGCGCCGCTTCCCCGACACCACCACCGCCAGCATCCTGGCCGAGCCCGAGACCTCCTACGACCTGCTGGTGCAGGTGATGGACGTGACCCGCGCCACCTATACCGCCGATGGCGTGAACCTGGTGCGCACCGACCTCTTCCCCGACGTGGCCATCGGCGACGCCCCGGTGATCAAGCGCTGAGGGCCCGCCATGAAGCTCACCCCTTTGCAGAAACGCGCCGAGCGCAAGGCGCGCAACCAGTCGAACGTCGACCTGAACCTGGTCGCGCTGATCGACATCTTCACCATCCTGCTGTTCTTCCTGCTGTCGGCCGCCTCGGGCATCGAGATCCTCTCGGCACCCAAGGGTGTGAAGCTGCCGCAGTCCACCGCCGAAACCGCACCGCGTGAAACCGTGGTGGTGGTCATCAGCCCCGAGGACATCCTGGTCGAAGGCCGCCGTGTGGCGACCGTGGCGCAGGCGATGAACACACCGGGCGACCTCATCGCCCCGCTCCAGGCCGAGCTCGACGGGATCGCCAGCCGCCAGGTCATCCGCTCCGAAAACGCCGCCCAGGGCCGCACCCTCACCATCATGGGCGACAAGGACATCCCCTACGCGCTGCTGCGCAAGGTGATGGCCACGGCCGCGCGGGCCAATTTTGCCGACGTGTCCTTTGCGGTGACCCGAAAGTACGAGGTGTCGTCATGAGTGCGGCCACCGCGATCTCTTTCCGCGGCCCGGTCCTCGCCTGGTCCATCCCGCCCGAGGACATCGCCCGCTTCCGGCGGGTGCTGCGCTGGGTGCTGGGCCTCACGGCGCTGCTGTGCCTGCTTTTCCTGCTGTGGCCCACGCCTCAGCCCGATCCGCGTCAGGCGCCGCCCGTGCCCGAGCGGCTGGCACGGCTGATGATCGAGCGCGAGGCCACACCACCCCCGCCACCGCCCGCGGCGGCGCAGCGTGAGGCAGCGCCCAAGCCCGAGGCCGCACCCACCACGGCGCCCAAGCCCCCGGCGGCCTCCACCAGCGTGCCGCGCGACAACCGCCGGCCCGATCCGTCCAAGCCCGCCACCGTGCGCAACCCGGTGCCCGAGGCGCGCAACCCCATCGAGGGCCGCCCGCCGGGCGAGATCGGCGAAGCGCGTCGGCGCGCCGCCGGTGTGGGCCTGCTCGCGATGAAGGACGACCTGGCCGAGCTGCGCGGCGCCCCGGTGGCCGTGCAGCTGCAAAAGGACATCAAGCCCGGCCCCGGCGTGGGCACCGGCACGGGCGTTGGCGTGGGCGCGGGCACCGAGCCCGGCCTGCCCGAGCGTTCCATGATCACCTCCAACGCCACCGGCGGCAGCGGCGGCATCAACACGGCCGCCTACAGCCGCAACACCGGCGGCGGCGGCCTGGCGGGCCGCGCCACCACGCTGGTGGAAGGTGTGGCCGGTGGGGGTGGGGGCGGCGGCCCGGGCGGCGGCGGGGTGCGCGGCGACGGCACGGGCACCGGCGTGGGGTCGGGCAAGGGCGGCGCGGGCGGCACGCTGCAGCGCGCCGGCTCGGGCAAGGCCTCGCGTTCCATCGAGGAGATCAAGCTCGTCTTCGAGCGCCACAAGGGCGCCATCTATGCCATCTACAACCGCGCGCTGCGCGAAGACCCGTCGCTGCAGGGCAAGGTGGTGCTGCGCCTGACCATCGCGCCTTCCGGCGAGGTGGTGGATGTGCGCATCGTCTCCACCGAACTCAACGCGCCCGACCTGGAGAACCGCCTGCTCGCGCGCGTGCGGCAGTTCGACTTCGGTGCGAAAGAGGTCGAGCAGATGGTCGTCACCTGGCCGGTCGATTTCCTCCCCTCGTGATGGACCCGTCCGCGCCCCTGCTGCAGCTGAACGCCCTCGCCTGCCGGCGGGGCACGCGGCTGCTGTTTCGCGGCGTGAACCTGACGGTGAGCGCAGGGGATCTGGTCTGGCTGCGCGGGCGCAACGGCAGTGGCAAGACCAGCCTCTTGCGCCTGGCCGCGGGCCTGGGCCGCCCGGCGCAAGGCGAGGTGGTGCGCCCTGGCGGCACCCCGGTGCTGCTGGGCCACACCAACGCGCTGAAGGACGAGCTCACCGTGGCCGAGTCGCTGCATTTCCTGCTGGGGGTGCAGGGCTTGCCGCAGGATGCCGCCACCCTCGAGGTGGCGCTCGACCGCTTCGGCCTGGCCTCCCGTTGCCATCAGCGCATCGCCCACCTCTCGCAAGGCCAGCGCCGTCGTGTGGTCCTGGCCCGCCTGGCGGCCAGCCGTTCGCGGACGCTGTGGTTGCTCGATGAGCCGCATGACGGGCTGGATGCCGAAGGCACGCAAGTCCTCGACGCCTTGCTCGCCGAGCACCTGCGCTCCGGCGGCAGCGTGCTGATGGCCAGCCATCAGGCCCCTTCGCTGCCCGGGCGCGTGCTCGATCTCGACGCTCCCTGAAGGCCCGGCCATGCGCTCGCTGTTCTGGAGCTTGGTTCAACGCGACCTGCGCCTTGCGGCGCGACGGCGGGTCGACCTGCTGCTGCCCCTGGGCTTTGCCGTGGCGGCCGTGAGCCTCTTCCCGCTGGCGGTGGGGCCCGAGACGGCCCTGCTGCGCCAGATCGCCGCGGGTGTGGTCTGGGCCTGCGCCTTGCTCTCGGCGTTGATGTCGGTGAGCGCACTCTTTGCGAGCGATGCCGCCGATGGCACGCTCGACCAGTTGCTGCTGGCCGCACCCAGCCCCAGCGTCATCGCTGCCGCCCGTGCCCTCGGCCACTGGCTGCTGCACGGCGTGCCGCTCGTACTGCTGTCTCCGCTGCTGGCGGCGGCCCTGGGCCTGCAGGGGGTGGCGCTGGCGGTGCTTTTCGCGGGCCTGGCCTTGGGCACGGTGATCTTCAGTCTGTGGGGGACGGTGGCTGCCGCGCTCACCGTGGGCCTGCGCCAGGCGGGCCTGCTGGTGATGCTGATCGTGCTGCCCCTGGCCGTGCCGGCGCTGGTGCTGGGCACGGGTGCCGTGTCGGCCGTGCTGGGGGGACTGTCGCCGATGCCGCACCTGGCGCTGCTGGCGGCCTGGATGCTGGTGAGCGCCGTCGTGGCCTTGCCGCTGGCCGGGGCGGCCTTGCGCCTGGGGCTGGATGCCGGTGGCGATGCGCCCGTGCGCTGGACGGGCCTGGCGGCACCGCCGCGCTTCTTTGCCTTCACCGGCCGGCTGCTGCCGGCGCTGTGGGCGCTGGCCGCGGTGCTGGGCGCCGTGGGCCTCGTGTGGGGCCTGGGCCTGGCGCCCACCGACGCGCAGCAGGGGGAGGTCTACCGCATCGTCTACCTGCACGTGCCCTCGGCCTGGGTGGCCATGCTGCTCTACCTCGTGATGGCCTTCTGGGCCGCGCTGGGCTGGGTGGCCCGGGTGCGCACGGCCGGCGTGCTGGCGCGTGCGCTGGCGCCCACGGGGGCCTGGGCGGCGGCCGTGTGCCTGGTCACCGGCGCGATCTGGGGCCAGCCCACCTGGGGCACCTGGTGGGTGTGGGATGCGCGGCTCACGTCCATGCTCATCCTGCTGCTGCTCTACCTCGGCGTCATCGCGCTCACCGCTGCGATCGACGACGTGCAGCGCGGCGATGCGGCCGGCGCGCTCTTGGCCGTGGTGGGGGTGGTCAACGTGCCGGTCATCTACTTCTCGGTGCAGTGGTGGTCCACTCTGCACCAGGGCGCCACGCTGCCCCTGGGCGACAGCCCGCGCATGGCCGCGGCCATGCTCACGCCGCTGCTCATCATGGTGTTGGCCTACTGGGCCTATGCCGCGGCGGCCAGCCTCACACGCGCCCGCGCGCTGCTGATGCAGCGCGAAGCCGGGGCCGCCTGGCTGAAGGCGCATCTGCAGGAGAGGGCCGCATGAGCGACCCCACACCCTTCCTCTGGGGCGCCTATGGCGCGGCTGGCCTGATGCTGCTGGTCGAGATCGTGCGCCTGTGGCGCGCGCTGCAGCGTTCCCGCGCGCAGGCGCTGCAGGCCGACGAGGAGGAGGGCGCATGACGGCCCGCCAACGCCGCTTGGCCGTGGTCGTGGCCGTGCTGCTCACCGTGGGCGTGGCGGCGGCGCTGGTGCTCTACGCCTTGCGTGGTGAGATCGTCTTCTTCCGCACGCCCACGCAGGTGCTGGCCGGCGAGGCGCCCGTGGGCCAGGCCTTCCGCCTGGGCGGCCTGGTGGAGGAGGGCAGCGTGCAGCGCGACGGCCTGCAGGTGCGCTTCGCCATCACCGACACCGCGCAGCGCGTGAGCGTGGTCTACCAGGGCCTGCTGCCCGACCTCTTCCGCGAAGGCCAGGGCGTGGTGGCCCAGGGCCGGCTCGATGCGCAAGGCCTTTTCCACGCGCAGCAGGTGCTGGCCAAGCACGACGAGAACTACATGCCGCCCGAAGCCAGCGAGGCCGTGTCGCGGGCGGTTCGGCCGTCTGTGGAAGAGGGCGCACGATGATCCCCGAGCTTGGCCAGATCGCCCTGTTGCTCGCATTGGCCACCTCGGTCGTGCTGGGCGTGCTGCCGCTGTGGGGCGCCGCGCGCGGGCAGGTGCCCTGGATGGCGCTGGCGCGGCCGGCCGCCTATGTGCACCTGGCCCTCATCGCCGTGGCCTATGCCCTGCTCACGGCGAGCTTCGTCCAGCTCGATTTTTCCGTCGCCTACGTGGCCGACAACACCAACCGCCAGCTGCCCCTGGTCTACCGAGTGGTCGGCGTGTGGGGCGGGCATGAGGGCTCGCTCCTGCTGTGGCAGCTCATCCAGGCCGCGTGGATGGCCGCGCTGGCGCGTTTCAGCCGCTCGCTGCCCCTGCCGCTGGTGGCGCGCAGCCTGGCCGTGCTGGGCTGGATCGCGACGGGCTTTGCGCTCTTCGTGCTGATCACCTCCAATCCCTTCACGCGTCTGAGCCCCGTGCCCCTGGATGGCCACGACCTCAACCCGCTGTTGCAAGACCCGGGCATGGTCGTGCACCCGCCGCTGCTCTACATGGGCTATGTGGGCTTTGCGGTGGCCTTTGCGCTGGCGCTGGGCGCCTTGCTGGGCGGCCGGCTCGATGCCGCCTGGGCGCGCTGGATGCGCCCGTGGACGACGGTGGCCTGGCTCTTCCTCACGCTGGGCATCTCGGTGGGCAGCCTGTGGGCCTACCAGGTGCTGGGCTGGGGTGGCTGGTGGTTCTGGGACCCGGTCGAGAACGCTTCCTTCCTGCCGTGGCTCGCCGGCACCGCGCTCATCCACTCGCTGGCCGTCACCGACAAGCGCGGCGCCTTCCGTGCCTGGACGGTGCTGCTGGCGCTGCTCACGTTTTCGCTCTCGCTGCTGGGCACCTTCCTCGTGCGCTCGGGCGTGCTCAGCTCCGTGCATGCCTTTGCGACCGACCCGCAACGCGGCCTGGCGCTGCTGCTCTTCCTGGCCGTGGTGGTGGGCGTGGCGCTGGCGGTGTATGCCTGGCGTGCGCCCACGCTCGGCCTGGGCGGGCGCTTTGCCCCCGTCTCGCGTGAAACCGTGCTGCTGCTCAACAACGTGCTGCTGGTGGTGGCCGTGGCCTCGGTGGGGCTGGGCACGCTCTACCCGCTGGTGCTCGACGCCCTGACCGGCGCCAAGATCTCGGTGGGCCCGCCTTACTTCGAACAGGTCTTCGTGCCGCTGATGCTGCCGCTCGTCTTCCTGCTGGGGATCGGCCCGCTGGCACGCTGGAAGGAGACCGAGCTGCCCGCGCTGGCCCGCCGGCTGCGCTGGGCGGCGGGCCTGTCGGTGGCCAGCGCCGTGGGAATGGCCTGGTGGGCGGGGCAGCTGTCCTTCGGCGCCGTGCTGGGCCTGTGGATGGGGGCGTGGATCCTGTGCACCATCGCCACCGACATGGGCGGCCACGGCCGCCGGCTGGGCCAGGCCCCGCGCGCGCTGTGGGGCATGTGGCTGGCGCATGCCGGCGTGGCCGTGTTCGCCGTGGGCGTCACCATGGTGGGCAGCTACGAGCTGGAGCGTGACGCCGAACTGTCGGCCGGCCAGCAGGCCGAACTGGGTCCCTACACCTTTCACTTCCGTGGCGTGCGCGATGTGATGGGCCCCAACTACCGCGCCGCGCAGGCCTGGGTGGAAGTCACGCGCGATGGGCAGCCGCTGGCCCAGCTCTATCCCGAGAAGCGCCTCTACGCCAGCCAGGACACCTCCTTCACCGAACCGGCCGTCGTGCACGGCCCGCTGCGCGACTTCTATGCCTCGTTGGGCGAAGTGCAGGCCGACCGCGCCACCTGGACGCTGCGCCTGCATGTGAAGCCCTTCGTGAGCTGGATCTGGGCCGGCACGCTGCTGATGGCCCTGGGCGGCGGCCTGGCCGCCAGCGACCGCCGCTATCGCGTGGCCCAGCGGCAAGCGGCGGCCAGCACCGTGCAGGAGCCCGCATGAAGCCCAGCCTCGGCACGGTGCTGCGCGCCATCGCGCCGCTCCTGATCTTCCTCGCCTTGATCGTGCTGCTCTGGCGCGGCCTCTCGCTCGACCCGCTGGCAGTGCCTTCGCCGCTGATCGACAAGCCCGCCCCGGCGTTTTCGTTGCCGCGCCTGGACGACCCCGCCCTGCGCGTCACCGGCCGCGACCTGCTGGGCCAGCCCTGGGTGCTGAACGTGTGGGCCTCGTGGTGTGGCCCCTGCACGGTGGAGCACCCGTTGTGGGTGGACTTCGCGCGCCGCCACAACGTGGCGCTGGTGGGCCTGAACCACAAGGACCGTGACGACAACGCCCGCGCCTGGCTGCAACGCCACGGCGACCCGTACCGCCTCGTGCTGGTCGACGCCGACGGCCGCGCCGGCATCGACTTCGGCGTGTACGGCGTGCCCGAAACCTATGTCATCGACCGGCGCGGCCACGTGCGGCTCAAGCACGTGGGCATCGTCTCGCCCGAGTTCATTCGCACGCGCATCGAGCCCTTGCTCAAGGAGCTGGCTGATGGCTGATGGGCGCCGCATTCTCTTGGCACTGCTGCTTGCCGCGGCTTCGATGGCGAGCGCACAAACCGCCGACGATGCCATGCTCGATGCGCGCGCCCGCGCCCTGGCCAGCGAACTGCGCTGCCTGGTGTGCCGCAACGAAACCCTGGCCGAATCGTCTGCTGCGCTGGCGCAGGACCTGCGCGCCGAACTGCGCCGCCTGCTGGCCGAGGGCCGCAGTGACGCCGAGGTGCGCGCCTTCTTCAGCGAACGCTACGGCGACGTGGTGCACTACCGCCCGCCGCTCCAGCGCAGCACCTTGGCGCTGTGGTTCGGCCCCGCCGCACTGCTGGGCGCGGGCCTGCTGGTGCTGGGGCTCACCCTGCGCCGCCGCCAGCGCCTGCCCGCCGAGGCCTTCGAGCCTGAAGCCGACGACGTTGAGGCCAACGATCGCGAGGAGGTCTCGCGATGAGCTCCTTCCTCGCCGCCGCAGGCGCGCTGGTGGCCCTCACCCTGGTGGCCCTGCTGTGGCCCCTGCGGGCGCACGGCCGCGCCACCCTCGTGGTCGTCAGCACCTTCACCCTGGCCCTCACCGCCGGGGGCTATGCCTGGCTGGGCTCGCCTCAGCACCTGGCGCCCGCACCCGCCAGTGCGCCCGCCGAATCCCCACCCGTCATGCAGGCCATCGCCCAGTTCAGCGCGCGCGTGCAGCAAGACCCCGCCGACGCCCACGCCTGGGCCCAGCTCGCCCGCGCCCGCGCGGCCCTGGGCCGCGAGGCCGAAGCGCAGGAAGCCCTGGAGACGGCCACCCGCCTGCGCCCGCGCGACGCCAACCTGCTCGCCAACCACGCCGACTTCCTGGCCCGCTTGCACGGCGGCCGCATCGACGACCCGACCCATGCGCTGGTGCAGCGTGCCCTCGCCTTGGAGCCCACCCAACCCGTGGCTCTCACGCTGGCGGCCATGGCAGCGCAGGAGCGCGGCCAGCCCGCGCAGGCCGCGCAGCTCTGGGAGCGGCTGGCGGCCACGATGAAGGACGATGACCCTTTGCGGGCCGAGGTGATGGCGCGCGCCCGTGCGGCGCAAACGGCCGCAACACCTTGAGCCGGGTGCGGCAGGGCCATTGGCCAGTCGTCTGAGCGGGGCCACTTGCTTCGCCATTGCTGAACCCTGCGGCAAACTACGCGGCATCGCTTGCCTGGAGGCTCTCGTCATGCTCCAACTCCGCCCCAACTGCGAATGCTGCGACACCGACCTGCCGCCCGATTCCACTCAGGCGCGCATCTGCACTTTTGAATGCACCTTCTGCAGCACCTGCGCCGATGAATTGCTCAAGGGCCAATGCCCCAACTGCGGTGGCGAGCTGCTGGCGCGTCCGCGCCGCCCGGCAGGCAAGCTCTTCAAGTTCCCGGCGTCCACCGAGCGGGTGCTGAAACCCGGCGGCTGCGGCAGGCATGCGTGACCCGCGCGAGAGCCTCCTTGCAGCCCCAGACCGTCGACGTCGAAGCTACGACTGGAACCGCTGCCTGAACCGACATGACGACCGCCCCGCATCCAGCCTCATACCCCAACGACCGCCGACGCAGTTTCCTCAAAGGCCTGGGCGGCTTGGCAGCGGCCCCCGCGTTGGCGGCGGTTCTGGTGTCTGGAGACCTCTACGTCAACAACGCCTTCGGGCTGGCCCTGCGCAAACCATCCGGATGGGGCTTCGAGCACCTGCGCACCTTTGCCGACCTGCGCAACGAGTACGAGTTTGCAACACCCACCCAGGAAGTCTCGGAGCTGTTGAAGGCCGGGCCCTTGCCGCTGATGGTGGCGTCTCAGGCACCGCTGCTGCGCAATCTGGCCGCATCGCTCACGCTGTATGCAGAAGACAACCCTTTGGACGAAGGGCAATCGCTGATGCAAGCCAGCCCGGACATCATGCGCGCGCTCGGCATGCTGCTGGCGGACTTTCGCGTGACCACCGCACCGCACCCGGTGGACGTGCCGGGCGCTGAGGCCATCGAGTACATCGCATCCTTCACCTACCGGGACCGGCTCGGCCATCAAGGCCCGGCGCGCAACCGGGGCCTGTTGCTGCTCCGCGCGCCCCACCTGTTCACCTTGAACATGTTCGATCTGCCGGCCGACCGCATCGTGGCTCAAAAGGAGTTTGACGAGGTCCGAGCCTCAGTCGTCTTCGCATGAGCTTGGCGAGACATCGAGCCGGCAAGTTTCGGGTGTGGCAAGAGGAGTTGCGCCGACAAACCCAAGTTCACCGGCATGGGCTGGGTATACGGCGGCTGATCGACGCTGCGTCGGCTGGACAATGAGCGAGGCCAACGGCACATCGCCTGAACGTTGCAACATCAAGTCTTGAAAGAACGGCGCCACCGGCTCGCACAATAGGCCATGGCCCAACAAGCGCGTCACCCCCCTCGCACCTCCAGCGTCGCAGCCACCGCCCTGCCACCCGGGGCGCTGCTCGGTACTGCGGCACGCCGCCTGGCGCGAGCCCGGTAGGAGCGCAAGGCCTTGGGTAAAACACCCCGGGGGCTGGCGGCCCTCAAGGCACAAACGGCTCCCCGTTGAGCGTGCCCTGGCGCAGGGCCAAGGTGGTGGTGTCGCCGTTTGACTCTTCCGAGGTCTCGTACACCGACACCGAACGCACGATCCAGGAGGTGAGGACGCGGGTGTCGTCGCCAAACGTTTCCTCGATCACGTACTTGCAGGCATCGCGAAACGTACCGGCCGGCACGGTGATGTCCTCGCGCCCCTCGAAAGTGATGGTGACCGTGGTCGTGACGGGCGTGGTGGGGAAGAACGAGGTGTAGCGGTTGCGGTCGGCGGTGAAGGACTCTCCCTCGGCCAGCGTCCAGCGCAGGTCTTCAAAGGGGGGCTGGTACCAGTTGTCCTCGCGGCCGCCGCTGGAGATCTCGAAGTTGCTGCCGTACTCCTCGACCACGTCGTCGTCGCGCAGCGTGCGCCACTGATAGCTCAGGGTGGAGACGGTCATGGGGCCGGAGGTGATCGTGGTTTCGGTGCGCACTTCCACCCCGCGGTAACCGCGAAAGTCGCTCTCGGGCAGGTTCTCGAACTCGATCACGGCCTGCAAGCTGCTGCCGGGCCCCTGGGTCACGTCGAACTCCATCCGGCCTTGCGTGCCCACGGCGAAGGTGTCGCGGTCCAGACAGGCCGCTGGCCCCACCGGCGCGGGCGTGTCGCCACCTTCGTCACCGCCGCCTCCGCAGGCCGACAGGGTCAGGAGCAGCCATGCGGCCAGGGCCGGGACGGTGCGGCGCGATACGGGCATGGACATGGGGACCTCCTTGAGTGGAATGTTGGATCCCCCGCATCCTAGGGAGGGGCTCTGCCGGTGCGGGCCCCTCGCTGCTAGGATTTCCTGCCATTGGCTGTGCAGTCCTGCAGCTTCCTGCCCACCCGGGCCTGGCTCCTTGAGGACATCGCCCCATGCACACGACGGGATCACCGGCCTGGACCCTCGATGCCACGCAACGCCGGGTGCAGGCGCCCGACGAAGGCGCCGCGCGCCTGTTCGGCCAGGGCCTGCACCTCGACTGCCGGCGCATCAGCTTCGAGCGCGGCTTTGCGGTGTGCAGCATCGATGCCCACGGCGCACAGGACATGGCCTTCGAGGCGCCCCCCGACGACCGCCCCTACCTCTACCTGCAGACCGTGGTCACGGGCGACTGCCGCCTCTACGCCGGCGACGAATCGGTGGCGCTGCAACCAGGCCGTTCCACCCTGATGCGCGCCGAAGGCCGCAGCACCGGCTGGCTGTGCCGGCGCACGGGGCCGCTGCGCGTGGTGAGCATTGACATCCCCGAGCCCATGCTGGTCGAGTGGCTGGGCGGCCGCCTGCCCAAGGTGCTGCGCGCCATGCAGGCCGGGGCGGCCTGCGGTGCGCAAAGCCTCACGCTGCCTGCCCTGCCGGCCTGGCAGCGGGTGCTGCTGTCGCTGGGCGACCCGGCCGTGCATGGCGGCTTGCATCGCCTGGCCGCCGAAGGCGCGGCCCTGCAGGTGCTGTCGCATCACCTGCAGCCCCTCACCGAAGAGCCCGAAGCCTCCTCCGCCACCCCTGGCGAAAACCGCCGCGACGCCCGCGCCGCCGCCCATGCGCGCGAACGCCTGCTGGCCGACCTGCGCAACCCGCCGTCCGTCCAGTCGCTGGCCGCCGAGCTGGGCCTGTCACCCAGGCGCCTGCAGGCCCTCATCCGCCGCTGCTACGGCTGCAGCCCCTTCCAGCTGGTGCTCAATGCACGGCTCGACCAGGCGCGCGACGAACTGCGCGACGGCCGCCTGTCGGTGAAGGAAGTGGCCTGGCGGGCGGGCTACCGCCATGCCACCAGCTTCACGCACGCGTTCCGCGCGAGGTTTGGCGTGAGCCCGGAGGGGATGCGGGGGCGGTGAGGTCGAGTTGTCACCGGCTTCCTACATTTGGGGGAAGGGAAACAACGGACCGCCTTGCCGCGCGCACGGCGTACGCTTGCAGGTGAACCAAGACGCGATGCGTGCGACCCGGCGCGGGCTCATCGGCGTGGCGGTGAAGGGGGTTGCATGAATCACGGTAAGCGATTTCTCCTTGTGGCCTTGGGGGCCCTCACCTGGCAGGCGGCCGCCCAACCCGCGGCGAACGTGAGGCTGGCGGCGCCCGTGCCCACCGTCGGAGCGGCCCCCAAGCTCCAGGTCGTCAAGCCCGACGGCACCCGCATGGTGGCCGCGCCAGTGGCCATCCACAAGCAAGTGGAGTGGACCGCATCCGAGCAGACCGTGCAGCAGTACCTGAGCCGGCAAGGCATCCTGGTCGACCAACAGACGCTGGACGCCTTTGCCCGCATGAACCCGGGCGTGGCGGCGAACGGCATCATTCCGGCGCAAAGCCGGGTGTCGCTGTACGTCCCCGAATGGAGCGCGCGCCCAGCTATCGCAGGGGGCGAGCCGAAAGCGGCGCTCGATTTCGCGCAGATTGCGAAGCACAGCATCCGGCCGGAAGTCATGGCGGTGCAACACACCCGAGCTTCGGCCCTGAAACTGCGCGAGGACGCCTTCGACAAGCCTGGAGATTTCGTCGCCTACCAACAAGCCACGGCCGACCTGGACCGCACCGCCAAGCTCATCGAGCAGCGGGCGCCGAGCCTGTCGTCGTCCGAGCTGGCGCTGTCGCGCTACTACCTCGCCGCGGCCAACACCAATGCCGAAGCCGCTCTCAACTTCAACAAGTCAAAGCTCGCGATTCCCTCGGAGTCCGTGCGCGCGCTGGATGCGGCCGCCTCGAACCTTCGGACCATGGAGCGCCGGCTGCAATCGGGGCAGGCGCCTTTCAGCTATCGCGAAGTGACCGTGGTCGTGCAGGCCGAGCAGGCACAACAGCCCACTGAATTGCGCGTGTATGTGCTGCCGGCCGGCATCGTCAACCGCCCGCAGACCTTCGGCAAAGACTTCGTTCGCGAGTTGCTGGTGGAGCTGGCCTTCAAACAGCGCACCACCCCGTCCATTGGCATGGCAGAGTCCGGCGAGATGCTGCTGTGGGTGGGGCCCGACCACACCTACGACGCCATGGCGCAACTGGTGGTCGAGCAACGCCTGCGCAAGTTCGTCTCGCTGGGCGGCGGTTCCTCCGCCCTGGCGCAACAGCGCGTCGAACTCAAGTCGCCCAGCGACGTGGTCAACCCCTGACCCGCGAGGCCCCCATGCCACCCCCCAAGCTCATCGACGGACTGGGACAGGTCATCGCCTCTGCGGCTGCATCCGTGGGCGCCACCCTGCTGCTGTTCAATGGCTTCATCCAGGAACTGGTGCCGCCCATCGACGGCGCCAAACTCACCATCGGCATCGTCTCCTTCGCCACCATGGTCGCCCTGCTGGCCCTGACACTGCTCATCCGCAGCCGTTTGTCGGTGCTGCGCCAGCAGGTGATGGCCGTCGTGAGCGTCCTGCTGGTCGCAGCCGCTGTTGCGGCCTTCTTCATGTACCGCGACTACGTGCGTGAGTACGTCATCTGGTACCCGCCCTCGGCCACCGTCACTGATGAATCCGTGCGCATCATTCGCGGCCCTTTGCACGAAGAGGGCATGCAACGCGCCCAAGGCATGAGCATGGCGGCAGCCATCCAGCAGTTCGGCGGGCCCGACCTGGTGATGCGGCGCTCGCTGCTGTGGACCGAGGCCGCCCGCAACCACGTGATCAGCCGCCTCGAAACCGCCTACGTCGGCCTGGCCATGCTGCTGACCCTGTCGATCTATATCGTGGCACTGACGGTGCTGCGCGCCTCAGGCGCAAAGAAGGGCTGACTTCCCCTCCCTTGGGGCCAACCCGTGGCACCACCGGCTTCCCACTTTTGGGGGAAGGGAAACACCCGCCACACCGCGAAGATCGCGTCTGTAACCTGCTGATACGTTTGCGGGAATGCGGGTTGAGCCCAAGCACGCAGTGGCCACCCAGCCCACACGAGGAGATGAAGCAAAGCCTCCCCACCCTGGCCCTGCTGGCCTGCCTGCTGCTGGGCCCGTCACCCATCGCCGCCAGCGTGGCTGCGAGTTGCCTGGGTGGGCGGGTCGGCCGAAGGGCCGTTTGTTCTATTCAGTTGTGCACCCCTTAACAACTTGGCATTCAGAGTCCATGACCACTGCTCCCTGCAACCTGTTCAAGAACTCGCTGGAGTTCCGTTCACTCGCGGAAGTCAATCTCGTGCCGCCTCGCACAAGGGGCCTCTACGTGCTCTATCGCGAGGACGGTGAGGGTCAGATGAATGTCGTGTACATCGGGATGGCGCGCGGGGAAAAATCCGGAGTGAGAGCACGACTCACGGCACACGTGAAAAGCGAGCGGAAGAAGGATCTCTGGACTCACTTCTCCGTGTACGAGGTCTGGGACAACATTCGGAAAGAAGAGATTGAGGAGCTTGAGGGCCTCTTCCGGCACCTTTACCGAAAAGATGCCAGCGCAAACGGCTTGAATGTACAGAAGACATACAAGCCGCTTGCAAGAATCAGAAGAACGTCTCCCGATGCCTGGGTGCGTTGAGAGGCCTAAGGAATCTCTGCACAAAGCACGCTGATCCGTGCCTGCGACCCGCATGACTCGAATCGAATGTCTGCGATACCTCCTCCGGACAAGATGCGCCGGCAATCAGGCAGATTCGGCGGCCGTGGCGGCCCCGCAGGACCATTTCAGGGGCACTCATGCCCCGGCTCCCAGGAGTTCTGGCAAATGTCGAGACAGGAACAGACGTACGAGAAGGACAAGACGGTCGGCGAGCGCGCAGATGTGTTCTGCTCAGAATGCAATAGAGCAACGAAGCATGACGTTGTGTCGTCTTACGACCTCAAGGGTAGTGAGTGGGACCAGCGGGAGGGGTGGAGCGTTGATTGGCATGGACACTATCAAGTGATCCAATGCCGGGGCTGTGAGACGCTTTCGTTCAGGCATAGAAGCTGGTTCTCGGAGGACGTCAACCCGGAGTTTGGAGAGGACGGGTACACGGAGAGTCTCTATCCGAAGAGAGGCGGAGGAGTTCGACCAACGAAGAGCTACATGAATGTGCCCTTCGCGCTTCGGCGTATCTATCGCGAGGTGATCGATACTTTCAACAATGACAGCGCGACACTCTGTGCCGCCGGTCTACGTGCGATTGTGGAGGGCATCTGCGCTGATCAAGGCATTCTGGATGGCCCAGTCGAAAAGCCAAGGAAGGGCGGGGGAACACATATCACTCGGGCGACTGACTTGGCTGGGAAAATCTCCGGGCTAAACGAAAAAGGACTCCTTACTTCAACCAGCGCGCAAACGCTTCATGAGCATCGGTACATGGGGAACGATGCTGTTCACCAACTTGATCGCCCATCTGTTGAAGAACTTCGCTTGGCGATCGAGATCGTCGAGCACATTTTTGAGCAGTTATACGAGATCCCTGAGAAGGCTTTGGAGCTCAAGGCGAAAGCGGCAAAGCGGAAGAAAAAGGGTTAGCTGCCGCTTAGAGTTCGTTAAGCCTCCTCACCACAACTATGGCGATCCGGCTTCCAAAAGACCCGAAGGACCACGACTACGAGGACCAAGTAGCCGCGATGCTCTTGGCATCCGGGTACTACCTTGAGACTCGCTTGATCCTAAAGAAGGGCACAGAGGAAGTACTGGAGTTCGATGCAATCGCCACCCCAGTAAGCGACTACTTCAATCGCAAGGTGGTGGAAGTCAAGAGCGGTGGATGGGGCGTATCCGATCTCTTCAAGCTGTATGGCCAGACGCTTTACACCCATCACAGAGGTGCGTGGCTCATCCACAAACAGCCCGTTAGCCCCACCAAGCTCGAAGCGATAGCTGAAGTCTGCAAGTCGGTTCCCGTAGAGACCCTTTACATCAATCTTCACGACAAGGCGACAAAAGCCGCATCCGACGATATACCGCCGTCGATCGAGATGCCGCAGGAGATTCGAAACCTGCTCTTCGCAACTGCTTGGTGGTCACGCTGCGCGGACCGAGTGGCTCAGGCTCGTTTCAAGCAGTGGGTCAAGAGCGATACGTCCGGAGCCGAGATTCTTGCGAAGGCACGACTTTACTGTGCGCAGCTTGAGGCCAGCCTATTCAAGGAAACACCAATTCGACGCGCGGACGCGATGTACGATGCCTATAAGGGCGCGCCACAGCTCACTTCTTCGTTGATCAATCATGTGGTCAGGAACTCCAAACAAGATCTCAAGACCGTACGAAGAAGCGTCACTGACAACGCTGAGCGCCCATACCTTCAGTACATCATGGCTCTGGAGCAGAAGGCGCGGATTGCGATCATTAAGAACGCATACGACGCGCTTGCTGCAGAAAAACAAGAAGCAGGTGAAGATAAGCCCTGGAGTGGGTCGTCGTGGGACTCTATGTACAAGGCCTTCCTGCCAGCAGCGTTCAAGGGCGGTATGCGTGATTTGGATAAGAACCCGTATGCTCAGGGCGCAGCGTTCTTCCTCCAAGTCTTCATCGACGTACTGGGGGGCTTTTACTTCCCGAATGACCCATCCGACGTTGAGCTCGTTTCAGCGATGACCGGCATTCCTGCCGACGACGTCCCACGCATGGTTGAGCTGCTCGACTCCTTCTTTCCGATTTCATCAGGATGGATACACAAGGGCGAAAAGGGCATCCACTTCATCAAGGGCATACCGGCCTATCTCCGAGGCGCCGGCTGCTTCGCTAGAGAGTCCAGAAACGGAAAGGACTGGACTTCGAAGAACGAATCCTCATACTGGACCATCAAGTGGCACAACGCCCTGTACCACCTCCTGGAACCAACTCTCGGCGCGAATGCCGGTGTGGAAGATACCTAACTGTCGGGTCCCGGATGATTGGTTGCTGCATAATCGACGAGGCCTGCTGATGGGCC
>CAZKGD010000017.1:0-40253 GCA_964552215.1 uncultured Caldimonas sp.
GGGCGCCGAACGAGCGCTCGAGCACCACGTTGCGGCCCTTGGGGCCCAGGGTCACCTTGACCGCGTTGGCCAGGATGTTCACGCCTTCAACCATGCGGGCGCGGGCTTCACCGCCGAAAACGACGTCTTTTGCTGCCATTTGAGTTCTCCAAATTCAGAAACTGGGTGGAGCCTTCCTTCACCGCACCGTTGTCGGGAAGGAAAGCGTAGCGAGCGGCTGTCAGGCGAGGCGGACGGAGCGCAGGAACCGGAACGTAGCAGCGCTACGTGAGGATTCCGAGCACCGCCCAACGAAGCATGGCGGCCGCGCAGTAGCTTTACTTCTCGACAACCGCGAAGAGGTCTTCCTCGCGCATGACCAGCAGCTCGTCGCCGTCGACCTTGACGGTCTGGCCGCTGTACTTGCCGAACAGCACACGGTCGCCAACCTTGATGTTCAGGGCCACGAAGTCGCCCTTCTCATTGCGCTTGCCCGGGCCCACGGCCAGGACCTCGCCCTGGTCGGGCTTCTCGGCGGCGTTGTCGGGGATGACGATGCCCGAGGCGGTCTTGGTTTCGTTTTCCAGGCGCTTGACGATCACGCGATCGTGCAACGGACGAAGTTTCATGACATCTCCTAAAGAGTGAGAACCAACTTCTATGAAGGTATTGGCGCGAGTGAGCACCAACTTGAAACGGCATGATCACCAGGCAGATGTGCCAGCAACGCCGGCCCCGGGATCATTAGCACTCATGTTTGGTGAGTGCTAACAGCGACGAATTATAGGGGTGGGCGGCGGTTCTTCAAGAGGCATCGACAAGCCTGGACGTTCAGCCGGCACCCCCCACGCAGCGCAAGCCGAGATGCTGCTCGAAGGCATCGAAGTCTCGATCGCTGTGCAGCAACTGATAGCCGTTCACGATGCAGCGGGTGGCCAGCACGATGTCGACGGTGCCCCGCACCGTCACGCCCAGGGCTCGCAGCTTGCGGTAGTTCCGGGCGGCCTGCACCACCACATCCTGACCACCGAGGACGACGAGATGCAGCCGTCCCAGCAGCCGGTGCACCTCGTTGAACTCCTTGTCGAACCTGCAGCCTTGCAGGACTTCGGCGAGGTTCAGGTCGCCGATGGCAAGTTCCTCGGCGCCCAGGAGGCCGTCCAGCAGATCGGTCTGGACGGTGGTCTGGCCGCGAAAGTAGTCGATCCAGACGCTGGAATCCACCAGGATCACTTGTCGCGCCTCATGGCCTCCAGATCACCTTCCCAGGCGATCTTGCCGCGCAGCTTCCGAATCTCCGCCTGCTGACGAAGCCGCAGCAAGGTCCTCAGCCCCAGCTCAACCGCTTCACGTTTGGTTTTCAGGCCCGTCGCCCGCAGGGTATCGGCCATGAGCTTGTCGTCGATCACGATGTTGGTCCGCATGATGTGCATACATTCAGAATGTCATACACACTATATTCGGGTCACTTGCTTGCGGCAAGGCGCGCTTCTCAGGCTTGCGGCCGTCATTGAACCGAGCACCATCCCCTCATGCCCGAGAACGACCACCTCCTCATCAGTCGCGTCATGGCTGACCTGAAACACCGGGCAGCGAAAGAGGGCGCGCAATGTCGATCCCTGTGCCCCATCATCGATGTGACCCCCCTTGGGGCGGGCATGGCGATTAAACTGTGCGTGCACCCAGCAGAGTACACCCCATGCCAGACACCGCCGCAGAGCTCGCGCAGCGAGGTAAACAGCTTCCTCCGGAGGAGCGCGAGCGTCTTGTTGACGCGTTGCTCGAGTCACTGAACGAGCCGGCAGCCGCCGAACTGGATGCTGCATGGTCGGCGGAGATTGAGCGCCGCCTCGCAGCGTACGACCGTGGCGAGGTCAAGGCGCTCTCGGCAGAAGAGGTTTTTGCCAAAGCGCGACGCATCGCGAAGTGATTCCCGTTCGATTCCTGCCGGCAGCCGAAGCGGAGTTGCTGCACGAGGTCGAGTACTACTCAAACGCCCGAGCCGGGACGGGCATCCGCTTCCAAGCTGCGGTGGAAGCGTCGGTTGAGCGCGCAGCACGCCACCCCCTTGGAGGCGCCCCTTCACCCAAGGGCACACGCAGCGTGCTCGTGAAGGGCTTTCCCTTCAGCATCGTGTATCGCGTCAGCGACGTGGAGTTGCTGGTGGTTGCCGTCGCTCCCCATCGCCAGCGACCGGGTTACTGGCTGCCGCGCATCGGGTGAGGCGCTTGCAGTCATCGAATGGAAGCGGCAGGCGCAATGACCTTGGCAGGCCATCGCTCACATTGAACGGAGCACCCTCCCCATGCCCAAGAACGACTACCTCCTCATCAGCCGCGGCCAGTGGGACAGCGGCGCCAGCAAGGAAGCGGTGCAAGAGGCGATCGATCGCTTTTATGTCTGGTACGAGCAAGGCCTGGCGAGCGGGCGGCTCAAGCCGGGGAGCCGGCTGGAGGCTCGTGGCAAGCAGGTGTCGCGCGCGGGGGTGACCGACGGCCCGTTCACGGAGGCCAAGGAAGTGGTCGGGGGCTATTGGTTCATCGTGGCCGACACCCTGGAAGAAGCGGCGGCCATTGCGGCCGAGAACCCGTGCCTGGCGTTTGGCTTGACGGTGGAGGTGCGTCCGCTGGCCTCCGAGCGGGCGAACGTGGCCGTGCCCAGCAACGAAACGCCACCGGCCTGGCGCGAAGGCCAGGGCTGAGACGGGGCCCTTGGCCCCGTTCACCTCAGCCGCGTGGCGGCGGATCGGCGGGGTCGCCTTCCTGCAGCTCGATCGCGCCCTGCGCCACGTAGCGCTTGAACTCGGCGATCGGCATCGTGGTGGCGCCGCGGGTGTCTTCGTCCGTCCAGCTCAGGATGGCTTCCGTCTGCGTCGTTTCCACCTCCACGCGGCCTCGGGGAATGGGCAGCTTCGGCCCATCGCCCGTTCGGAATTCCACGTCCCCGACGATGCGTCCAATGTGAGTCATGAGCGCCTCCTGCAGTTGGGCCTTTGATCTTGGCGCCCCAGGGCCCGCGGCAAAGCAAGACGCCACGCGAATCGCACGTCAGACGCGTCCTACGGCCGCAGGGTGACCGGCGCCCGGAACGCAGGGCGTGACGACGATGTCGATGGCGCCCTTGCTCGTTCGTCGTCCAGGAAGGCCGGGCCCGTTGCCCCGCGCCACAGGAGCGAACGGACATGGGACAGGTCATCGTGGAACAGATCGTCAGCGCCGACGGTTATGCCGAGGATGCGCACGGCAGCATCGACTTCTTCGTCAACGCCGACTGGATCAACGAGGTCGACACCGAACAGTTGCGGATGCTGCAAGGCGTGGGCGCCATCGTCTTCGGCGCCAAGACCTACCGGATGTTTGCCGACTACTGGCCCGTGGCCGACCCGGTGGCCGAGCCGGTGGCCGCGCCGATCAACACACTGCCCAAGTTCGTGGTGTCGTCCACGCTGGCCTCGGCCCCCTGGGGGGCGGGCGATGCGGCGCAGGTCCTGCGCGGCGACGGGGTGGCCGCGGTGCGCAGCCTGCGCCAGCGCGTCGCCGGTGACCTGATGATCTGGGGCAGCCTGTCGCTGAGCGATGCCTTGCTGCGCGCCGGCGAGGTCGACCGGCTGCGCCTGCGCATGCTGCCCACGCTGCTGGGGCGCGGCCGGTCGTTCACGCCGCCGGACCTGGGGCCGCGCCGCCTGTCGCTGGCGCGCGCGCGATCGTTCGAGGGCGGGCTGGTGGTGCTGGAGTACGCGGTGTTGCGCTGAACCCGGGGATCACCGTGCGTCGCTCGCGTCGCGCATCGCCTGCGCCAGCCCAGGGTTTCCCTGCGTCTCCAGCCCCTGGATGACGCCGGCGCGGTTGCGGGCCTCGTGGTTCTGGCTCAGCTTGCGCTTGCCCTCCAGGCGCGTGATGCGCACCTCCAGCCCCACGATCTTGCCCAGCATGTCGCTCAGGTAATCGGGCGGCGCATCGCCCATCTTCCACGGCACCGGCTGCGCGGCCTCATGCACCCGCGTGAGCCGCGCCACCAGGCCGCGCAGGAACTTCTCGTCGTCGTGCACGTGCACCGTGCCGTGCGCATGCACCACCTCGTAGTTCCAGGTGGGCACGGCGCGGTGCGTCTCGTGCTTGCTGGGGTACCAGTTGGGCGAGATGTAGCCCTCCACCCCGCGGAACACCACCATCACCGCATCGCCGTTGGCCACCTCCTGCCACACCGTGTTGGCCCGCGCCACATGCGCCAGCAACACCCCCTGCGTACCCTGCGCCGGGTCCAGCAGGAAAGGAATGTGCTGCGCCTCCAACCCCGCCGCCGTGTGCGTGACCATCATGCCCAGCGGGTGGTCGTTGATGATGCGGTGCAACTGCTCGGGGCGGGTTTCGGCGAAGTGGGCGGGGAGGTACATGGTGGGGTTCCGGGGGGCTGGCGCGTGCGGGAAGGGTAAGGGATTGCACGGCACTGTGCCCTCGCCAACGTGTGGACTCATCAGCCAACGACTTCAACGGGCTGTCGTGTCTGCAACCGGGGTGCTTGTGGGGCCTGCTTAGCTGCCACTTCTTCCGCGGAGTCGGTGAGTGAGATGGACATACAAGGCCGCGCAACGAAGACCCGCCACGCCCCGATCTACTCTGCAAACAGCTGAAGAGAACGCACTGACCGCGTTGACATAGAGCGCAGGAGAGGCGAAACTACTGGATATTTAAACAGCCTCGGCACAGCCAGAGAAGCCTATGGAGCGCTCCCCAACCCTCTTCGAAGATGCCGCCGCGGTTGAGTCGCCTAGACGCCAGAGTGCAGCGCTTCGTTACCCTGGCAGCAAATGGTCTCTAGCCCAAGAGATCGTTGGCCTCTTTGGGAGCCACTATCACTACGTAGAGCCATATTTTGGATCAGGGGCGGTATTTTTTTCGAAGCCAGTAAGTCCGCATGAGCTGATCAATGACATGAATGGGCTTGTCGTCAACTTCTTCCGCGTACTGCGAGATCAGACGGACGAGTTGCTGTTCGCGCTTGAAGCCACGCCTTGGAGCCGAGACGAATATGACCAAAGCCACATTCAAACTGGCAGCGCTGTTGAGGACGCGCGGCGATTCGTCACTCGCATCTGGCAGGCGCATGCCTCAGACCTTGCGAAGAAGACCGGTTGGAAGAACCGAGGCTCCAAGCAACCCGCGCGCGGAATGTCGATACGCTGGCAGCGAGTTCCGGCCGAATTGGCTGAGTTGGCTTTGCGGCTAAAGGATGCCGAGATTGAGAACCGACCTGCTTTGGAAGTGATGCGCCGCTTCGCGACCAAAGACACGTTGATATATGCTGACCCGCCCTATCTCATGGAGACGCGAACGCAGAAGATGTACGCGCATGAGATGAGCGTGGACGATCATCTAGAGATGCTTGAGGTTCTAAATTCTCATCCCGGTCCCGCAGTCATTTCAGGCTACGATAACCGCATCTACGATAAGCATCTTCGGACCTGGAAGAAGGTCCAGATTAAGCCCCCCAAGGTTGAGAAGCAGGCCGAACGCATGGAAGTGCTGTGGGTCAAGAGCTAGCTGTGTCCAAACATCCGCACAGCTCGTTGGTGTAGCGATTCCTGCGCTGGCTTCAACAACTGAAACAAGGCTGAACCGTACTTTCGTTCAGAGATTAGAGGGTAGTACTTGAACTGACTGCCGGATAGGGCATACCACTCGTACAAAACTCCCCCATGCCTGTCTAGCCCAACAAGCGCCTTGCTTCGAAACTCCCATCTCACCGGTTCCGGCAGTACAATTGGATAGGAGGACACGAGGTAGTCACGCTGATACTCGTGGTCCATTGGAGAGTATAAGACTGACAAGAACACGCTGGCCTCGGCATCTACCATACGATGGGCAGAGTGCTTCCGCTGCTGCTGGATTTTCGCTTCTGCTAGAGTCCGCTCGACCGACTGCCGCATCAAGATTGCCTCACCGAATCTGGCTGCATGCCTGTGATCTCTGAAATCGTTTTCGGTGAGTCCCATTTCTCTGCACAGTTTCCAGTCCTTGGCGCTTGCATTTGCAACTTCGAGGTATGCGCGCAACGACTTCCGTGCCTTTGAATTCCTAAAATCCCGAAGCTTCTCCAATTCCTTGGACTTCACGGACGCGGCACTAATGACTACACCGCCGCCCTTGTTGATTTCGACTGCGAAGTCATAGTACGACTTGCTTTCCGGAGGCTTCACCCCAAACAACTCCGCAAGACATCTCTCAATTTGGCGCGAGTCAGCTCGAGTGCTCTTCTCAGGGTCGTTCTCCCTAATATTGCCACTGCCATCGCGAAATGTGCTTAAGTATTTCACAAGCGCGCGTAGCTGATCTGCAGTTGGGTTTGCACTTAGGAACGGTTGCGACATGAGACAGAATGTAAGATGTGGACCCCGAAGCATACGCCAGCGGTTACGACCCCACCCCATCTTCACCACCCCCTTCGCCAAGGTCTACCCGCTCTACGTCAACAAGGTCGAGCGCAAGGGCCGCACGAAGGACGAGGTGGATCGCATCATCTGCTGGCTCACGGGCTATGACGCGAAGGGCCTGCAGCGGCAGGTGGAGGCGGGGGTGGATTTCCAGGTCTT
Source organism: uncultured Caldimonas sp. (assembly GCA_964552215.1). Taxonomy (GTDB): domain Bacteria; phylum Pseudomonadota; class Gammaproteobacteria; order Burkholderiales; family Burkholderiaceae_C; genus Caldimonas. The sequence goes on from CAZKGD010000017.1 coordinate 6,569, forward strand.
CTTCGACCAGGCCCCGGCGCTGCACCCGAACGTGGCGCTGATCAAGGGCGTGGTGTGCGGCGTGCGGGTGGAGGAGGTGGAAGACCCGCTGATGCGCAAGATCCGCACCCTCGACAAGCTGGTGGACGAGCTGGCCAAGGGCCGGGCGATGGAGAAGATCCTGCGGGCGTGATGAGCCTCTTCAGGACGTCACCCAGTCCTCGATCCGAAGCCCTTCGACCCGCTGAAACTTGCGGGTGTTGTGGGTCACCAAGGTGGCGCCTTCGGCCAGCGCGTGGCAGGCAATCCACAGGTCGTTGGCTCCAATGGGCGTGCCGGCGTCTTTCAGCCGGGTGGCCTGAACGGCGTAGTGGCGGCAGATGGCAGGGGCCGAAGGGTAGATCACCGGCACCTGCCGGGCGAGATTGTCCAGGGCGCGCAGCACCTCCGGCTTGCGGGTGCTTCGCTCTGCGCCCTTCAGCAGTTCGGCCCAGGTGATGAAGGACATGCACAGCCGGTCGTCCTCCGTCAGCGCGTCCACGCGCTGCGCCACGGTGGGTGGGTGGTGCTTGATCAGGTCAATCAGGATGTGGGTGTCGAGCAGGTAGATCACAGGCCTTCGCGCTCCTGCATCGGCAGCGGGTGGTCCTGCTCGGCTTCCAGGGCGGCGATGAAGGCATCGTCCACACCCCTCAGTTCATCCAGGGCCTGGAGCAGGGACGCGCCCCGCTGGGCTCGCAAGGGGTGGATGACCAGGTCGCCCTGCTCGTTGCGTGAGATGGTCACGCGGTCGGTGTCGAGGCGGAATTCGGCGGGAATGCGCACGGCCTGGCTGTTGCCGTTGTTGAAGACGCGGGTGGTGAGTGCGTTCATGGCCACCTCAATGTGTGTACGCTAATGTGTGTATTTTGGGGGAGGCGCCGCGGCAGCACAAGTCCAAGGCCTGGAAGCCCCCATCCAGGTTGTCAGTAACCCATCACTTCCCCATCAGCGCCATCAATTCCTCGATCCACGCCATGAACACCCGCAGCTTCGCACTCATGTGGCGGTGTGGTGGGAAGACGAGGTACATCGGCATGGAGGGCAGTTGCCAGTCGCTGAACAGCGGCACGAGTTCGCCCTGGGCGGCGTGGGGGTCGGCCATGTAGCGGGGCACGCACAGCACGCCCATGCCGGCCAGCCCGGCGGCCAGGTAGGCGTTGCCGTCGTCCACGGCCACCACGTGGCGGGCCTGCACTTGAAGCCGCTCGGCTTCGCGCTGCCAGGTGATGGGCGCCACCTGGCCGGTGCGGTGGCTCAGGAAGCCCACGACGCGGTGGTGCGTGTCCTGCAGCTCGCGCGGGTGGCGGGGGGTGCCGGCGCGTGCCAGGTAGCTGGGCGCAGCAAAGGCGCCGAAGGGCAGTTCGCCCACGCGGCGTGCCACCAGCGATGAGTCGGGCAGGGTGCCACCGCGCAGCACGCAATCGACGTTGTCGGCGATCACGTCCACCATGCGGTCGCTCACCCCCAGGTCGAGCTGGAGCTCGGGGTAGCGCGCGTGGAAGGCGGGCAGGGCGGGCGCGAGGATGAGCCGGGCGAAAGGGCTGGGCACGTCCACGCGCAGCCGGCCTGCCACCGCGGCATGGGTGCTGGACAGGCTGGCATCGGCATCGGCCAGGTCGGCCAGCAGGCGGGCCACGCGCTCGTAGTAGGCGGCGCCCTCGGGGGTTACGCGCACCTGGCGCGTGGTGCGATGCAGCAGCTTCACCCGCAGGCGGGCCTCCAGTTGCTGGATGAGCTGGGTCACCGTGGTGCGGCTCAGGTTGAGCGTGTGCGCCGCCTTGGTGAAGCTGCCGGCCTCCACCACACGGGCAAAGGCCTGCAGTGTGTCGAAACGGTCCATGCTGGAGCCCCGGGTCGGGTGTCGGTGATTGTTTGGCGAGAGCAAACAGTCATTGTGGCCCTGACCGGTTTATCGCGGCAGCCGATGTTTCTAGAGTGGGGGCCTGCATCACACGAGGACCCGATCCATGCCCACCCGCGACGTTGTCTTTCCCGCCGGACGCCAGGCGCTGTACGAGCGCAACCGCTATGCCCCGGCCATTCGTTCGAACGGCTTCCTGTTCGTCTCGGGCCAGGTGGGCAGCCGCCCCGATGGCTCGCCGGAGCCCGACCTGGCCGCGCAGGTGCGGCTCGCGTTCGAGAACCTGAACGCCATCCTGGCGGCCGCCGGCTGCAGCTTCCAGGACGTGATCGACGTGACGGTGTTCGTGGTGGACCCGGCCTCGACCTTCGAGACGCTGTGGCCGGTGGTGATGGAGCACTGGGGCGAGGCCCCCCACCCCACGCTGACCGGCGTGGGCGTCACCTGGCTCTATGGCTTCGACTTCGAGATCAAGGTGATCGCCAAGCTGCCGGAGGCGGCCGCGGCCTGTTAACGTGTGGGTCGAGGAATGCGCCGCGGCAGCACCAGTCCGAGGTCGGGCATCTTGAGTATCAACAACCGGGGAGGGCGATGAAAAGTGACCACGGGCTCGAGCCCGAACACACCGCGACCGACAAGGATGCGCGGTTCTGGGACAAGGCGGCGCGCAAGTACGCCGCCGCTGCCATCGCGGACGAGGCTGGGTTCGAGCGGACCTTGGCGCGGACGCGGGCGCTCATTCCTGCTGGCGCGCGGGTGCTGGAGTTGGGTTGTGGCACCGGAACGGCGGCGCTGCGCCTGGCCGATGCGGCAAAGAGCTATCTGGCGACAGACCTGTCCACCGGGATGATCACCATCGCGGAGGAAAAGTTCGCAGCGCCCGACCACCACGGGCTGCAGGGGCGGCTGCGTTTCCGGCGGGCCACGGCGGACGCCCTGGCGCGCGAAGGCGAGCGCCATGACGTGGTGATCGGCTTCAACGTCCTGCATCTGGTGGGCGACCTGCCCACGGTGCTCGGTCATGTCCGGGCCTTGCTGGTGCCGGGTGGGCTTTTCATCTCCAAGACGCCTTGCATCGGCGACATGAACCCGCTGATCCGGCTGGCCGTGCCCGTGATGCAGTGGGTGGGTCTGGCGCCGAGCGTGACGACGTTTTCTGCCGAAGGGCTGGAACGGGCGATCCGCTCGGCCGGGTTCAACATCGTGGCCAGCGAGCGGCACGGCTCGAAGAGGCGGGATTGGCGCCCGTTCATCGTGGCCCGCGTCGGCGCCTAGGAAGAGCGCGGGGCCGGGGGCGCGAGGACGTTGTCGGCCCAGGCCGTGTCGGGCGACTGGCGAGCGAGCCGGCGCTCCAGCGCGGCCAGTTCGTCGGCCAGCCGATCGATGTGGCCGGTTTCCCATCGGGGGGCGCTGTAGGCCTCGGCCAGCTGGGTCCGGAGCCGGGAATACTCTTCCTGCAGGGTGCGATGGTTCATGTTTCGCCTCGCGCTGACGTGCTGGCACTATGAATACTGCCAGCGGACAGGGCCACCCCCTGGTTGGAGGCAGCCCCAGCATTTGCGGGGGTCGCCCGAAGGGCATCGACGTGTGTCGATGGTGCCGGGGGGTGCGGTGGCGGGCCGTCAGTGCAGGGGCGCGACGCGTTGTCAGCGGCTTCCGACAGCCGTGGCTTTGGGTGGGGTGGTGTTCAGCGCCGCCTCCATCAGCGGCTTGGCCCACGCCGGCGTGGCGCGCAGGGCCGGCAGGTCGTCGGCCTGCGGGTAGGTGAGCTGCCCGCGGCGCAGTTCCAGCAGCAGTCGCGGGTCGGGGATGGGTTCGCCCGGCGCGGCCTCGGCACTGTTGTCGTACACCTGCAGGTGCGCCAGGTGGGGCATCAGTGCGATGAGGTTGGCCAGGGCGCGGGGGTAGCGCTGGCGGATGCGGTCTTCGGGGATGTCGTGGCCGCCGGCGCGCACGCGGGCGGCCACGCGGGCCAGGTGGCGCTCGGGGCGGTCGAGGCCGCAGAACCACATCAGCACGTCGTGCGTGCGCGTGGCGTCCCGCAGGCGCTGGGCGATGGTGGTGCCGCCCAGGGTGGTCTCGAAGGCGTGGTGGCGGCCCTGGGCCAGGGCGTCGTCGAGCCGGCGCAGGCCTTCGCTCCAGGCCAGGCCGCTGGCCTCGTCGGGTGTGGCGAGGCCCGCAGCGACGAGGTCACGCGCGTAACGGTCGGGGTTGAACCAGGTGAGGCCCTGGCGGGTGAGCAGGTGGCCGCCAATGGAGCTTTTGCCGGCGCCGTTGACACCGGCCAGCACGAAAAGGACGGGGCGTGCGTCGGGGGCCTTCTTCAATAGCTGGCCCCGGCCTGGACCTCACCGCCCAGGCGGGCCGGGCCGTCCATCAGGCCGCGCAGGCGGTCGCCGGCCTCGGGGGTGTTCAGCACGGCCAGGCGTTCGTCAAAACGGCGGCGCAAGGCCTCGAGGGTGGCCTCGGCCGGGTCGGCGGCGTGCTGGGCACGTGCCAGCAGGGCGGCATAGGCCTGCACGGGCAGGATCACCGCCTCGGGCTGCTGGTGGTTGGTGACCAGCACGGGGCCTTGCGTCTGCAGCTGGCGCATCACGCCGCGCCAGCCGAGCTTCTTCACGTCGGACGCGGGCGTGCGGTGGAGCTGGTCCACGGGCGGGACGGGCTGGATCTTGGGGACGGCAGACATGGCAAGGCTCCTGGACAGCGTGAGCCCATCTTAGGCCAAAAAGGAGATTTTGGCCAAAAGGGGTCAATTGGGCTCGGCCAGGGGCTGCAAGCGCCACAGCGAGGTCACCTCCGAGCGCCGCGCCCGGAACAGCGGGTCGGACGGGTCGGCGGCCTTGGGGTGGCGGGGGCGGATGTCATGGCGGCCGGCCACCGAAAGGCCTGCTTCGGCGATCCAGCCCAGCAGCTGGGCACGCGGGCGCAGGCCCAGGTGTTCGGCCAGGTCGGACAGGATCAGCCAGCCCTCGCCGCCGGGCGTGAGGTGGTCCTTCAGGCCGGCCAGGAAGGCGCGCAGCATGCGGTGGTCGGGGTCGTAGACGGCCTGCTCCAGCGGCGAGTGGGCGCGGCCGGGCAGCCAGGGCGGGTTGCAGACGATGAGCGGGGCGCGGCCGTCGGGGAAGAGGTCGGCATCGATCAATTTCACCCGCTCGGCCAAGCCCAGGCGCTGCAGGTTGTCGCGCGCGCAGGCCAGCGCCCGGGGCGAGGTGTCGGTGGCCACGAGGCGGCGCACGCCGCGCCGGGCCAGCACGGCGGCCAGCACGCCGGTGCCGGTGCCGAGGTCAAAGGTCAGCTCGGGGGCCGGGGAGGGCAGGGGCGTGTTGGCCACCAGATCGACGTATTCACCCCGCACCGGCGAGAACACGCCGTAGTGGGCATGGATGCGTGCGCCCAGGGCCGGCACCTCCACCCCCTTGAGCCGCCATTCGTGCGCGCCGATGGCGCCCAGCAGTTCGCGCAGCGACAGCACGCAGGGCGTCTCGCAAGGGCCGAAGGCTTCGTCGCAGGCGGTGCGCACCTCGGGCGCGCGGCGCAGCGGCAGCGCGTAGTGGGCCTCGAAGGGCAGCAGCACGAGGTTGAGGCGGCGGGCCTTTTCGGCCTGGGCCTTGCGCTGCAGGTGGAAGGCGTGGGCCAGCGGGTCGGTGCCCGGGGCCGGTGGGGCCGGCGGCTTGCGCGGGGGGCGGTCCAGCCGGCGGGCGAGCGCCACGAGCAGCTGGCGGGCGTTGTGATAGTCGCCGCGCCACAGCAGGGCGGTGCCTTCGCTGGTCAGGCGCAGGGCGGTGTCGGCATTGGTCTGGTCGTCGGCCACCACCACGCGTCTGGGTGGCGGCAGGCCGGCCTCGGAATGCCAGCGGGCCTCGTGGGGCTGGCCGTCTTCGGTCCAGTGCAGGGTCGGGATGTCAGTGTGCATGCCCCACTGTAGCGGCTTGTAAGTTCAGACCAGACCGGCACGGGCCAGGGCGGGCAGGCGCTCGAACCAGGGCTGGGCCTGTTCGAGCTGGGCCGCGAGCTGCAGCAGCACGGCCTCCTCGCCGAAGCGCGCGATGAACTGCACGCCCAGCGGCAGGCCGTTGGCACACCAGTGCAAGGGCACGCTCATCGCGGGCGTGCCGGTGAGGTTGGCCAGCTGTGTGAAGGGCACGTGGCGCAGGCTGTCCAGCGCGATCTGGTCGATCACCGGCGCGAGCACGCCCAGGCGGTGCAGGCCGCCCAGCAGGCCCGTGGCACACAGCACGGTGAGCAGGCTTTCCTGCCAGGCGGGCGGATCGCCGGTGCCGTGCTTCACCGGCGGGCCCGCCAGCGTGGGGGTCAGCAGCAGGTCGTGCTGCTCGTGAAAGCGCCCCAGGGCGCGGGCGAAATCGTTCCAGCGCCAGAGGTGGCGCGTGGCGGTGCCGGCCGAGGTGGCGCGGCCCAGGGCGGCCAGCACGCGGGTGAGCGGCTCGAAGTCGCTCTCGCGTGCGCCCTGCTCGCGGGCCTGGCTCACGCCGGCCGCCACCACGCCAAAGTAGAGGTGCAAGTAGGTCTGGGCCAGGGCGCGGCCGTCGATGTCGGGCGCGCCGGGCACCACCTCGTGCCCGAGCTGGCGCAGCAGATCCACCGTGTGTTCGACGGCGGCGACCGCTTCGGCATCCACCGGCGTGCCCAGCGGCGAGGTGGTGCTGTAGGCGATGCGCAGGCGCGGCGGCGGCTGGCGCACCAGCGCGGCATAGGGCGCGGACGGCGTCGGGATGCGGAAGGGGTCGCCGGGTTCGGGGCCCGCCAGCACATCGAGCGCCAGTGCGCTGTCGCGCACGCTGCGCGAGATCACCCCATCGCTGGAGGCGCCGTACCAGACCTCACCGATGGCCGGGCCCGGCGAGACGCGGCCCCGCGAAGGCCGCAGCCCGAAGAGTCCGCAGCAGGCGGCCGGGATGCGGATGGAGCCGCCGCCGTCGTTGCCGGCCGCCATGGGCACCACCCCCGCGGCCACCGCGGCGGCCGCGCCGCCGCTGGAGCCGCCCGGGGTGTGGTCCAGATGCCAGGGGTTGCGGCTTCTGCCCTGGGCGCGCGGGTCGGTCACGCCCTTGAGCGCCAGTTCGGGCAGGCGGGTCTTGCCGAAGATCACCAGGCCGGCCGCTTTCAGGCGGCGCACGATGCTGCTGTCTTCGGTGGCCACGCGGGTGAAGGCCCGGCTGCCCTGGCCGGTGGGCAGCCCGGCGATGTCATGCACCGCGTCCTTCACCAGGAAGGGCACCCCGCCAAAGACTCCGGCCGGGCGGCCGGGGGGCCAGGCGTCGATCTGGGCGCGGGCCTCGCCTTCCATCAGCCGTGCGAGCGACTGGATGTGCGGCTCGACCCGGTCGAGTTGCTGCAGCGCGAGGCTCAGCAGTTCGGATGCGCTGACCTCGCCGCGGGCCACGGCGGCGGCCAGGGCGGTGGCGTCATGGCGCAGGTACTCGTCGTGATGCATGCGGCGCAGCGTCAGCGCTTGCGCGTGCCGGTGGCTGGCGCTTCGGCGCTGCCCTGTTGCAGGCCCTCGGTCATGCCGATGAGCACGCCGCTGACCAGCGTGGAATAGCCTTCGAGCAGGGCCTGGGCGGTGCGCAGGCCCATGGCGCGGCTGTCGCGCAGGGTGCTGTGCGCCTGGTCCAGAAGCTGCTCGACGGTGGCGGTGGCCTGGGCCCCGGTGTCGGTGCCCTTGAGCTTCATGGCATTGAGCACCGGTGCCCACGCGTTCTGCACGGGGCCGGCGCTGTCCTGGATGGCCTTGCCGACAGTGGAGAAGAAGACCTCCTCCATCTTCTCGAGGTTGGCCACCGCGGTCTTGAGCGGTCCCTGCTGCAGGTCGGCCCCTTGCGAGACGAACTGCTGCAGGGCGGTGCGGTGCGCCTCCACGGCCTTGAGCAGGGCGCCGTCCATGCCGTCGAAGGCCTTCTCGAGCAGCTTCTGCACATCGGCCGTGCTGCCCGGGTTCTGGGCCGCGCCGGCCGAGGCGGCCTGGGTGACGGACTGCAGCACGTTGCGCACGTTCTGCAGCGTGAGCTCGCGCCCCTGCAGGGCCTTGAGCGTGGCGGTGCTCACGGCCTTGCGCAGCGCCTCGCCCTGGCGGGCCGAGGCCTGGGAGAACATCTCGATCAAGGCGTCCTGGTCGATTCCGGACTTCTTCGTCATGTGCGTCTCCTGGTGGTCGTTGCGGCGCCTGCGCCCGATGCGGCACCTGCCGCTTTATAGGCGGGATCGCGCGCGCTGACCAGAGGGCGGGCCATCACGGACAGCGCCATCCGAGGGAAAGGAAGAGAATGCCGCGATGGACTTCCTCGAACACCTCGACCCCGGCATCACCGTCATCGACACCGGCTTCGTGCGGCCACGCTTCGATGCGGCCTACCTCATCGTCGAAAACGGCCGCGGTGCCTATGTGGACACCGGCCCCAACAGCGCCGTGCCGCGACTGCTGGCCGCGCTGCAGGCCCGCCGGCTCGCGCCCGAGCAGGTCGACTGGCTCATCGTGACGCATGTGCACCTCGACCACGCCGGGGGCGCGGGCCTCTTGCTGCAGCACCTGCCGAACGCGAAGCTGGTGGTGCACCCGCGCGGGGCGCGCCACCTGATCGACCCGCGCCAGCTCATGGCCGGTGTACGGGCGGTCTATGGTCCCGAGGTGGCCGAGCGCGACTACGGCGAGCTGCAAGCCGTGCCGGCCGAACGTGTGCTGGAAACCCATGACGGCCTGGTGCTGGAACTGGCCGGTCGGCCGCTTCACTTTGCCGACACGCCCGGTCACGCGCGCCACCATCACTGCATCTGGGACGAGGCCAGCCGCGGCTGGTTCACCGGCGACACCTTCGGCATCGCCTACCCCGACCTCGTCACGGCCGGTGGTCGCTATGCCTTTCCGACCACCACGCCGGTGCAGTTCGAGCCCGAGGCCTTGCACCAGTCGCTCGACCGCCTGATGGCACGCGACCCGCAGGTGATGTACCTCACGCACTATGGCGCCACGCGCGACGTGGCTGCGCATGTGGCCATGGTGAAGAGTCAGCTCGATGCGATGGTGCGCCTGGGCCGGGCGGCCGCAGGGCAGGCCGACCGCGACGCGCGACTGCGCGCCGGGCTGGCGGCGCTCTATCACGCCGAGTACCGGCGCCAGGGCGGCGTGCTCGACGACGAACGCGTCGAGGCCCTGCTCGAAGGCGACGTGGAACTCAACGCCCAGGGCCTGGGCGTGTGGCTGGACAAGCAGGCGGCCGCGGCCGCCTGATCAGTGGCGCGGGCCGCGGGGGCGGTCCTGGCCTTCACGGCGGGGCGCTCGATCGCCTCCACTGGGCGGACGGTCGCCGCGCGGGGCCGGGCGTCGGTCGTCACCACCGCCTTGCGCCTCGCGCAGCAGATGGTGCATCTGCCCCGGGTGCATGTTCTTGCTGGCGGCGAACTCGTTGATGCTCAGGCCGCTCTCGCGATAGGCCTTGCTCAGTTCGGCCAGGAAGGTCTGGCGTTGGGCGCGGTCGGCGCGCGCGGCTTCCAGCAGGCTGTCCAGCGTGGCCGGGTCCACGCCCTTCAGGGCGCAGAAGTTCTCGCGTGTGAGCGTGGTGGTCTCGAAGGCCCGCAGCAGGCCGGCGCGGAAGTTGCGCTCGGCGCGCTGGGCCTCGCGGTGCTTGGCGCGGGCTTCCTCACGCTGAGCTTCGCGCTGGGCCTTGCGGCGGGCGTCGGCTTCGGGGTCGGCCGGCTTGGCTGCGGGGGCAGCGGGGCCATCGCCGGCGGGCCGGGGTGGGCGCGGCTGGCCACGCCGCTGCTCACGGCGCTGCAGCAGGGTCTCGAGCGCAATCTTGCGGTGCTCTTCGCTCAGTTCGCCGGCCGGCTGGCCGTCGAGGTCGAAGCGTTGCGAGCCCGTGCTCACGGCCTTCAGGTAGGCATCGCTGAGCGTGTAACGGCGGAAGAAGGCCGACAGCACGGCCTTGGGGAAGACACCTGGCGCACGTTCGTTGATGTCGACCTGGATGCGCAGCTTCAGCGGCTTGGGCTCGCCGAAGAGGGCGGGGAAGCGCGTGCGCAGTTCATCGGCGCAGGCCTTGACGGTCATGCCGGGTTCGGCCGCAGCAGGGGCGGCCACCGGAGCCGCATCCAGGGTGGCAGCCGGGGCGGCATCCGGGGAGGGCGGGGGCTCGGCGCCTTCGGCGGGCAAGGCTTCGGGCGCGTCGGGCGGAGGAGTGTTCGGGGTGTCGGCGTTCATGACAGTCAACAGCGTGAAGCGGCGATTGTCGCCGCATCGGGCCCCCCGCGCCACGAGGCCCCTCAGGCCCGCCCGAGCAGCGTGCGAAGCGCCCGCAACGCGGCGGTGTCTTCGCCTTCGCGCCACACCAGCGGCGTGACGAGCTGGCCTACCGCCCGCGGCAGCGCATGGCGCGCCACTGCGGTGTGGCCCAGGGTGTCGAGCACCGACTCGGGCAGCACGCCGATGCCCACGCCCGCGGCCGCGCAGGCGACGATGGCGTGGTACGACCCCAGGTCGAGCACGCTGGCCCCGGGGCGGCGGGTGTCGCCCAGCCAGCGCAGCAGGCGGCGCCGGTAGGCGCAGCCTTCGGGGAAGGCCAGCACGGTGTCATCCAGTGCATCCTCGGGCCGGCGGATGCGCGGGTGGTCGGGGTGCGACACCAGCACGAGCCTTTCCTTGAACAGCGGTGCGTGGGCCAGGCCCGCCAGTGCGGGAGCTTCGGCCACGAAGGCGGCATCGAGGCGGCGTTCGGCCACGGCGGCGGTCAGCGCGTCGTTGGTGCCGGTCTGCAGGCTCAGCCGCACGGCAGGATGGTCGCGATGGAACTGCACCAACAGGCCGGGGAGGCGGCTGGCGGCCGTGGCTTCCAGCGAGCCCAGGCGCAGCAGGCCGCGCGGGGCATCGCCGGCGAGCGCGGCGCGGGCCTCGTCCGACAGGCGCAGCATCTGCTCGGCATAGGCCAGCAGCAGTTCGCCGCTGGACGACAGGTGCAGGCGCTGGCGCTCGCGATGGAAGAGTTCCGCACCGACGGCGGCCTCCAGCTGCTGGATGCGGGTGGTCACGCTCGAAGGCACCCGGTGCAGCCGGCGTGCGGCGCGCACGATGCCGCCTTCCTCGACCACGGTGCGAAAGATGTGCAGGTCGGCCAGTTCCATGGAGATCTCTGTTCAAGAACAAGTCGTTCTCAAATATTCAATATTCAAGAATGTGAGTTCACCTTAGCATCGGCCCTCATGAGTGACAAGCATGAGCCGGCCGGGGTGCGCTGGGCACTGGTCGTGGGGCTGATAGGCCTGGCCTCGGGCATGGGCATCGGCCGCTTTGCCTTCACGCCCCTGCTGCCGCTGATGCAGGCCGAGGGCCTGTCGCTTTCGGCCGGCAGCCAGCTCGCGGCGGCCAACTACCTCGGCTACCTGGGCGGGGCGCTCGCGTGCATGGCGCTGAACCCGCGGGCCGGTGCCGCGGCGCGGGCCGGCCTGCTGGGCGTGGCCGTGTGCACGCTGGCGATGGCCGCTTCACCGGGCGGGGTGATGGCTTGGCTGTGGCGTTTTGCGGCAGGCGTGTGCAGTGCCTTCGTGCTGGTGGGCGTTTCGGCCTGGGCGATGGGCTGGCTGGCGAAAGCGGGCCGCCCGGGCGCCACGGGCGGCGTGTTCGCCGGCGTGGGCGTGGGCATGGCGGTGGCGGGTGGCATTGCCTGGACGTCAGGGCTGTTGGCGTGGCCGGCGGCGCCCACCTGGGCTGGCCTGGGCGTTCTGGCCGCTGCGGTGGCCGCCGCAGCATGGCGGCCGCTGCGGGACGACGCCGTGCTGCCGGCACCGGCCTCACCAAGCTCGGCACGCGGTGTGCCACGCGCCGTGTGGCCGCTGGTGGCCTGCTACGGTGCCCTGGGCTTCGGCTACATCCTGCCGGCCACCTTCCTGCCGGCCCTGGCGCGCCTGTGGGTGGACGACGCGCGTGTCTTTGGCGCGGTCTGGCCGGTGTTCGGTGTGGCGGCGGCCCTGTCCACGCTGGTGGCCGCACCGCTGCTCGTGCGTCACGGTGCACGCATGGTCTGGGCCGCCGCGATGGGCGTGATGACCGTGGGCGTGCTACTGCCGGTGGTGTCAACGCAACCCCTGGCCCTGGTGCTGAGCGCCGTGTGCGTGGGCGGCACCTTCATGGTGGCCACGATGGCCGGGCTGCAGGAAGCCCGGCGCCTGGGCAGCGCGGCGCCCACCCGGGTGATGGCCGCGATGACGGCCGCCTTTGCCACCGGCCAGTGGCTGGGGCCGCTCACCGTGGGCGCCCTGGCCCGCGCCGACGATCCGATCACCCGGCCCAGCCTGCTGGCGGCGGCCGTCCTGCTGATGGCGATGGTGGCCCTGCTGTGGCGCCGTCGCCCCGAAGTGCAACTGCCTCGAAAGGACCCTGCATGAACACCCTCCTGCCGACCGACCGCATGCCCCCGCTGGCGCTGGACGCCATGGACGATGCCCAGCGAGAAGCTGCTGCAGCCCTGATCGCCGGCCCGCGCAAGGCCGTCAAGGGCCCCTTCATCCCGCTGCTGCGCAGCCCTGCGCTGATGGATCGCGTGCAGCGCGTGGGGGAGTACCTGCGCTTCGACAGCAGCCTGCCCACGCGTGTGTCGGAGTTCGCGATGCTGCTCGTGGCCCGCCACTGGACCCAGCAGTTCGAATGGTGCGTGCACGTGCCGCTGGCACTGAAGGCGGGCACGGCTGCGGACACCATCGATGCCTTGCGCGAAGGCCGGCGGCCCACCACGATGGACGCCGACGAAACCCTGGTGCACGACTTCGTCGGCGAACTGCTGCAGCACCATGGCGTGAGCGACGCCACCTATGCCAGCGCCGTGGCCCGCTTCGGCGAGCGCGGTGTGATCGACCTCACCGGCCTGGTGGGCTATTTCGCGATGGTGTCGATGGTGCTCAACGTGGCGCACACGCCGCCCGAAGAGGCGCCCGGCGTGGCGCTGCTGCCCGCCTTTCCGCGCTAGCCCAGGCTGCGCGACATCGCTTGCGCAGCGGCCTGCAGCCGGCCGAGCTGCTGCAAGGCCTGCGGCAGCGGCAGGCGCGCCTGCGGGGCCTGCAGGGCCAGCGCGCAGCGCACCTCGCCCTGGGCCGATTCGCGCACCGGCACGGCCACGCACACCAGCCCCTCGATGAATTCTTCCGCGTCCACGCTGTAGCCCTGTCGGCGGATGGCCGCGAGTTCGCGCTCCAGCGCCTCGGGGGTGGTCAGCGTGTGGGCCGTCTGCCGGGTGAGCGGCAGCTGGGCCAGCAGCTCGCGCCGGCGCGCGGCGGGCATGTACGCCAGGAAGAGCTTGCCGCTGGCCGAGCAATGCAGCGGCACGCGCGAGCCGGGGTGCAGGTCCAGCCGCAGCGGGAAGGCGGTCTCGACGCGGTCGAGGTAGATCACGTCGGCGCCGGCCAGGGCGGTGAGGTTGCAGGTCTCGCCCAGCTCGGCCACCAGTTGGGCCAGCACGGCATGGCGCAGGCCGCTGCGGGTGCTGGCGCGCAGGACGTTCTCGGCCAGGCCCACCAGCCGCGGCGCCAGCTGGTAGCGCCGCCCGGAGGGTTCACGCCCCAGCAGGCCCCCGGCTTCGAGCTGCTGCAGCATGCGATGGGTGGTGGGCTTGGGCAGGCCGCCGGCCGTCACCGCCTCGGACAGGGTGAAGGGGCCCTCCAGCGCGGCCAGGCGCTCCAGCAGTTCGATCAGGCGCAGGCCCGGGGTGGAGGGGGTGTCCATGAGATCGTCTGAAATCTCGAAAATCGAGACGAAATCGAAGAAATTTTCGGAATCTTGCCAGCTGCCGGCTAGGGTGCAAAGACATTTCGAGCCAAAGCCCCAGACCCTGACCGTGCACGTCGACAACCTCGTTCTCACTGGCGCCTGTGGCGGCCTGGGCCAGGCCCTGGCGCGCCGTTTCGTGGCCGGCGGGGCCCGTGTGGCCCTGGTGGGCCTGAACCGCCCGGTGCTCGAGGCGCTCGCCCAGGGCGCGCCCGGGCGTTGCCGCGTCTACACGCCCGATGTGAGCGACCCTGCGGCCATGCAGGCCATGGCCCAGGACTGGGTGACGCGGGTCGGGCTGCCCGACGCCGTGATCGCCAACGCGGGCGTGGCCGGGGGCTACGACACCGCCGAGGCCCACGACCTGGTGGTGTTCCGCCGCATGCTGGAGATCAACCTGCTGGGCGTGGCCACCACCTTCCAGCCTTTTGTGGCCGCGATGCGCGAGCGCGGCCGGGGCCAGCTTGTGGGTGTGGCCAGCCTGGCTGGCTGGCGCGGCCTGCCTGGCAACGGCGCCTACTGCGCCAGCAAGGCCGGCCTGATCCGCTACCTCGAAAGCCTGCGCGCCGAACTGCGCGGCAGCGGCGTGGGCGTGCTCACCGTGAGCCCGGGCTATCTGCGCACCGCGCTCACGGCGGGCAACCGGTTTGCGATGCCCGGCCTGATGGAGCCCGACGAGGCGGCCCGTCGCATCGCACAGGCCATGGCCCGGGGGCGCGAGCATTGCGTGCTGCCCCGGCGGCTGGGCTGGCTGCAACGCGCGCTGGCGCTGATGCCCGCCGCCTGGACCGACCCCTTGCTGCTGCGCCAGCCGCGCAAGCCCCGCGTGGGCGAGGCGGGCGCCACCCCCATTCCCGGACTCCCGTCGTCGCATGAAAAGAACTGAACCCGACGCCCTGGCGCACGCTGCACCGCCCGCGATCGACCGTGGCGACGCTCTGGCCCTCATCGGCGCCGGCCCCTCGGGCCTGGCCGCGGCCCGCAACCTCGCCAGGCTGGGCATCCCTTTCCAGGGTTTCGAGGCCCACACCGACGTGGGTGGCCTGTGGGACATCGCCAACCCGCGCAGCACGGTCTACGAATCGGCCCACCTGATCTCGTCGAAACGCACGACCGAATTCGCCGAGTTCCCGATGCCCGATGCGGTGGCCGACTACCCCAGCCACCGCGAGTTGCGCCAGTACTTCAGCGACTTCGCCGACCACTTCGGGCTGCGTGCGCACTACCGCTTCGGCACCCGCGTGCTGCGCGCCGAGCCGCTGGACCACAGCGAGGCCCCGCGCTGGCGGGTGACGAGCCAGGGTGCGGACGGCACCGGGATCGTCGAGGACTATGCGGGCCTGGTGATCGCCAACGGCACGCTGGCCGAGCCGCAGCGGCCACGTTTCGACGGCGAGTTCACGGGCGAGCTGATGCACACCGCGCAGTACAAGCACCCGGAGGTCTTCCGCGGCAAGCGCGTGCTCATCGTGGGCGCGGGCAACAGCGGCTGCGACATCGCCGTGGACGCGGTCCACTACGCGCAAAGCGTGGACATCTCGGTGCGGCGCGGCTATTACTTCGTGCCCAAGTACGTGTTCGGCAAACCGGCCGACACCCTGGGCGGCAAGATCCGCCTGCCCGCGTGGCTCAAGCAGCGCGTGGACGCCACGGTGCTGAAGTGGTTCACCGGCGATCCGGTGCGCTTCGGCTTCCCGAAACCCGACTACCGCATGTACGAATCGCACCCGGTGGTGAACTCGCTGGTGCTCTACCACGCCGGGCATGGCGACATCGGCGTGCGCGGCGACATCCGCCGCTTCGAAGGCGCCACCGTGCACTTCGCCGACGGCAGCACGCGCGACTACGACCTCGTGCTCTGCGCCACCGGCTACAAGCTGCACTATCCCTTCCTCGACCGTGCACTGCTCAACTGGCAGGGCCAGGCGCCGCAGCTCTACCTCAACATCTTCCATCCGCGCCTGCACACGCTCTTCGTGATGGGCATGATCGAGGCCAGCGGCATCGGCTGGCAGGGCCGCTACGAACAGGCCGAGCTCATCGCACGGTACTGGCAGGCCCGCACCCAGGGCTCGTCGTCAGCCGAGGCGCTGAACCGGCGCAAGGCCGGGCCACCGCCCGACCTGAGCGGTGGCTACCGCTACCTGAAGCTCGAACGCATGGCCTACTACGTCCACAAGGACACCTACCGCCAGGCGGTGCGCGACGCCATTGCGGCGTTGCCCTAGACCCCCAGAGGCAAGGAGAACCCGGTGCTGCCCGTCGATGAAGTCCGGCTCAACTTCAACCCCGCCTCGCTGGCGGCACTCAACGTCATCCTCGCCTTCCTGATGTTCGGCATCGCGCTGGACAGCCGGGTGGCCGAATTCCGCCGCGTGGCGCGCATGCCGCTGGCGATGGGCGTGGGCATCGTCGCACAGTTCGTGGTGCTGCCGGCGGTCACCTTCGCCCTCACGCTGGTGCTGCAGCCGGGGCCGAGCATCGCCCTGGGCATGATCCTCGTGGCCTGCTGCCCGCCGGGCAACATCTCCAACATCCTGACCCATCGCGCCGGCGGCAACGTGGCGCTGTCGGTGTCGATGACGGCGGTGACCAACCTGCTGTCCATCGTGGTGATGCCGCTGAACTTCGCCTTCTGGGCGGGCATCCATCCCACCGCGGCGCCGCTGCTGCGCACCATCGCGCTCGATCCGTTGCAGATGGTGCTGCACATCGTGGCCATCATCGGCATCCCCTTCGTGCTGGGCCTGCTGTGCGCCGAAAAGCTGCCGCGCCTGGCCGAGCGCATCAAGCGCCCCGCACGCTGGCTGAGCCTCTTCTTCCTGGTGGCCTTCATCGTGGGGGCCATCGCCGGCAACTGGCGCTACTTCCTCGACTACGTGGGCCTCGTGCTGCTGGCCGTGGTGATCCACGACGCCCTGGCCTTCGGCACCGGCTATGCCTGCGCCTCGGCGATGAAGCTGCATGAGTACGACCGCCGCGCCATCTCCATCGAGGTGGGCATCCGCAACGCCGGCCTGGGCCTGGTGCTGATCTTCAGCTTCTTCGGCGGCCTGGGCGGCATGGCCGTGGTGGCGGGCGTCTGGGGCTTCTGGGACATCATCGCCGGCCTGCTGCTGGCCGGCTGGTGGGCGCGTCGCCCCATGCCCGATCGGGCGAATGCCGCGGCGCGGGAGCCCGCATGACGGTGCGCGTGCTGGTGACAGGGGCCGACGGCTTCCTCGGGCGCAGCCTGGTGCCGGCGCTCGCGATGCATCCAGGTGTCGAGACCGTGGTGGCACTCGACGTGCGCGAGGTCCCGCCGCAGCGCCGCGTGCGCGGCGTCACCCACCGGGTGCAGGATGTGCGCGATCGCCAGCTGGTCCAGACGCTGCGGGACTACGCCATCGATACCGTGGTGCACCTGGCTTCCATCGTCACGCCGGGCAAGGCGAGCGACCGGGAGTTCGAATACTCGGTGGACGTGGGCGGCAGCCTCAACGTGATCCATGCCTGCCTGGGCGCGGGCGTGCAGCACCTGGTCGTGTCCTCCAGCGGCGCCGCCTATGGCTACCACCCCGACAACCCCGAGCGCATCGCAGAAGACCAGCCGCTGCGTGGCAACGAGGCCTTTGCCTATGCCTATCACAAGCGCCTCGTGGAGGAGATGCTGGCCGAGGCGCGCGTGAGCCATCCCCGCCTTGCCCAGACGGTGCTGCGCATCGGCACCATCCTCGGCCGCACGGTGGACAACCAGATCACCGCGCTCTTCGAGAAGCGCCGTCTGCTGGCCATCCGGGGTTCGGCCAGCCCCTTTGTCTTCGTGTGGGACGAAGACCTGGTGGCCCTCTTCGTGCAGGCGGTGACCCGGCCGCGGCCCGGCACCTACAACGTGGCCGGCGATGGCGCGCTGGGGGTGCGCGAGCTGGCGCAGCGCCTGGGCAAGCCCGTGCTCGAACTGCCCGCCGGCCTGCTGCGGGCGGCGCTGCACGTGGGCCGATGGACCGGCACCACCCGCTACGGCCCCGAGCAGCTCGACTTCCTGCGTTACCGCCCCGTGCTCGACAACACGCGCCTGAAGGCGGCCTTCGGCGGTGTGCTGCGCAAGAGCAGCGCCGAGGCCTTCGAGGCGTGGCGGCAGGCGAGGGCGCTGCGCACGCGCGCCAGCACATGACGCGCCGCGACTACCTCGCCGCGCTGGCCGTGGTGGTGATCTGGGGCCTGAACTTCGTCGTGATGAAGGTGGGCCTGCAGGGCCTGAGCCCCTCGCTGCTGGGCGCGCTGCGGTTCGCTGCAGCCTCGCTGCCCTTCCTGCTGTTCGTGCCCTGGCCGCGCGTGCCGCTGCGCTTCGTGCTGGCCTATGGCCTGGCGCAGGGCGTGGGCCAGTTCGGCTTCCTCTTCTTTGCGCTGCACCTGGGCATGACCGCAGGCATGGCCTCGGTGGTGATGCAGACCCAGGCTTTCTTCACCCTGGGGCTGGGGGCCTTGCTGCTGGGCGAGCGCGCACGGCCGCAGCAGTGGCTGGGCGTGGGGCTGGCGGCGCTGGGTCTGGGCTGCATTGCCGTGGCGCATGGCGAGGGCCCGCAGCAGATGACGCTGATCGGCTTCGTGCTCACGCTGGGGGCCGCCTTCATGTGGGCCGCCTCGAACATCGTGGCGCGGCACGCCAGTGCCACCGCGCCCGGCTACGACCCCAAGGCCTTCATCGTGTGGAGCAGCCTCGTGCCCGTGCTGCCCTTCCTCGGCGCGGCGCTGTGGATCGACGGGCCAGAGACGGTCTGGACGTCGCTCGCCGGGCTGAGCCTGGGCTCGCTGCTGTCGGTGCTCTACCTGGCCTGGCTGGCCACGCTGCTGGCCTACACCCTGTGGACGCGCCTGCTGCAACGCCACCCGGTGGGCCGGGTGGCGCCGTTCTCGCTGCTGGTGCCGGTGGTGGGCCTGTGGGCCGCGGCAGCGGCCTTCGGCGAACAGCCCTCGCCGCTGCAATGGCTGGGCAGCGCCGGCGTGCTGGCCGGGCTGCTGGTGCATCAGTTCGGCGCACTCGGCCTGGGGGCCTGGCGCCGCTGGCGCACCGGGTGAGCCGCCCGGTGCACGGCGGGCCGTCGCGTTAGCATCAGGGCTTGCCACCCGTCACCCGCGTGCACCGACTCCGCCATGGACCGATTCCTTGCCATCGAAGCCTTCGTCCGCGTGGCCGAATCGCAGAGCTTTGCCAAGGCGGCCCGTTCGATGCGGGTGTCGAAGTCGGTGGTCACCACCCGCGTGCAGCAGCTCGAGGAGCTGGTGGGTGCCGCGCTCTTTCACCGCAACACGCGCAATGTGCGCCTGTCGGAAGTGGGCGCTGCCTATCTGGCCGAATGCACCCACCTGGTGGGCCGGGCCGACGAACTCGTGGACCAGATGCGCGGCCTGCAGAGCAAGCCCACCGGGCGCCTGCGCGTGCATGCGTTGCCTGGCTTCGTGCTGGGCCACCTCGCCGCCCACCTGAGGGCCTTCCAGGAGCAGTACCCCGAGATCACGCTGGACCTGGTGGTGAATGATGCGGCGGTGGACCCGGTGCGCGAGGGCTTCGACTGCGCGCTGCAGATCTTCCGCCCCGTGTCCGACGAACTGGTGTCGCGCCCGGTCTTTCCGGTGCGCCGGGTGTTCTGCGCCTCACCGAGCTACCTGCGCCGCCATGGGGTGCCCAAGCATCCGCACGATCTGTTCGGTCATCGCCTGGGCCTGTATTCGGGCTATCCCACGCGCGACCGCTGGGTCTTTCACCAGGGCGCCGAGAAGGTCGTGCTGGACCTGAAGCCTTCGCTGCTGAGCAACTCGGTGCACCTGCTGGCCGAGTATGCGCAGGAGCAGGCCGGCATCGTCTGCATCCCCACGCTGGTGGCGGCCGGTCCGGTGCTCGACGGCCGGCTCAAGATGGTGCTGCCCACCTGGCAGCTCTCGTCTTTCCAGCTCTGCGTGGTCTATCCGCAAAGCCACCGCAGCGGCGTGAAGCTGCGGCTGTTCATCGACAGCCTGGTGAGCCAGTTTGCCGGCGAGCCCCCGTGGGACCGGGGGCTCATCGACAAGGGGCTGCTGCGCCCCGCCCTGATCGAAGGCGGGCGCGAGTGAACAGGTTCAGTCGAGTTTGAGGCCGACCTTGGCGGCCACCTGGCCCCACTTGGCGTGGCCCTGCGCATGGCGCCGTGCGGCCTCCTCGGGCGTGATGCCCAGCGGGTCGAGGTCGTTGGCCTGCAGCTGCTGCCGCAGGGCCGGGTCCTGCAGCGCCGCGGCCACGTCGGCCTGGATGCGCTGCACGAGAGCCGCCGGCGTGCCGCGCGGCGCAGCGAGCGTCTCGGCAAACGAGGCATCGAATCCCGGGTAGCCCGACTCGGCCACCGTGGGCACCTCCTTCGCCAGGGGCGAGCGTGTCGCGCTGGACACGGCCAGGGCCTTGAGCTTGCCGCTGCGCACGTGCGGATACACCACCGGCGTGGCGAGGAAGCCGCAGGGCACCTGCCCGCCGAGCACGTCCTGCGTGGCGGGCGAGGGGCCACGGTAGGGGATGTGGGTCATGCGGATGCCGGCGGCGTCGCTGAGCATCTCGAAGGCCAGGTGTCCGGGGACCCCGGCACCGCCCGAGGCATAGCTCAGGGCCTGGCCTTTGGCCGCTTCTTTGGCGGCTTTCACCAGCTCTGGCACAGAGGAAAAACCGACGCCAGGATGGCAGACCAGCATCTGCGTGAAGGCCGCCAGGTGGGTCACCGGCACCAGGTCGGTGTCGGGCTTGACCGGCATGCTGCGGTAGATGTGCGGGTTCACGGTGTACATCGTGTCCGGCCCCACCAGCAGCGTGTAGCCGTCCGGGGCCGACTTGGCCACCGCATCCATGCCGATGTTGCCGCCCGCGCCCGGCCGGTTTTCCACGACCACGGGCTGCTTCCATTTCGCGGCGAGCTTTTCGCCCACCAGGCGCGCCACCACGTCGCCGGGGGCGCCGGGCGGGAAGGCCACGATGATGCGTACCGGCTTGCTCGGCCAGTCGCTGGGCTGGGCCCACGCAGCGCTGAAGGGGCCTGCCAGCGCCAGGCCGGCTGCCAGGGCGTGGAGGAGGGGGCGTCGTGTCATGTGTGTCTCCAGTGTCGTTGTGGATCGGTTCAGGGGAAAGGGGGTCACCACACCCCGATGTGGATGCCCACGCGGTGCTCCTTGGCCGTCCAGTCGGCCATGGCCTGGTGGCTCACGGTGGGGTGGATGGCGCGCGTGCGCAGCCAGTCGAAGAGGGCGGCGAAGTGCTCGTCGCGCACCGAGGCCAGGCCCGGATCGCGGCCGCGGTCCACCAGCTCCTGCGGGTCGTCGAGCAGGTCGAAGAGCTGGGGCGGCAGGCCTTCGTAGTGGATGTATTTCCAGCGCTCGCTGCGGATCATGAACATCCGGCAGCGGTCAGCCGGCTGGTTGAGCGGCTCGCGCACGAAGCTGCGGAAGGCGTAGTCACCCTCGCTCACCGCCAGCTCGCGCGGTGTGCGGCGGGGCTGGCCCTGCAGCAGCAGGGGGACCAGTGAGCGGCCCTCGAGCAGGTGGTCGGGCACCTCGGCGCCGATCGCGTCGAGGAAGGTGGGCAGCAGGTCGATGAGCTCGACCAGCTCGGGTTCGCTCACGCCCCGCCGGGCCGACGCGCCGGGGTGGCGCACGATCAGCGGCACGGCGGCCACGGTGTCGTGGAAGAGTTCCTTCTCGCCCAGCCAGTGGTCGCCGAGGTAGTCGCCATGGTCGCTGCAGAAGACGATGAGGGTGTCGTCCCAGCGGCCGGTGCGTTTCAGGTGGGCGAACAGCCGGCCCAGGTGGTCGTCGATCTGGCGGGTCAGGCCCATGTAGGCCGGCAGCACGTGGCGGCGCATGGCGTCGTCGCTCATGTTGCGGCTGGCCACGTAGGACTGGAAGCCGCGCATCACCGGGTGGGGGTTGTCGCGCTCGGCGGCGCTGCGCACCGGGGCGGGCAGGTCGGCCTCGCGGTAGAGCGCGTGGTAGGGATCGGGCGCCACATAGGGCCAGTGCGGCTTGATGTAGGAGAGGTGCAGGCACCACGGCTGCTCACCACACTCGTCGATGAAGTCCATCGCACGTCGTGTCATCCAGGCAGTTTCCGAATGCTCCTCGGGCACCGCGGCGGGCAGGTGGGCGTGGCGCATCTCCCAGCCCGAGAGCACCTCGCCGTGCGCCCCGCGCGCGGAGTTGGCCCAGTCGTGCCAGGGGTTGTCGCCCCCGAAGCCCTGGGCGCGCAGGTAGCGTGCATAACCCTGGTCGGCCGGCATGCGCGGCCCCGGCCACAGGCCGTCGTCACGCTCATAGGGCTCGAAGCCGCCCTGGTGTGCCAGCAGGCCGTCGCCGCGCGCGGGATCGGCGCCGAAGCGACGCAGGCCCTCGGCGTCGCCGGCGATGTGGGTCTTGCCCACCACGGCCACGCGCAGGCCCTGCGGGCGCAGCAGCGCACCCATCGTGGGGTTGTGCAGCGGCAGCGGCACGAAGTTCCAGTTCGAACCGTGGGTGCTCATGTAGCGGCCGGTGTAGGCCGACATGCGCGAGACACCGCACACGGGGCCCTGCACATAGGCGCGTTCGAAGCGCACGCCGTCGGCCGCGAGGGCGTCGAGGTTGGGGGTGTCGAGGTGGCGGGCGCCGTAGCAGCTCAGGTGATCGCGTCTGAGCTGGTCGGCCATGATGAAGAGGATGTTGCGGACCATGTGGGGACTCCGTGGATGCAACACATGCTAGGAATCCCTTTGACCTGTCTCAAACGAAATCTGCGAGCATTCCGCTGCATGGAACGATGGGGAAAGCCTTGAGCAGCGACGACGCGGTGCGCAGCGTGATGCGGGCGATGCAGATCCTGCGCGCGCTGCAGGACCTGCAGCGCGCCAGCCTGGCCGAGCTGCAGCGCCACACCGGCCTGCCCAAGCCCACCTTGCTGCGGCTGATGCACACGCTGGAGGCCGAGCAGGCGGTGTGGCGGCCGCAGGGCGACGGCCTGTGGCGTCCGGCGGTGCTGCTGCAGCCCACGCGCATCCTGCGCGACGAGCACCTGCGCCTGGTCGAAGCCGCCATGCCCGCGCTGGAGGCCTTGCGCGAGCGCGTGATCTGGCCTTCCGACCTGGCGGTGCGCCAGGGCCTGAGCATGCGGCTGCTGGAGACCACGCGTCGCGCCAGCGGCCTGGCCGTCAACCGCGACCCGATCGGCCACCGCATCGACTTGCTGCGCTCGGCCGTCGGCCGGGCCTACCTGGCCCACTGCCCACCGGCCGAGCGGGCCTCGCTGCTGCGACAGCTGCAGCGGCGGCCCGGTGCGGCGCGCGACCTGCCCGAGCGCATCGAGACGCTCGTGGCCGAGGTGCTGCGCCAGGGGTATGCCGTGCGCGATCCGCACTACGGAGGCAGCGATGCGTCCATCGACACCTTCGACGACCAGTTGCGGGCCATCGCCGTGCCGGTGATCGCCCGCAAACGCGTGCTGGGCTGCATCAACCTCGTGTGGCCACGGCGCTTTGCAGCGCGCACCGATGTCGTGGCGCGCCACCTGCGCGACCTGCAACAGGCCGCCAGCGCCATCGCCGACGCCTGGGTGGCTGGGGCAGCTCCGCGTTAACCCCAGGGATTGTTCGGAAAGTCCGAACAGTTTGGCCGTTCCCTGGCCTCTACCGCTTCCGCAGGTCGATTCCTAGACTTGTCTTCATCCGACGATGTAAACCCCGACGCATACCCCACTGGAGACAAGCCCATGAACGTGAGCTACCACACCAAGTTCGGCTCCCTGTCGAACTACGAGAAGGGCCGGGTCGAGCCCATCGACGACGACGTCAAGCACTACGCCTTCTCGAACTGCTTCGAGATCGCCAGCAAAAGCAAGCCCTACGAGAAGGTGGTCTTTGGCCAGAACCAGATCTATGTGCTGGAGTGCCTGCGCGCCGAAGGGGAGTCCCCCTGGTACACCTGCGCCCACGACGAGTTCGCGCTGGTGATGGACGGCGAGGTGGAGGTGCATCTGATCCAGCTCGAGGCGCCCCAGCAGGTGAGCGACGCCGACAAGAACGGCGCCGTGCTCGTCGAGGGCACGCCGCGTGGCAAGAAGATGGGCTGGATGAAGCTCAAGCGTGGCCACCAGGGCCTGCTGCCGAAGAACACGGCCTACCAGTTCCGCAGCGCCAAGCCCGGCGTGGTCATCCTGCAGACCTGCAAGGGGGACCTGTCCATCGAGCGCTGGGCCGACATCTGCCAGGTGCAGTGAGACCGCCTTCCACGACTCGCACGACTTGCACGGAGACAGCACCATGAACGCTCCCGCCGACCTCGCCAAGGTCATCACTTCCCAGCCCGACGCCGACCTGGGCTACCGCAGCTTCGAGCTGGGTGGCTTCAAGTTCCGCCGTGACGAATACTTCGCCCACATCACCTGGACCACGCGCGACGGCCGCCCGCTGTCGCACACCATGGACGTGGCCAACTTTCTGCGCGCGCTCATGCGCGACGTGGCCTGGGGCTTCTTCTACGGTGGCGTGAACTTCGATCACGTCATCGGCACCACCAACCACTACAAGACGGTGGATCTCTACTGCGGCAGCTACAACGGCACGATGAAGGCCGCGGGCGTGGACCGGCTGGAGAACTTCCCGACCGAGCAGATCGCCGCCACCTTCCAGCAGATGCTGGACGACTGGACCAACGAAGGCTTCGATCCCTTCGCTGCACCCCAGGAAACGGGGACCGCCTACGGCCGCCGGCGTGGCAACAACACGGCGGCCATCACCCGGGCGCGCGAGCTGGCCAAGCGCTGCGTGGGCCTGAAGGACGACCTGGCGCTGCGCACCGATGAGCGCGGCGCGCCGGTCAACCGTGCCTTTGCCGACGTGCCCCAGGACCAGCCCGAACTGCATCCCGAGCCCGGCTTCGAGAACGAGGTGCATGCCTTCAACCTCTTCGCCTTCCTGAGCCGCTCGCAGGTCACGTGGAACCCGTCGTTCACCTCGGTGGTGAAGTACAGCTACATGTGCCCCACCACCGAAGAGCACATCCTGCCCATCATCCATGCCAACGACCGCGTGGAATGGTTCTTCCAGATGTGCGACGAGATCCATTGGGACTGCGCCGACAAGACCACCGGCAAACCCCTGGCCCGCGTGATCATGAAGGCCGGTGACATGGCCGCGATGCCGGCCTACTGCCGCCACCAGGGCTACAGCCCCAAGCGCTCGATGCTGCTGGTGTGGGAGAACGGCTCGCCCAACCTCGTGTACGAGATCCAGAAGGGCGAAAGCCCCGAAGTGCCCGTGCAATTCTGAGGCGCCGTCCGCCGTCGCCACAGAAGCCCCCATTGCCTTTCCGGCCGGTCCGCCTTGGCGGGCCGGTCCGGTGGAGTTCACCCATGTCACTGGCTGACATCCAGGCCGCCGCCGGCCTCAAGACGCCGATCCGCCACCAGCTCTTCATCGATGGCAAGTTCGTCGATGCGGCCTCGGGCATGACGGCGCCCACGCTCAACCCGCACAACAACACCACCATCGCCGACGTGGCCATGGCGGGCAAGGAAGACGTCGACCGTGCGGTGGCCGCCGCGCAGAAGGCCTTCCCGAAATGGAGCCGCATGGCCGCCGCCGACCGCGGCCGCATCCTGCTGCGCCTGGCCGACAAGCTGGAAGAGCACACCGAGGAGTTCGCGCGGCTGGAGTCGCTGGACACCGGCCACCCGCTGCGCGACTCGCGGGTGCTGGACGTGCCCCGCACGGCGGCCACCTACCGCTACTTCGGCGGCATGGCCGACAAGTTCCAGGGTGACGTGGTGCCGGTGGAGCAGGGCTTCCTGAACTACCTGCTGCGCGAGCCGCTGGGAGTGGTGGGCCAGGTCGTGCCCTGGAACTTCCCGCTCATGTTCACGAGCTGGAAGATGGCCCCGGCGCTGGCTGCCGGCAACTGCATCGTGATGAAGCCGGCCGAGATCACGCCGCTGTCCTCGCTGAAGATCGCCGAGCTGATGGCCGAGTGTGGCATGCCCGAGGGGGTGGTCAACATCCTGCCGGGACTGGGCAGCGTGGCTGGCCAGTACATCGCCGAACACCCCGAGATCGCCAAGGTCGCCTTCACCGGCAGCACGGCCACCGGCCGGCGCATCGTCGAGGCCTCGGCGGGCAACCTGAAGAAGGTGCAGCTCGAACTGGGCGGCAAGGGCGCCAACATCGTCTTCGAAGATGCCAACCTGCTGTCCGCCGTCAACGGCGCCGCCTGGGCCATCTTCCACAACCAGGGTCAGGCCTGCATCGCCGGAAGCCGCCTGGTGCTGCACGAGAAGATCGCCGACGCCTTCCTGGAGAAATTCCTGGCGCTGGCCCAGTCCATCCGCGTGGGCAACCCGCTGGATGCCAGCACCGAGATGGGTCCGCTCACCAGCGCCCAGCACCGCGACCGTGTGCTGAGCTACGTGGCCGTGGCCCGCGAGCAGGGCGGTGAGCTGTTGTCTGGTGGCAAGCCGCCGTCGGCTGCCGAACTGCGCGAAGGCTTCTACGTCGAGCCCACGGTGGTGCGCGCCCGCAGCGCCTCCGACCGCATCGCGCAGGAGGAAGTCTTCGGCCCCTTCGTGACCGTGCTCACCTTCAAGACCGACGAGGAAGCCCTGGCGATCGCCAACGGCACCGAGTACGGCCTGGGCGGCGGCCTGTGGACGAGCAACCTGCAGCGCGCCCACCGCTTCGCCCGCGAGATGAAGAGCGGCATGGTCTGGATCAACTGCTACAAGCGCGTCAACCCCGGCTCGCCCTTCGGTGGCACTGGCCAGAGCGGCTACGGCCGCGAGATGGGCTTCGACGTGATGCGCGAGTACACCCAGGTCAAGTCGGTCTGGGTGAACGTCGATGCGCAGATCCCGCCCTGGTACCCCCGCTGACGCCTGACGATGGACGCCTTCGTCTACACCGCCCAGCCCGCCCGCGTCGTCTTCGGCGCCGGCTCGCTGCAGCATCTCGAGCGCGAGATCGGCCTGCTGGGTGCGCAGCGGGCGCTGGTGCTGTGCACGCCCGAGCAGCGCGCGACGGCCGAGGCGGTGGCGCAGCGGCTGGGTGAGCGCGCGGCCGGCATCTTCGACCGGGCCGTGATGCACGTGCCCCTCGAGACCGCCCGCGAGGCCCGCGAGGTGGCACGCGCCCTGGGGGCGGACTGTGCCGTGGCCGTGGGTGGAGGCTCCACCACGGGCCTGGGCAAGGCCATCGCCCTCGATTCGGGCCTGCCCATCCTGGCCATTCCCACCACCTACGCCGGCAGCGAGATGACGCCCATCTACGGGCTCACCGAAGGTGGCGTGAAGAAGACGGGCAGGGATGCGCGCGTGTTGCCGCGCACGGTGATCTATGACCCCGAACTCACGCTCAGCCTGCCGGTGGGCTTGTCCATCACCAGCGCGATGAATGCGATCGCGCACGCGGCCGAAGGCCTGTATGCCGTCGACGGCAACCCCATCATGAGCCTGATGGCCGAGGAGGGCATCCGCGCCCTGGGCACAGCGATCCCGGCCCTGCATGCGAACGGGCGCGACATCGAGGCCCGCGGCCAGGCGCTCTATGGGGCCTGGCTGTGCGGCACCGTGCTGGGCCATGTCGGCATGGCCTTGCACCACAAGCTCTGCCACACGCTGGGCGGCAGCTTCAACCTGCCACATGCCGAGGTGCACACGGTCGTGCTGCCGCACGCGCTGGCCTACAACGCCGAGGCTGCCCCCCAGGCCATGGCCCGCATCGCGCGGGCGCTGGGCGCGCAGAGCGCTCCGGCCGCGGTCTTCGACCTGGCGCAGCGGCATGGTGCGCCGGTGGCGCTGCGCGACCTCGGCCTGGCGGCCACCGACCTCGACCGCGCGGCCGACCTCGCCTGCGCCAATCCCTATCCCAACCCGCGCCCGCTGGAGCGCGGCCCCCTGCGCGAGCTGCTCCAGCGCGCCTACGAAGGAACCCGTCCGAGCTAGTGCCAGAACCCAACGAGAACCCAACCAGGAGACAACGATGCGCATCAACCGACGTCATTTCGTGCAGGCCACCGCGGCGGGCGCCGCGGCGATCTCGTGGCCGGTGCTGGCCCAGAGCCGCACCATCAAGCTGGGCTTCGTGTCACCCCAGACCGGGCCGCTGGCGCCCTTCGGCGAGGCCGACCGCTGGGTCATCGCCGGCATCACCGAGGCCTTCAAGGGCGGGCTGGACGTGGGCGGCGGGCGCCGTCTCAACGTGCAGGTGGTGGTCAAGGACAGCCAGTCCAACCCCAACCGCGCCGGCGAGGTGGCCAACGACCTCATCCTCAAGGACCGTGTGGACCTGATGCTGGTGTCGTCCACGCCCGAGACCACCAACCCGGTGAGCGACGCCTGCGAGCTCAACGAGGTGCCCTGCATCTCCACGGTCGCCCCCTGGCAGCCCTGGTTCTTCGGCCGCAAGGGCGATCCGGCCAAGGGCTTCAACTGGACCTATCACTTCTTCTGGGGCCTGGAGGACGTGATCGCCGTCTTCACCAACCTGTGGAACTCGGTGCCCACCAACAAGAAGGTCGGTGGCCTCTTCCCCAACGATGGCGACGGCAATGCCTGGGGCGATCCCAAGCTGGGCTTCCCGCCGGTGCTGTCCAAGATGGGCTACACGCTCACCGACCCGGGCCGCTACCAGAACCTCACCCAGACCTTCGCCTCGCACATCGCCGCCTTCAAGCGCGACAACACCGAGATCATCACCGGCGTGGTCATCCCGCCCGACATGAAGACCTTCCTCACGCAGGCGCGCCAGCAGGCGCTGCGGCCCAAGGTCATCTCGGTGGGCAAGGCGCTGCTCTTCCCGGGCGCCGTCGAGGCCCTGGGCGAACTGGGCGACGGCCTGTCCACCGAGGTGTGGTGGACACCGTCGCATCCCTACAAGTCCTCGATCAACGGCCTGAGCGCCAGGCAGGTGGCCGACAGGTACGAGGCCGACACGAAGAAGCAGTGGACCCAGCCCATCGGCTTCTCGCATGCGCTCTTCGAGGTGGCGGTGGACGTGCTCAAGCGCACCCAGGACCCCAGCAAGCGCGAGTCGCTGCGCGCCGCGCTGGCAGCCACCAACGTCAACACCCTGGTCGGCCCGGTGAAGTTCGGCGGGCAGGGGCCGTTCAAGAACGTGTCCAAGACGCCGCTGGTCGGCGGGCAGTGGGTCAAGGGCCGCTCGACGCCCTATGAGCTGGTGGTGGTCAACAACGAGACCGCCAAGGACATCCCCGTGGGCGGGCAGCTCAAGCTGATGAGCTGAAGGGACGGCCATGGCCTTGCTCGCTTTGCATGCGGTGTCCAAGTCCTACGGGGCGCTCAAGGTCACCGATGGCGTGTCGCTGTCGGTGAGCGAGGGCGAAACCCTGGGCATCCTGGGCCCCAACGGCGCGGGCAAGACCACGCTGTTCAACCTGATCAGCGGGGATGTGCGGCCCGACGCCGGCCGCATCGAGTTCCAGGGCCGTGACATGACGGCCCTGGCGCCCCACCAGCGCTGCCGGCTCGGCATCGGCCGCAGCTACCAGGTGCCCCAGCCCTTCGGCGCGATGACTGTGTTCGAGAACTGCGTCACCGCCGCCAGCTTCGGCGCCGGGCTGCCCGAGCACGAGGCCTACGAGGTGGCGGTGGACGTGCTGGCCCGCACCGGCCTCAAGGCCCAGGCCAACCAGCTGGCCGGCGGGCTCACCCTGCTCAACCGCAAGCGCCTGGAGCTGGCCCGGGCGCTGTGCACGCGCCCGAAGCTGCTGCTGCTCGACGAGATCGCCGGCGGCCTGACGGAACACGAGGCGCGCCAGCTCGTGGACGAGCTGAAGATGCTCAAGGCCGGCGGCGTGACCATGGTGTGGATCGAACACGTGGTGCATGCCCTGCTGGCGATCGCCGACCGGCTGGTGGTGATCAACTTCGGCGCCAAGCTGGCCGAAGGCGAACCCCGCGCCGTGATGGCCGACCCGGAGGTGCAACGGGTCTACATGGGCATGGAGCCGGAGGCCGTGGCATGAGCACGCCCTTGCTGCAAACCCACGGGCTGAAGAGCTGGTATGGCGACTTCCAGGCGCTGTACGGCATCGACTTCGAGGTGCGCGAGGGTGAGATGGTCGCCATCATCGGGGCCAACGGGGCCGGGAAGTCCACCTTCCTGAAGACCCTCACCGGGCTGCTCAAGGCGCCGGCCGAGGCTGTGCGTTTCGAAGGCCGTGCCATCGGCGGCCTGCCCCCGGGCGAGATCGCCCGCGCCGGCATCGCGATGGTGCCCGAAGGGCGGCGGCTCTTTCCCAGCCTCACGGTGGAGGAGAACCTGCTGATGGGGGCGAACACGCGTCGCCACGGGCCGTGGTCGCTGGAGCGTGTGTTCTCGCTCTTCCCCATCCTGAAGGAGCGCCGCCACCACGGCGGCACCGAACTTTCGGGCGGCCAGCAGCAGATGGTGGCGATCGGGCGCGCGCTGATGAGCAACCCGCGCCTGCTGCTGTGCGACGAGCTGTCGCTCGGCCTTGCGCCCATCGTGATTCGCGAGATCTATGCGGCCCTGCCGCGCATCTGCGCCGAAGGCCTCACCGCGGTGATCGTCGAGCAGGACGTGGGCATGGCCCAGCAGGCCTCGCAGCGGCTGTACTGCTTCCAGGAGGGGCGGGTGTCGCTGAGCGCCGCCTCGGACGCCGTCACGCGCGACCAGATCTCCCAAGCCTATTTCGGACTCTGACGCCATGTGGTCCTGGATCGACACCCTCGTGCAAGGCCTGCTGCTCGGTGGCCTCTATGGCCTGTTCGCGCTGGGCCAGGCGCTGATCTTCGGCGTCATGCGCCTGACCAACACGGCGCACGGCGACTTCATCGTGCTGGGCGCCTTCATGGCCTTCCTCGTCGCCACGGGCCTGGGGATCAACCCCTTCGTCGCCGGCGCGCTGCTGCTTCCGCTGGCCTTCGGCTTCGGCTATGCGCTGCAACGTTTCCCGCTCAACGGCACGCTCGGCAAGGACCCGCTGCCCTCGCTGGTGGTCACCTTCGGCTTGGCCATCGTGATCCAGAACGCGCTGCAGCAGGGTTTCACGGCCGACCCCCGTTCCATCGACTCGATGGGCCTGAACATCCAGGGGGTGGCGCTGACCGAGCAGTTGAGCATCGGCGTGCTGCCCCTGCTCATCTTCGTGCTGGCGCTGGCCTGCACCGCCGGCCTGCAGTGGATGTCTCAGCGAACCGCGCTGGGCCGGGCGTTCCGTGCGGTGTCGGACGACCGCGAGGTGGCGCAGCTCATGGGCCTGCGTGCGAGCCATGTGTACGCCATGGCCACCGGCATCGCCTTCGTGCTGATCGCGCTGGCCGGCACGCTGCAGGGCATGCGCACCACGGTGTCGCCCAGCGATGGGCCGGCCCTGCTGCTGTTTGCCTTCGAGGCCGTGATCATCGGCGGCATGGGCTCCTTCTGGGGCACCTTTGCCGGTGCGCTGATCCTGGGCGTGACCCAGTCCATCGGCTTTCGCTTCAACCCCGGATGGGGCATCTGGTTCGGACACCTGGTCTTCCTGGCCGTGCTGGTGTGGCGACCCCAGGGCCTCTTCCCCAAGACGAAAGGCTGAGCCACGATGTCTGCCGTGACGTCTCCCTTGCCTGCTTCCCAGGCCCAAGGCCTGCCGCTGTGGCAGGTCGAACGCCAGACGCGTGCGAGTCGCCTGGCCGGGCTCATCGCCATCGCGCTCGTGGTGCTGGCGGCATCCATGCCCTTCTGGGCCGATGCCGCCTGGATGCGAGAATTCGTCGAGATCGGCTGCTACTTCATCTTCGCCGCCATGTGGAACCTGCTGGCCGGCTACGGCGGCATGGTGTCCATCGGCCAGCAGGCCTTCTTCGGCGTGGGCGGCTACGTGATGCTGGCGCTGGGCAACTTCGTCGGCGTCAACCCCTTCGTGGCCGTGCCGCTCGCGGCGGTGGCGGCCGGCCTGCTGGCCTGGCCGCTGTCCAGGCTGGCCTTCCGGCTGCAGGGCGGCTACTTCGCCATCGGTACCTGGGTGATCGCCGAGGTGCTGCGCCTGACGGTGGCCAACATCTCGGCCGTGGGCGGCGGCTCGGGCACCAGCCTCACGGCCCTGGCCGGCATCGCCCGCAGCACGCGCGAGGCGGTCACCTTCTGGATGGCCCTGGCCGCGGTGGTGGCGGCCATCGCCCTGGTCTATGGTTTCCTGCGGTCCCGCCAGGGCCTGGCGCTGATGGCCATCCGCGACTCCGAGGTGGCCAGCGAGTCGCAGGGCATCGACGTCAAGCGCACCAAGCTGTGGGTCTATATCGTGGCCGCCTTCGGCGCCGGGCTGGCCGGGGCGCTGTACTTCGTGGGCAACCTGCGCATCTCGCCCGATGCGGCCTTCAGCGTGAACTGGACGGCCTTCGCCATCTTCATGGTGGTAATCGGTGGCATCGGTACCATCGAAGGCCCCATCCTCGGGGCATTGATCTTCTGGGCGCTCAACCGCTGGTTCAGCGACTACGGCACCTGGTACCTCATCGGCCTGGGCGCGCTGGCCATCTTTGTCACCGTCTTCTTCAAGCAGGGACTGTGGGGCTACGCCCAGCAACGATGGGGGTGGAGCCTCTTCCCCACGCGCCGGCGCCTGGTCCTGGGCACACCGCCAGCCTCACCCGATTGAGCATCACCATGCGCAACATCGACGAACACACCATCACCCCGGCCGTCCTGGCGCAGCTGCAGCGATGCGACAACCCGCGGCTGCAGGTGTTGCTGTGCGCCCTGGTGCAGCACCTGCACGACTTCATGCGCGAGGTGAAGCTCACCGAAGATGAACTGATGGAGGGCATCCGGTTCCTGACGGCCACCGGGCACAAGTGTGACGACCGCCGCCAGGAGTTCATCCTGCTGTCCGACGTGCTGGGCCTGTCGATGCTGGCTGTCTCCCAGAACCAGAAAAAGGCGCCGGGGGCCACCGAGTCCACCGTCTTCGGCCCGTTTCACGTGGCCGATGCGCCGCGCTTCAACAACGGCGACGATATGGCGGCCGGTGCGCCGGGCGAGCCGCTGTACGTGAACTGCACGGTCGCCGGGCTTGACGGCGAGCCGGTGGCCGACGCCAAGGTGGATGTCTGGCAGGCCGATGACGAGGGCCAGTACGACGTGCAGTACGCCGACCTGCCCCACCCGCGCGCCCGCGGTGTCTTCCGCACCGATGCCCAGGGCCGTTTCTGGTTCCGCTCCATCCTGCCGGTGGCCTATCCCATCCCCACCGACGGGCCGGTCGGCCGCCTGCTGGTGGCCACCGGGCGCCATCCCTGGCGGCCGGCCCATGTGCACTTCATGGTCGAGGCCCCGGGCTACGAGCCCCTGATCACCCACGTGTTCCGTGACTGCGATCCCTATCTGGACTCGGACGTGGTCTTCGGGGTGCGGTCCTCGCTGATGGCCCCGTTTGCGCGCCACGAGCCCGGCCCCACGCCGGACGGCGGGCGAAGCGACCAGCCCTTCCACACCCTGAACTTCGACTTCCGCCTGCAGCCCCGGGCTTCCTGAGGCCTGTGCCCCGGCCCGACCTGGGGGCCCGATGGCCCGTCAGGCGTCCGCCAGCGGCACGTCGCGCCCGTCCGGCGCCTGCAGCGCCATCAGGCCGATCACTTGTTCGAGCAGGCCATTGAGCTGAGCCAGAGCCGAAGGGTCCAGGCGTTCCAGCGCATCAGGCAGAATGCCGGCCACCGGTTGCGGGGCGGCCTGTGCGATGTGCGCTCCTGCTTCGCTCAGGAAGAGGCTCACCACACGCTGGTCGCGCTGGTCGCGCCGGCGTTCGATGAGAGCCTTTCGGTCCAGGGCATCCACCAGATTGCTCGCTGTGGCCTGCTGAATGCCCAGCGCCTGGGCCAACTGGGTCACACGGATGCCCGGCTGGGCCTGGATGGTGACCAGGCACCACAATTGGGAGCCGCTGACCCCGGTGGCTTCCTGCACGTGCTGAAAATGCTGCTTGATCGAGCGCACGATCATGCGAAAGCTGCGCAGGGCGCGCAGCACATCGGCGGGCAGGGTAGGGTTTTCGCTGGGATGGGAGACCAT
>CAZKGD010000017.1:40263-47004 GCA_964552215.1 uncultured Caldimonas sp.
AAGCCGCTAGGGGATAGTTCGGGGGGGCGGGCCGTTGTGTGGCATGGTCCCCCCATAACGCGTCACCCGGCGCCGGGTTGACGTAGCACTTGCGGCCGCAGGCCGCCGGGACGATACGAACAAGAAAGGGAATCGCGCCATGCTTGAATCCATCCTCGGCACCTTGGGCATCAGCCTGTCTGGCTCGGGAGGACTGCTCTGGGGCTCGCTGGTCATCATCGTGGGCGCACTCGTCGGCGAGGCCGTGTTCCGCTGGGTGGGACTGCCTCGCATCGTGGGCTATGCCCTGGCCGGCATGGGCGTGGGCCTGGCGGGCTACGGCATGGCGGCCGGGGGCCTGTCACCCTCGCTGCGCGTCATTGTTGACCTTGCGCTCGGGCTGCTGCTCTTCGAACTGGGCTCGAGGGTCTATCTGCGCTGGCTGCGCACCAACCCCTTCCTTCTGGTCACCAGCCTGGCCGAGTCGCTGCTGACCTTTGCGGCGGTCTACCTGGTGATGCGCTGGGCGGGGCTGGAGACGCCGGCGGCCGTCGCGCTGGCCGTGCTGGCCGTGCCCACCTCGGCCGCCGTGATTTCGCGT
This sequence comes from uncultured Caldimonas sp., assembly GCA_964552215.1. Classification (GTDB taxonomy): domain Bacteria; phylum Pseudomonadota; class Gammaproteobacteria; order Burkholderiales; family Burkholderiaceae_C; genus Caldimonas. The sequence goes on from CAZKGD010000017.1 coordinate 40,844, forward strand.
GTGGCGTCCGAATTCGGGGCGGCCGGACAGGTCACCGAGCGGGTGTCGATGATGACGGCGCTCAACACCCTGTACGCGGTGTTCGCCAGCAAGCTGCTGCTGGCCTGGCTGGATTTGGACACCGGCCAGAACCCGGTGCAGGCGATCGTCCAGCCGCTGTATGTGGTGGCCGGGTCGGTGCTGGTGGCCGGACTGCTGGGCTATGCCGTGGCGCGCGTGGCGCGAGGGCTCGACCTTCGCAACGAGAACTCCACCTTGCTGCTGCTGGGCCTGATCACGCTCGCCCTCGCCCTGACCCAGGTGCTCAACCTGTCCACGCTGCTGGTGCCGCTGATGGCCGGGCTGTGGCTGCGCAACACCACCGAACGGCCCTGGGTGTGGCCCCGACATTTCGGCACGGCCGGCGGGGTTCTGGTGCTGCTGCTGTTCGTCATCGTCAGCACTTCCTGGTCGATCGCCGCCCTGGCGGCCGGGGCGGGCCTGGCCATCCTCGCAATGGCGGTACGGCTGGCCGCCAAGGCCGGGGCCGTGCTCACCCTGGGCTGGTTCAGCGGGCAGTCGATTCGTCAAGGCCTGGGCCTGAGCCTGGCGCTCACGCCGCTGTCGGCCACGGCCCTGGTCCTGTTCGTCGACCTGCAGATGTCGCATGCGGTCTTTGCTGCCCAGATCGCACCCATCGCCCTGAGCGCGGTGGCGTTGATGGAACTGGTGGGTGCGCTGGCCGTGCTGGCCGCCCTGCGCGGCGCCCGTGAAATCACTCCCCAGCGCGGAGCCTGAGCCCCCACCCGAGGACCCCCATGAGCCTGGAAACCTTCTCCACCTCCGAACCGCTGACCCTGGGCGTCGAGCTCGAACTGGCCATTGTCAACCGCCACGACTACGACCTGTCTCCCAGCTCGGCCGACCTGCTGCGCCTGATGGCCAAGCGCAAGATCCCCGGCGACGTGAAGCCCGAGATGACCGACAGCATGATCGAGCTGTCCACGGGCATCTGCCGCAATCACGCCGACGCCCTGGGGCAGCTCACCGAGATCCGTGATGCCCTGGTCGAGTGCGCCCACAAGCTCAACGTGGGCCTGTCCGGCGGCGGCACCCATCCCTTCCAGGACTGGAGCGAACGGCGCATCTTCAACACGCCACGCTTCCACATGCTCTCCGAGCTGTACGGCTACCTCTCCAAGCAGTTCACCATCTTTGGCCAGCACGTGCACGTGGGCTGCCCGGGGCCCGACGACGCCCTGGTGCTGCTGCATGGCCTGTCACGTTTCATCCCGCACTTCATCGCGCTGTCGGCGTCCAGCCCCTACGTGCAGGGCACCGACACTGGCTTCCATTCGGCGCGGCTGAACTCGGTGTTCGCCTTTCCGCTGTCGGGCCGGGCGCCGTTCTGCACCACCTGGGACGATTTCGGCGTCTTCTTCGAGAAGATGACGCGCACCGGCGTGGTCCAGAGCATGAAGGACTTCTACTGGGACATCCGCCCCAAGCCCGAGTTCGGCACCATCGAGGTCCGCGTGCTCGACACGCCGCTCACCATCGACAAGGCGGCCGCCCTGGCGGCCTACATCCAGTGCGTCTCGCGTTGGCTGACGGTCGAGAAGCCCTTCGAACTGGCCGAGGACGACTACCTCGTCTACACCTTCAACCGCTTCCAGGCCTGCCGTTTCGGCCCCGAAGGCAGCTTCGTGGACCCCAAGACAGGCGAGCACCGTACGCTGCGCGAGGACATCCTCGCCACGCTGGCCCGTCTGGAATCGCATGCGATCGAACTCAAGGCCGAAGCCGCGCTCGACTACTTGCGCCTGGAACTCGAGCGGCATGGCAACGATGCCACCTGGGCCCGCCAGGTGCACGTCCGCGAACGCCTCCTGCCCGAACTCGTGCGCCAGCAATGTCTGCGCTGGAGCGGTGAGCTCCAGGCCGATGAAACAGTAATTTGACTACATAAACTACAGGCTTAAAGAGCTAATTTCAGGGTTAATCCCAAGATTGACCGTGTAGTTTTACTCCAATAGCATCGCCCTCGCCGTGTCTGGAGGGCGAGCGCGCCCTGGCCTCGTCCATCGTGGTCCCTCCTGGCACCTGAACACAGGAGACGACGATGATGCAAGCGATAAGACGGGGTTGGAGCCGCATGGGTGCGGCCTTGGCCATGGCCGGCACACTGGGGCTGCTCGCCGCCTGCGGTGGCGGTGGCGGCGGAAGTGGCGGGGGCGGGGGCGACGGTGGCGGGAGCGCCGGCCCGGTCCCGGCGGGGACGCTGCGGGTGCATTACCAGCGCTCGGCGGGCGACTACGACGGGTGGGCCGTCTACTCCTGGAATGGCCCGACGACCCCGTCGACGGGCTGGCCAGGGTCCCCGCGCTTTGCGTTCAGTGGCTCCAGCGGCTTCGGCCGCTATGCCGACATCCCCGTGGATGCCACGGCCGGCCGCATGGACTTCCTGCTCAATCGTCCCACCAGCGAGACGACGGCCGAGAAGGACCAGGAATGCGACCGGGTGGCCACCTTCGCTGCCGACATCGCCACGGCCGGCCAGGAGATCTGGCTCAAGCAGGGCGACTGCACGACCTACAGCAGCGCCGAGGCCGCCAGCGGCCTGAACATCGGCAATGCGCGCGCGATGTGGCTGTCCACCTCGCGCCTCGTTTGGCCCGGCCTGTCCACCGGCGGCACCCTGAGGCTGTACTACGCCGCCCAGGGGGGCATCACGGCCAACGCCAACGGCATCCAGGGCGCCGACGGCTATCACGAGTTGTCGGGTACCACGCTGGAGACGGCGCTGCGTGATCGCTTCCGCCACCTGGCCAACGCCCCGGCGTTTGCGTTGCCCAGCGCTGCGCAGGCCGAGGTCAGGCAACTGCTCAAGGGCCAGCTCGTGGTGGCCCGCGTGTCTCAGGGCCGGATCACGGATGCCACCCAGCTCCAGATCCAGGGTGTGCTCGACGATGTCTATGCCGCCCAGGCCGTGCCCCAGACCCTGGGGGTGAGCTTCGATGGTACGGGGCGGCCCGTGTTCCGCCTGTGGGCCCCGACCGCACGCTCGGTCGAACTGGCCGTTGGCAACGACCCGCTGCGCGCCATGACCGAGGACACCGAGTCCGGCGTATGGAGCTACACCGGTGACGCCGCGTGGGTGAACAACGCCTACTACACCTACCGGGTGCAGGTCTATTCGCGCCAGGACGGCGGTGTGGTCACGAACACCGTGACCGATCCGTATGCCGTCACGCTCAATGCCAATAGCCAGGCCGCACTGGTGGCGCGCCTGTCCGACGCCGCCTTCAAGCCGGCGGGGTGGGATGCACATGCGATTCCTGCATTGGACGCGCCCTCCGACAGCGTGATCTATGAACTGCACGTGCGCGACTTCTCGGTGAACGACCCGACCGTGCCTGCCACCCACCGCGGCAAGTACACCGCCTTCGCCCAGGCCGACACGGACGGCGTGCGCCACCTTCGGGCGCTGGCCGATGCCGGCCTCACCCACGTGCACCTGCTGCCCACCTACGACCTGGCCACCATCCCCGAGACCGGCTGCACGACGCCCAATGTCGTCTCGGCCGGCCCCACCAGCGAGGTCCCACAGGCCACGATCGCCGCCACCAAGGACGAAGACTGCTTCAACTGGGGCTATGACCCGCGCCACTACGGCGCCCCCGAGGGCAGCTACGCCACCGATGCCGCCGACGGCGTGGTGCGCGTGCGCGAGTTCCGCGAGATGGTGCAGGCGCTGCACGGCAACGGCCTGCGCGTGGTGCTCGATGTGGTCTACAACCACACCAGCGGCAGCTTCCTCGACCGCATCGTTCCGGGCTACTACTATCGCCAGAACGGTGACGGGTTCATCGAGCGCTCGACCTGCTGCGACAACACCGCGCCCGAGTACGCGATGATGGAAAAGCTCATGACCGACACCCTGAAGACCTGGGCGGTCGAGTACAAGGTCGATGGCTTCCGCTTCGACATCATGGGCCACATTCCGCTGTCGGCCATGCAGGCCTCTCGCACGGCCGTGGACGCCGCCGCCGGCCGTGAACTGCTCTACTACGGCGAAGCCTGGAACTTCGGCGAGGTGGAGAACGACCGCCAGTTCATCCAGGCCCGCCAGGCCAACCTGCGTGGCACCGGCATCGGCTCCTTCAGCGATCGCATCCGTGATGCCATCCGCGGTGGTGGTCCGTTCGACTCGGGCGACGACGTGACCCGCCGCCAGGGTTTCGTCAGCGGGCGCTGCTACGACAACAATGCCCTCAATGCCGGTGCCTGCACCACGGCCCAGCGCAACGACCTGCGATACATGCAGAACCTCATCCGCCTGGGGATGGCCGGCAGCGTGCACGACTTCATGCTCAACGGGCAGTTGGCATCGGCCTACGACTACGGCGGCCAGCCCGCCGGTTACACCGCCGACCCGCACGAGGTCGTCAACTATGCCGGCGTGCACGATGGCGAAACACTCTTCGACATCAACCAGTTCAAGCTGCCCACCACGACCACGGCGGCCGAGCGTGCACGGGCCCAGGTGGTGGCGCTCGGCACGGTGCTCATGGGGCAGGGCATCCCCTTCCTGCATGCGGGCGACGAGTTGCTGCGCACCAAGAGCCTGGACCGCGACAGCTACAACGCGGGTGACTGGTTCAACCGCATCGACTGGTCGGCCACGACCAACTACTTCGGCACCATGGGCCTGCCCTCGGCCGAAAAGAACGAGGCCGAGTGGGACCGCATGCGCCCCATCCTGAGCAACGCCAACATCCCGCCGACGACGGCCGACATCCGCGCCACCCGCGATGCCGTGCTCGACCTGCTGCGCGTGCGTGCCGACACGACGATGCTGCGCCTGCGCAGCGGGGCCGACGTGCGCGATTGCGTGAGCTTCCCGGATGCCGCCGACCAGCGTGACGGCCTCATCGTGATGCGCGTCACCGGGCGCAAGGCCAACAACAGCCTGTGCGGCGACGGCCGCTACACCAACCTCGTGGTGCTCATCAACGCCACGCCCAACGCCCAGACCTATGCGGTGGCCGCGCTGACCGGCCGCAGCCTGGCCCTGCACCCCGTGCTGGCCAGCGGCAGTGACACCCGGGTCCAGGGCGCGACCTTCACCGCCGGCAGCGGCACCTTCAGCGTGCCCGGCCGCAGTGTGGCCGTGTTCGTGGAGGCCACGCCCTGACGTCCCGGCCTTGAGGCACCGACCCTCCTCGTGACCGCCGGGCCCTCGGGCCCCGGCTTGAGCGCCCGCCCGGGAGACCGGCGGGCGCGCTTTTTTTCCAGGGGCTTGAAATTGCCCCGACCACCCCCAAGATGCCGTCGTCGCCCGGGCGCGGCATACTTCGCGCCCATCTTCCTCTCACCTCACGCCGTGACGCCGCCATGGACAAGCAAACCCTGTCATTCCAAGCCGAAGTCAAGCAACTGCTCCACCTCGTCACCCACTCGCTGTACTCGAACAAGGAAATCTTCCTGCGCGAGCTGATCTCGAATGCGTCGGACGCCTGCGACAAGCTGCGCTTCGAGGCCCTGCATCACAACGCGCTCTACGAAGACCAGCCCAACCTCGAAGTGCGCGTGAGCTTCGACAAGGACGCACGCACCCTCACCATCAGCGACAACGGCATCGGCCTGTCGGCCGAGGAGGCCATTGCCAACCTCGGCACCATCGCCAAGAGCGGCACGCGCGAGTTCATGGACCGCCTCTCGGGCGACCAGCAGAAGGACGCCCAGCTCATCGGCCAGTTCGGCGTGGGCTTCTACAGTGGCTACATCGTGGCCGACCGCATCACCGTCGAATCCCGCCGCGCCGGCCTCAAGCCCGAGGAGGGCGTGCGCTGGAGCAGCGAGGGTACGGGCGACTTCGAGGTCGAGCCCATCACCCGATCGCAGCGCGGCACCGACGTCATCCTGCACCTGCGCGAGAGCGAGGCCGATTTCCTCAGCCGCTGGCGGCTGAAGTCCATCATCGGCAAGTACTCCGACCACATCTCCCTGCCCATCCTGATGCGCAAGGAAGAGTGGGACGCGGACAAGGGCGAGCACGTTCTCAAGGACGAATGGGAGACGGTGAACCAGGCCGCGGCCCTGTGGACGCGCGCCAAGGGCGACATCACCGAAGCGCAGTACCACGCCTTCTACCAGCAGATCAGCCACGACACCGAGGC